>CAMDOT010000055.1 GCA_945903635.1 Rhizobium sp. Q54 | reverse complement strand
GCCTACAAGACCAAGGGCAACGCCCGCATCACGGCGACCGGCCACACCGACACGTCGGGCCCGGAAGCCTACAACATGGCGCTGTCGCTGCGTCGCGCGAACACGGTCAAGGACGCGCTGGTGCGTGAAGGCGTGCCGGCCACCGCGATTGCCGTGATCGGCCGCGGCGAGGCTGGCCTCCTGGTCAAGACCGCCGACGGTGTCCGCGAGCCGCAGAACCGCCGCGTCGAGATCGTCATCCAGTAAGACGGTCTGAAACCTAATCTTTCGAGGGGCGGCCGGGTAAATCCCGGCCGTTTCCTTTTTCAGCGCCGGTTTCCGGGGCGAGCGGAGAGGCTGCGACAGTTGGGGACGAGCGCGTCAACTTTGTCGGAAAGTCTTGGATTGCTGCTCCCCCGATCATTTATGAACACCCTGACTTAGTTGGCTGTTGCCGGATGACCATCCGGTCGCACCCGCTCTGGATCCCGAAGGGGCTAGCCATGCCCGACAGACGACCGTGTCATCACAGTCGCGAGTACTCCGATGGCAGTGGATAACCCCAGATAGGGCCGGATACTTGGGTGAGCGATTGATGAAGGGACAAGTTTGGTAATGCGCTGTTTGATCACCGGAACTGCAGGCTTTGTTGGCTTTCATGTCGCCAAGCGACTGCTTCAGCAGGGTCACGAAGTTACCGGCATCGATGGGATGACGCCGTACTACGATGTCAAACTCAAGGAAGACCGGCATGCCCTGCTCGAGCAGCTTGGCCGCTTTCGTACCCACCACTGCATGTTGGAAGATGCGGACAAACTCCGGACCATCGCCGAACAGTCTGCGCCTGAATTGGTGATCCATTTGGCCGCCCAGGCCGGCGTCCGTTACAGTCTCGAAAACCCGCGAGCCTATGTCGATTCCAACATCGTCGGCAGCTTCAATATCCTGGAGATATGCCGCGAGCTGCGTCCCCGACATTTGATGATTGCTTCCACCAGCTCGGTCTACGGAGCAAGTACCGACTTTCCACTCGCGGAAACTGACCGGTCCGACCGCCCGTTGACGCCCTATGCCGCGTCAAAGAAGTCGGTCGAGGCGATCGCGCATTGCTACGCGCATCTCTGGGACATGCCTATCACCGTGTTCCGCTTCTTCAGCGCCTATGGTCCATGGGGCCGGCCGGACATGGCTCTTTTCAAGTTCGTCCAGAATATTTTGGCTGGGCATCCAATCGATATCTACAATCATGGAAACTTGGAGCGAGACTTCACCTATGTTGATGATCTCGTAGAATCCGTCATTCGGCTGAGCGAACTGGCGCCAAAGCGTCACGGTGATGTCGGCATTGTAGACACAGATTCATCGAGCCCGGTCGGCCCCTATAGGATCGTGAATATTGGCGGCGGTCATCCGGTAAGCCTGTTGACGTTGATTGAAGAGATAGAGCGCACGCTTGGCCAACAAGCCAAGCGCAACTACATGGATATGCAGATGGGAGATGTCTCGCGAACCGAGGCTTCCACTGAATTCCTTGAGGCGCTGATCGGATATCGTCCCGCCACACCGATATCAGTTGGTATTGGCGAGTTCGTCCGTTGGTCTCGCGAGTATTATAGGGTTTAGACGCCGGCTACACCCGAACCTGTCAATCTGTGACGGTTAGCTGGTCAGTGCCTTTAGAACATGAGAAATCCGGCTGAAGTGGTCGTCCCATCGTGGTGGTTGCCATTCGACCAATCTTTGCAGTTGAGCCTGGCGCCGCCCCGACGTGCCGTCCAGATAGTCGATGATCGCGGAACGCCATCCGACACCATCGAGTGGGTCGAGAAATTCCGGAACATCGCCGCCAATTTCGCGCAGTGTTGGAATGTCGCTGCACAAGGCAGGCACTCCAAGTGCGAGCGTATCGGCAAGAGGCAATCCGTAGCCTTCGGCAAAGGAAGGCATGATCAAAGCACGTGCCCCAGACACGATTTGGATCATTTCCTCATCGGAGATGCGGGACCGTTCCTCGACAAATCCCTGTAGGGCTGGGCTCCGCTCCAGCATGTCGACGATATTCTCGTTCTCCCATCCCCGGCCGCCGATCAGGATCAAACGTGGTGTGTCCACACCGCGCTCGGCGCGCAGGGCGCGCCATACGTTGAGAATCAGCAGGTGATTCTTTCTCGGCTCAATCGTGCCGACCATTACAAAATACGGCTTGGTCGGTTCGTTGACTTTCTTCTCCCGAGGCACTGCTACGCTGAGACCAAGGGGGGCAACCACGATGGAATCGGAGAGGCGGTCCTTGCCGAATTTCTTGCGAAAGGTGTCGGCCGTGGCCTGTGAGTTGGCGACGACGACGTCTGCAAGTCGAGCGGCATTTTCCATCGTCCGGCTGGTTCTCTCCTCGTCAGCGGCGGGAAAATATTCAGGGAACACACAAGGGAGGATGTCATGGACGAAATAAACGAGCTTCAGATTCCCGGCGGATTTTATGCGCTCCAGCATATGAATCCGATCCAGATGCCACTGTGAGGTGATGATATATACGACCGGGCCACGGCTCTGAGAAACGGCTCTGGTCAGATTTCCTCCGAGCCCGGGCAGCAGCAGGGCGTGGATTTGCAGGGCGCGGGCTACTACACGCAGATGCGCTGCAATGGACGCGGTATTGCAGCGCCAATACTGTGCGATCTCCTTCACGAAATCGGTGGCCAATTGATTATCTATGATGCGCAGGCGGCCGAAGACGTCGAGAACGACGAACTGCAACTGCTTCGATGAACTCGCGATAAAATGTTCAGCGTAGGCGAGTTCCACGCGAGGAATCCCAGTTGGTGTTCGATTCCAAGCAGCAAAAACCAAGCGCGATAAATCAAGAACTACCCGCGCAGAGCCATCTATTTCCCCATTGCTCTTGTTCATGGTGGGGAGCCAGCGCTCTCGTTGGCGGCAGCGGTTCGCGGCGGACCAGATCTGTTCAGCTTTGCAATCATCTTCCTCAACATAAACCCAAGTTTACCACGACCGAGGTTCACCCTGCACAGGGACCACTCGCCTTGCGTTCATCCCGCTTGGGGAAGGTAGCAGGGCGTAGATCGAGATGCTAACTGGGCCAAACCGGAGGCCGACGCAGGATGACCATTGCAAAGCCAGATGCACCAGATTGCCACTGATGGTAGCGGTCACTACCCTCAAGCGCCATCATCTCCTTTAGCCGATTACGAAGATACGCAGGAAGCCATGCGATGGCGCGTGAAAGGCGCGGGCTTCGTTCCTTGAGCGATGCCCGCACCCCTTGGGATGCATCTTTGAAGCATTCGAGATCGAGTCCGCCCATCGAAGCAATCTGATGGAAGTGATCTTTCGCGTCGTTTGGAAATTCCGAGCATTCACCGAGAAACAATCGTCCGCCGGGTTTGATGACGCGGAAAACTTCTCTAATGAACTCCCTTATGGGGACGTAGTTCATCGCCTCGACGCACACTACATTGTCGAAGCGCTGATCCTCGAAGGGGAGCCGGGTTAGGTTACCGCGGCGGACATCGACTCCAAGCGGCCTGCCACGCCATACGGCGACACGGGACAGGTCGATGCCAATGGTTTCCGGCGGGCAGAAATGCTTCTGCAGGTAAAGCAGGCCGCCGCCACATCCGGCCGCCACTTCCAGAACGCGACTCTCTCGCCGGCCTTTGGTGTCTATCGGTGCAAGTTCGAGCAGTTCCGCGTAGAGTTGAGTTTGATTGGGATCATTGGCAAAAGCTGGGTCGTCCCGGATGATTGCCTTGGCGGGCGCAACTCACAGGTTGAACGTCGTGGCATTGCGGCTACCCGGACAAGCGTAAATCAACTCGTAGACTAGCCAGCGGGCCCAAGCCTGTTTGGGGATCAAGGATGGCATTTGCCAGTCTAGCTCCAGACCGTAGCGGACTCGCACTTCACGAGGTATCGCCACAGCAGGCCCAATCGACCTATCAAGGGTGCGTCCTCTGGCGATGCATCGGTACGCTATGCGGCGTTTCTTGGTCGAATTGGCGGCGGTTCGCCCTGGTTACTAGGGACCTCATCGATCCAGTGCCGTCGCGACCGAGTGCAAGGACAGGGCCGGATGGAAATATGGATCGTCGCGGATGTGCGAAAGCCATCTCGTTCGAAACTGTTCACGTTCGTGTGCGTATCTGGCGTCCTGACGTAACGTATGCCCGCGCGTGGCAGACTCGTGATGGACCAATACCGGCTTGATCAAGCAAACCGTTTGCCAACCCGCAGCATTCAGTCTCAAGCAAAGATCCACGTCATTGAGCTCGACGGGAAACGCTACTGAATCGAAACCTCCAACAGAGATGAATTTAGCCTTCTCTATTGCCATGCATGCTGCTGTCACGGCCGATACCTCCCGGTTCGCTACAAGCCCCTGCAAGTACCCCAGCTGACTTGGCTGTGCATCCCGCTCAACATGGGCAGCAAGACCGCCAAGTCCGATGGTCAAGCCTGCATGTTGAAGCCGGCCGGATGGATAAACCAATCTGGTTCCCGTGGCGCCAATGCGCGGATGCGAGGCATAGGAGATCATTTGTTCGAGCCAGTCGGGAGTGCGGACGACGGTGTCATTGTTCAAGAACACGATGATCGGCGCATTCGCCATTGCAACCGCGGAATTGCAAAGGGCCGAAAAATTGAAGGGCCCGGGACAGTATTGAATTCGCACACGAGGATCACGTCGCCACCGATCGTACAACGCAAAAGTCGCCGGCTCTTTGCTGCCATTATCCACGATAATGATCTCAAAATTCTGAGGCTGCGTGCACTCCAGACTGTCGAGACACGTTCCAAGAAGATCAGCCCTGTCTTTGCTAAGTATTATGATTGTGGCTGCCAGTTTTCGCGTCGTCTCTTGCTTGGCGCTTGCGGCTGCGTCATCGATGGACCCAACGTGGATCTTGTCTGGGCTGCCTTGCGGTGATGTCAGCAAGACGCGTCGCAGATGGCCAACCTTTTGGTCGGGGGCAAGAAGCTCTTCGATAAGACCGCTGGCGCTCGTCAAATCCGCCGCAAGGGCGCCTTTGACACTCGTGATGACCGTGGAGCGGATATAGATCGCGCGGCCCACGTAGCGCGCATGGCGCTGGAACGTCGGGCTCCAGTCGGGCTTCAATTTTGGGCTGCAGAAACGGCTCTGGTGATCGACCTCGTCCTCGTCGGCATAGATGATCTCATGCTGCGGATTGGCGATCGAGTATTCGGCTACTGCCGCCAGCCCAATCCGAGGAATTGTGGCGCCAGCCATCAATGGCACAAGCAGAGTGTTGTCTCCAAGTCCGCTCCATAGAGTTTCCACCTGGGCCTCCGGTGGAACATGAATGGCGTGTCGCCCCAGGGGCGCCAGAAGGTTGCCAATGGCTGCCATCCAGTGATTCGTCGGAGACACTATGACAAGTGACCATTTAGGGTACGCCTGATCGCACACGGAAATGAGTGTTGTGACGAGGCTGGCTTCCGACGTTTCGTTGTCCACCTGGACGATGACGCAGATATGCGGCCCCTCCCGCCAATCGTTACGAGGCCGGTCAAGCCCATCCGGTTCAAGCTCTCTAATGCCCTGTAGCCTCCACGCGTGATAGGAGCGAAAGTCACAACTTCGGGTAGAATATTGGATCAACTCATAGGCCTTGCCCGTCGATCCGGTAGCAGCGGCGAAACCGGCAATGAGCGTTCGCCAAGGGTGACGGATGAGCGCCATTCCGGCGATCCGGACAACAGACGACGTCGAGTATGCGTCCACGCGAAAGCCGAACCGGCCATGTTGTTCCACCGGCGAAATATCAACTTGGATTGTGTCGGGAGGAACGTAACCTGTCCAAGTTCCGCGACCAAACAAAGCGGCGGGGAGTAGTTCGGTCAGGTTCCCGTTGCGTGTCCTGAACCGAATTATTGGCCGGGAGAGATCATCAAGGAGGCCGGCACTGTACCAGATCGATAGCCATCTGCCGGCCGGGAGGCCGTCTGCGAACTTGATCTGCAACCAAGGTCTGGAAGTATGGGAGGTAAAGTTCGCGGCCCCTATCTCCTCGCACTCAATCGGCGACAGCGTCACGGACTTTTTTCGCCGGGGCGCCAATGCACTTTGCCACCACTCCGACCCGAAGCCCCCACGCCATTTCAACTTGCGCTCCCACCGTTCGATGGCTTGGCGACCCTCACCGAACGTCCTTCGAAGGATCGACAAGAAAGAAAAGAAAAGTATTTTGTCATGAATCCATATAGTCCCGAAAGACGCGACTTGTAACACTCGCGATGGAATGCTTGGTCAGATATCGGTGCTGTCCATTGATACAACCAACGGAGCGGTATGGCGCGGCGCCTGCTAGGGCGGGCCTAGTCGGGCGGACCGGCCCATATGGTGAACGGCCCCGGAAAGTGGACCGGAGCCTCGCATCCCGCGACTTCGCTATAACGTCCTCTCCGCTGTGATTGTATACAGGCCTACCATGATCAAGCTTGGGAAGGATTGCCGTGTTGACGCCCAGTTCCGTGGCCTGGAGCAGCATTATTCAGTGCGATGGAGAGTGCGTCTGCGACGATTTTCATCGCGCTCTATCCTTGACCTCCTTGCGCAGCAAGCTTGACGGATAGGAGATGCCGTACCGTACTCCATCGCGCTACGTGCCAGCGGGCGGACTGCTCTTCCGGACGTGGACGCTGGTCGCGCAGGCAGTCGGGAGATTTCTTTGGAGTGTCGCGACCGTTCTGGTCGAGGTTGCTGTGTTCGGGCGCGTGCTGGGTGTCGTCGTTCGTCCGCTGGTGGCAATGATTGTTCGACCGCATCTCGCTGCCATCGAGCTTGCATTCGATCCCGTGTTCTACCTTCGTCAGTTTGTCGACAGGCGTCGCCGTGCAAGAGTCGAGCGCGCGCCATTGCTGCATTATGCCGTCATTGGTTGGCGAGAGCGCCGGCCGCCGGCACCGATATTTGATCCCGCTTTCTATCGCCGCCGCAATCCTGAGCTGGGTCAGCTGGTGGATCCGTTGCTCCATTACATGAACGTCGGTGCTGCACAGGGTGCACCGCGTAACGAAGCGGAGCAGAAGCCGGAGTGTCGGGTCTGGCACGCCGACCAGGATACGGTGCTGAGCATCCATCACGGCCGGGGAGGGGGAAGCAGCAGATTTCTCGATCTCTACGAGCGGCACATCGGGCAAAAGGGCAGCAACATTCTCCGCCTTCGCGCGGTTGCCGGGGCTCCGACCCTTGCGGTGGTCGAGGACAAGGCTATCGCGAACGGGGCGGACGCTCCCGCGGCGGTATTCGACCTTTCGCGCGGGCGTCGCCAGCTCGTGGAATTCGCCAAAGAACATCGAGTCGTCCGCCTTCTGGTAAATCACCTGATCGACCGTCCGCCTGAGGCAATCGATTGGGTCAGAGATTTGAGCGCGACCCTTGGCTGTCCCTATGACGTTATCCTGCATGATTACTATGCGCTGTGTCCGCGCGTTGACATGGTGACCGGGCATGGGGATTTTTGCGATGTAGCACCAACAGACGTCTGTGTTGAATGCGTTGCCACTCACGGATCCGAGGTATCGAACGTGGACCCACGCGTATGGCGGCGCGACTCCCTAGCATTCCTGGCGCAGGCCGATCGGATTGTCGTGCCCAGCGAGGACCTGGCGGTGCGCATGCGGCAACATCTCGCAAAGCCGTATTATGTGTGGGCACCGGAGGACGATCTTGACGTGCCGCCGGAACGCGCGCCGCATCTCGGGGCAGAGGATCCTCTCCGGATCATCATGCTCGGGTCATTGAATGTATCTAAGGGCGCGCGCGTCGTTCTGGACTTGGCTCGCGAAGCGAAGGCATCCGCGACGCCACTGGTATTTACGGTTTTAGGTCCAAGTCCGGAAACAGCGCTTCTAGAGAGGGCAGGTGTCGTCGTTACAGGTTCTTATCGTCCCGAAAGCATCGATCGATTGATCGAGGATGCCGCCCCTCATGTTGTGTTTCTCCCGGCTATCTGGCCCGAGACTTGGTCCTTTGTCTTGACTGCGGCATTGCGAAGAGGATTGCCCGTCGTAGCGTTCGAACTAGGCGCCCCGGCCGAACGGCTGCGACGTCTCGGTCGCGGACACCTTCTGCCGTTGGAACTGTCAAGGCGGCCAGGCGATCTTCTCGCGGCTTTCCGTGCTTTGCGCGAGCAATGGGTCGTCCGGTGATGAGTGTCGGTGGCGCACTGATGGCAACTGTCACTCCTTTGCTCTTCCCGGCATTGGCGTGGAAGGCATGCGTGCGGGCTGGTCTTGACCGCTCGATGCTCTTGGATGAGGCGGAAAGGTTCGATCTCGCACATTACGAGCGGTCGGCAGGACGTCGGTTCCATTCGCCCGAAGCCGGCCTGTTTCATTATCTTCGGGTGGGTTCGCGCCGCGGTCTGCGGCCGCGTGCTGACTTTGACCCAAGTGAGTATCGGCGCAGGAATCCGGACGTGGAAAGAGCGGGCTATGAGCCCTTTGCCCACTATCTCCATTTTGGACGAAACGAGGGCCGCAGCGGCACTACGCAAGGCAGCTCAAGGGACGAGGCTTTGCGGCCTCTGCCGGATATCGCTCAGATGTTGCAGCATCCAGCCCCGAACGCGGCGGCGGCGACGGTCGATGTGATCATTCCCGTTTACGGCAGTCGCCCACTTACGTTGCAAACCATCGACTGTGTCTTGGCAGCTCGTGTGACCCTTGCCTATGAACTGATCGTCGTGGACGATGCCTCCCTTGATCAGTTGTTGCGTGATGATCTGGCACTTCTGGCGAGTAAGGGACTCGTGACCTTGCTCACAAACGAACGCAATATTGGCTTTGTGGGGTCCGCCAATCGTGGCCTCGCCTTGCACGGCGATCGGGATGTCGTCCTGCTGAATTCGGATACACAAGTCTTCGACGGCTGGCTCGATCGCCTGATGACGGCATTGCGCAGCACGCCACGCACAGGTACGGCCACGCCGCTTTCGAATGCAGCCACCATTCTCAGCTATCCGGTGACCTTGAAGGACAACACTCAACTGCCGGGCGTGGATTTCGCTGTTCTCGATCGGCTTTGCGCGGGATTGGGCCAACCGCTCATCGAGCTGCCAACTGGAGTTGGCTTTTGCATGGCGATGAGGCGGGCTTGTCTAAATGAGGTGGGAGTATTCGATGCCGAGCGGTTTGGGCGAGGCTATGGCGAGGAGAATGACTTCTGCTTGCGGGCCAGTGCGGCCGGCTGGCGACACGTCGCTGCGACCGATCTTTTCGTCTGGCACCGAGGAGGGGGGTCTTTCGGCGCCGAGCGCGAAGCGCTGATTGCCGCGGCGCAGGCAACGCTTGGGGAACTACACCCTGGATACGGAGAGTTGGTTCGAGACTTCATTCGCCGTGATCCGCTTCAGTCTGTTCGAGCGGCTCTTGATGCAGCGCGCGTGCGTGCCGATCCCCGGGTCAAGGTTCTTTGCATAGGCCAAGAGGCCGAAGCAATGGCAGGCTCCGCTGACGCGCTAACGCTCGCCCTGGTGCCGGATATCGCGCCGTTCTTTGGCCAATATAGGTTAGTTGTACGGGCCTTTCCGCCGATTCCCAATCTCGCCCGCATCGGCCGCGACGTGCGTCCAGCAACCTTGCGCAGAATGATGAGCGATCTTGCGGTTCGGGAGATTTATCTGGGCAAGGAATCGATTCCACCGTCGATTCGCAATGGTTTGAAAAGCGCCGCGGAAGTCGCCGACGTAGCCGTTCGGGTCTGATTTCCCTGGGGCTTTGCATTCCAAGCGGGAAGCGGCCAGTGACAGAATGGCGATACTCTTTTTCGCATATGTTAGCTATTTGATGCCGAATTGACTGTCCGGAAAGCCGTCACGAAGCGGTAACGCCGTTTTGACCGGAAAGCAGTCGACGGGGGCTATTCTGGAGCCGTAGCGGTTCGGCTCGGCATTTGCTTGGGATATGCCGCACCGTGCTCTGTCAGGAGATTGAACCAGTGCATATTGCCATGATCGGTTCGGGCTATGTCGGCCTCGTGTCCGGTGCCTGCTTCGCGCAGTTCGGCCACGACGTGGTGTGTGTGGACAAGGACGCCGACAAGATCGCCCGCCTGCTTGTGGGCGAGATGCCGATCTACGAGCCCGGGCTCGACAAGCTTGTCTCCGACAATGTCCGCGCGAACCGCCTGGCTTTCGGCACCGATCTCGGAGAGGCGGTCGGCAACGCCGACGCGGTGTTCATCGCCGTAGGCACGCCGACCCGGCGCGGCGACGGCCACGCCGACCTGAGCTACGTCTATGCTGCCGCCGCTGAAATCGCTGAAGCCATCCGCAGCTATGTCGTGGTGGTGACCAAATCCACGGTACCGGTCGGAACCGGTCGCGAAGTGGCGCGCATCATCCGGGAGGCTCAACCGGCGGCGGCGTTCGACGTTGCCTCCAATCCGGAATTCCTGCGCGAAGGCGCGGCGATCGAGGATTTCATGAAGCCCGACCGGGTGGTGATCGGTGTCGAGAGCGCGCGCGCGCGGGACGTGATGGCGGCCGTCTACCGGCCTCTCAATCTCATCCAGACACCAATGGTGTTCACCAACATCGAGACGGCAGAGGTCACCAAGTACGCCGGGAACGCTTTTCTGGCCACCAAGATCACCTTCATCAACGAGATTGCCGATCTTTGCGAAAAGGTCGGTGCGGACGTGCACGACGTGGCGCGCGGCATCGGCCTGGACGGCCGCATCGGTCGCAAGTTCCTCCATCCCGGCCCGGGTTTTGGTGGCTCGTGCTTTCCCAAGGATACGTTGGCGCTGGCCTACACTGCGCGCGAAGCCGATGCGCCGCAGACCATTGTCGAGCAGGTGATCGAGGTCAACAACGCGCGCAAGAAGAGGATGGCGCAGAAGGTCATCGACTTCTGCGGCGGCTCGGTGGCCGGGCTCACGATCGGCGTGCTCGGCGTCACCTTCAAGGCCAACACCGACGACATGCGAGACGCACCCTCGCTCGACATCGTGCCTGCCCTTCAGGCGGCCGGCGCGAATATCGTGGCGTTCGACCCCGAAGGGATGAAAGAGGCGGCCCGCATGCTGCCCGGTGTCGTCTTTGCCCAGACCGCCTACGAAGCAGTGACCGGAGCCGACGTGACGGTGGTCATCACCGAATGGCACGAATTCCGCGGTCTCGATCCGCGGCGTCTCAAGGAGGCGATGCGCCAGCCGCGGATTGTCGACCTGCGCAACATCTTCGATCCCAATGAAATGCGTGGCCTCGGCTTTGCCTATGAAGGTGTCGGCCGCCCAGCTGGGCCGGTGACAGTGAAATCGTGAAACTCGGTTTTAGCAGGTGGCTCGAATTTTCAGATTGAAGAGATTCAGATGCATTCTCGTTACTGCCAGCAACAATGTGGCCGGAGTATGCGGTGCGAACCCTGCCCGACGCGTTGGCTCGCCTTGGCGGGGAATGGCAATGAGGCCAATCTATGTTCAATTCCGGGATTTGCTGACGCGATGCACGGTCGCTTTTTTCATTGTGCACCTGCTTCTACTTGCGTAGTAGTTGTAAATCTCACATTACAACGGGGTTGGGAGCCAGGGGAGTGGACACTTTCGCAAGCGGCCTAGTCAAACTGGGCAGCGCCGCGCTTGAAGAAATCCTCTGCAGAGTTGGTCCGGTTAGCATGTTGGGGAACCTCGTTCCCCACGCAACCGATTCCTGGACGGTCGAATTTCCCAGCCTGGATGTCTTGCCGCGCTTCGAAGGAGATTCGACGCGCCTGCGGATCTGCATAGCCACCGAGGATATCATCGGGCCGGTTCGCAACGGCGGTATCGGGACCACCTATACGGCATTGTCCGAACTGTTGGCGCGGTTGGGTCACGACGTGACCATTCTCTATCTCAAGGGTCATGAGGTGGAGAACGGCACGATCGATCAATGGATCGATTTTTACGCGGCGAAGTCCGTTCGCTTCGTGCCTGTGCCCAACTATGCCGCGATCGATCGCTTCCGGACCGGTGCCGACCGCTGGCTGCATGGCCCCTATAACATGCTAAAATACCTGACGGATCATCCGATGGACGTCGTGCACGTCTCGGAATGGCGTGGCTCAGGTTACCTCAGCCTTCTAGCCAAACGGCAACACTTGGCATTCCAGGACACGCTGTTCGTCGTCAAGACGTCGTCACCTTGGATTTGGAATCGGCTGTATGGCTCGCAGCCGCTCGACCGGGTCGATGATCTGGCCAAGGTCCACGCGGAGCGACGCAGCGTCGAGTTCGCGGACATGGTGATTGGCGGAAGTCTCCACCTGCTGCGCTGGATGTCCAGTCAGGGTTACAAGATTCCCCGTGACCGCACCTTCGTCCAGCCGAATGTCGCGACTTTTGATCACCTTGCCGATCTCATGACGCAACGCGACTGGGAGCGGGGCAAGCGTCATCCAGTAGATGAAGTGGTCTTCTTTGGACGTTTAGAGGCGCGTAAGGGACTTTTCACCTTCGTGCAGGCGATCAAGAGATTGCTCCGGCAGGGTGTCCGGTTGCCAAACCAGATCACGTTCATGGGCAAGCCCGGTGCCCGGCTGATGGCACGGCCGGATCAGGATATTGTCGATTACATCAAGTCAGAGACCGAGAACTGGCCAACAAAAATCGAAATCCTGAGTGAATTCCAGCAGTATGAAGCGCTGAAATATTTGCTCAGTGGAAACCGGCTCGCGGTGATGCCGTCGATGATCGAGAATTCGTCATTGGCGGTCTATGAAGCAGCAATCTGCGGCATACCGTTTATCGCATCGAACTCGGGTGGGACGCCGGAACTGATCTCATCGGATGATCACTCTCACGTTCTCTGTGAGTCGCACCCTATTCCACTGGCCGACAAGATCATCGAAGCCTTGAAGCTCGGCGGATACGTTGCGCGACCCAGTTTCGACAACGATGCGAACTTGGAGCAATGGCGGCGCTTCCACCTCGATTTAGGGCGAGGGCTGATGGACCGGCTGCTGCCGAAAGCCGAGACCAGCCCGGAATCGGCGGCAACAGTATCTGTCTGTATCTATCATGCCGATTCAGAGGAAAAACTGCGCGCCACCCTGATTTCGGTCAAAGAGCAGGATCACGCTTGCGACGAAGTGCTGATTGCCGTCGATACCGATGCCATCGATGCGGTCGAACGTGCCCGATCCATTGTCGAAGAAATTGGACTGGTCGGCCAAGTGGTGCAGGCATTTGACCTGGATGCGGGACACTCATTCAACGTTCTTGCTGAAAAGGCGCGGGCTGATTTTCTGCTGTTCCTTTGGGCCGGCTCTACGATTAGGCCAATGGCGTTGCGCGCTCTAACGAAAGTTGCAGCGTCGAGCAACGCCGATCTGGTGAATTACTTCTTTCGCGTTACCCACGAGGGAGAAGACGCAAGCAGGGATTACCTGAGCGCTATCGTCTTCGGCAACGTGGCGCAGAGTTTTTTCCGTACGGATGTCACTGCCCTGCCGCTGTTGGTGCAGCGGCAGCTTTTTGCCGATCTCGGAGGCTTTACTTCGGACTACAGAGTGCTCGCGCATGACCATGAACTCGTGGCCAAGGCCCAGATCAGCGGCGTTCGCTGCGAGACGGCCTTGCTCGAGCTGGGTACCGTGCCGGCGTGGGACGAGGAGTGGCTCAAGGCGAAGTGCTACGATCAGGCCGTTGCGCAATTCAGGGCGATCCGACCGGAACTCGCCGCCACACCGCTCGCCCTCCGTGAATTGTTGCTGATGGCCAAAGGGCTGCAGAAATCTCCCATGCGTCGGAAGGCGCCAGGAAAGGCCCGCGTTCAAAAGGTCGAGGCCGAGAAGGAAGGTCCGCTCGGCCGGCTCCTGCTTGCTTTATCCAATGACTTGCATGAGGGCGAGAAGACTCCACCGGTTCAGCCCAACGGCGGGAAAAGCCCGTCTGAGCCGCGAAAGCCTGGTCGTCCGAAAACTGAGCTCCCAAAGCAGGGGCGACCCAAGCTTGCTCCAGGCCCGTCGGTCTTGCAGTCGACCATGACCTTGATGGACGCCCAGCCGCCCATCGAGCCCAGGGCCGTAGCGGCTGCTGCGCGCAAGGACAGGACGGCGGCCCGTCAAGCTGCGGCCCGCGGCGCCGGTCTAGTCCGATTGATCGACGAGTTGTCGGCCGAAAGTATAGATATTGAGCCAGAAATGCCCAAGGCCAGGCGGGCGCGTGTTGGTGATCCCCGGCCGCCGATGGAGCCGGTGTCGCGGTCCAACGTTTCGGCCCATCGCCTGTCGGAGATCGAGGGAAAGAGATACTCCGGCCGCGTGTTGGGCGTGCATGGCGGCAAGGCCTACGGCTGGGTAAGAAGCGACGAGCGCCCAAACGAGACAGTAGAAGTGGAAGTTGTCGTTGCCCGCGGCAAGGTCCGGACAATACCGGCCGACATCGATCTGCCCGCGATTTTGCCGCTGCCGGTGGAGCTTCGCGGCCACGGCTTCGCTCTGCCAGTGGGGAATGGCTGGCGCGGTATTTTTCGGAGTCGGCAAGGGCGGAACTTGCTGTTGCGTGTCAAGGGCACCGAGATTGTAATTGCCGAGCTTTCGGTCAGGTCCAATCCGGCTCATCTTGAGGAAGCAGGCTTCGACGGCTATTGCGACATTATCGATTCGACCGTGCGGGGATGGGTCTGGCAGCCGTCGAACCCTCATGGTTCGATCGACGTTTCAGTATTCGTCGAAGATAAGTTCTTGACCCGAACAACGGCTTCAAAGGCCCGCGAGGACCTTAAGGTTGCTGGTGTCGGTACCGGTGCCTATGGATTCGAGGTCCCTTTGCCCAAGCACTTGCGTGATGGCACACCCCGGCGTGTCGATGTGGTCGTGGCTGACGCCGGCCTGCTTCTCAAGCGCGGGCGACTACTGCTGGTCGGTGACACCCTTGCCGCCGCCGAGTAAGCTTCTGGGCTGAGGGTTGCCCATGGACGGTTACAGGTCTTCGATGTGCTGCTTTTGCGCGTAACGCGCTACGAGTTCGGCGTCGAAGGCGCCGCCATAAGCCTCGAAGACAAGTGAGCGCGCACCTTCCTGATCTAGTTTGTTGGCCACCATGTCGGCACGAGCAGTGTTGCGCCGATAACGTACAGCAGGCCATTGTAGCGCGCCGATGCGCAAACCAGCCGCCTGAGCCTTGGCTAGCGTGACCCAATCAAGTGAGGGGTAATCGAAGCCGGGATCTTCGAAGCCGCCAAGGCGAAGGAATGAATCCCGGCGCACGGCCATGGCAGTGTCTCCGAAGGCATTGAAGAAAAGGCCAGCCGAAAAGGCCGCCCCCAAGAAGATCAGCCGCCCTACGGTTGGTGCTCCTGCTGCACCGTCATCGAATACGTCCAGTGCCGTGACAGCGATGTCCAACCCGCCCGCAACGGCCCGCGCCAACTGTGCCACGCCCGTGGGCGTGAAGTAGTTGTCGTCATCGAGGAACAGAATGGTTTCGAAGCGCGCCTCGATCAGTCCGCGATTGAGAGCAAAGGCTTGGCGTACGGGTCGTTGGAAGCCGACAATGCGAAGAAGCGGTCGCGGACCGGCAAGCTTACGAATTTCGTCTTCGACGCCGTCGATATCGCTGCCATTTTCCAGTACGAGGATTTCCACTGGATTTTCGCCGATAATGTCAGGGATGCTTGCGAGGGCGGCGGCGAGTTGGGTCAGCCGATTGTGATGCAGCACGCAGATGGTTACGCCGGCCTTTGGGGGTGGGCGGAGAGCACCTGCAGGGCGGGGCAGGGTCGCAAGGTTGGTCACCAGTCCGGCCCATTCCAACGGAGCGGCCTTAGCGGGTGGGGGAATTCTGGTACTGTCTAGCGCCGTATGCAGAGCGAGTTCGAGGCGATCGGATAAGCTTCGCCCTGCGTCTGGCATCCGCTGCAAGATGACGTGACGTCCGCCGCAGCGGATCGACAGAAATTCGTCGGGATCGTCGACGATCGCGACTCCCAGTCGTCCCACTTCGCCGACATAGCGTCGCTGCTGCTCGGGATCGGCCTCGTCCATGATCTTGAACGTGAAGGGCCAGTTGCCGGCACGCAGACCAAGCCATTCCTTGCTGATTCCCAGCGCGACCGGGCGCGCAGGGCCGAGAAAAGTGATGGTCCGTCCCGCGAGCAGGCCTTTTGTCCATAGCCGATGAGCGACTTCGATGAACTCGATAACGCCCGTATGCCGCTGCAGCGGACCCATGAAGACGATTTCCTCGATGTCCCTCGGAGGAGACACCGATAACCCGGAGTCAGTTTGCGGTATCGGCAGAGAGGCCCTGAAGGTGATGTCGGCATACGGCGCAAGTGCATTCACCGAAGCGATGCTTGCTTCGTCCGGCACGATAAGTGCGTCAGCGAGAGAAAGTGTCTGCCGCTCGAGGGCATCGGCGATCAAGGGGGCCAACCCTGTCGACACATCGTCGGCACGCAGGAAGCGGGAGCGACTGGAAGTGTCGCACCACAAAGCCACACGTGTCGTCGTGAACGCTTCGCCGCACGCCCTGGCCATCAGCACGCCTTGCGCAATGCCACCGCGCAGCGGCGCGATCACGAGTTCGAGCGACAGATCGGCCAGATGCTGCGCAAGAGCATATGCTTCTGTCAGCGGACTGGCGGCGACTGCACGGTTCAGGCCGGTAAGAATTGGCGGCGCGCGGCCATCGTCGGCAGGGGCACCATTGAGCAGGAAAACTTCGTGCCCTTGCGCGCGCAGGAATTGGGTGACGCCAGTAAATCGATTGACACCGTCAGGCCTATCCTGCGGTGAAGGTCGGTCGATTAATGCAATACGCATGCCACCTAAATCCAGATTGGGAAATTCAGCCCAATCTGAACATCCTCAATCGTGAGGGCCGTCATCGATCCGGTGGGAAGGGAAAACGAGAACCCGTGATATCCGTCGCAGCGGCTGCCGACGATTTCAGCACGATAGTGAGTAGCATGTTGCCGCCCAATCAGTCGCCCC
The DNA here is from genome assembly GCA_945903635.1 of Rhizobium sp. Q54. Classification (GTDB taxonomy): domain Bacteria; phylum Pseudomonadota; class Alphaproteobacteria; order Reyranellales; family Reyranellaceae; genus Reyranella. Next base: position 13,616 of record CAMDOT010000055.1, on the reverse strand, counting down.
TTATGACGCAGTTGAAGCGTACGGCGAATTCCGGGCTGGGCGATATCGACTGCCCAGCCGCGAATGTGATTGCTGGGATCCGCGCCGTCGACTTGCAGTGTGTATGTGCCGGCTTCAAATATCTGTGCTTTGGGGGCTTTTGCCTGTTTTTTCGGCGATAGATCTATGATCCCCAACTTCACCTGGGGGCTGGCACACACGATGCGTATCAGCCCCTTGGTAATCAAACGTCGCATGGACAGGGAGAATCCATGGTGGCCGTCGCCAAAACCGCTTTGGTGCACGTCGGACCGATACCGATCGGCAAGGGTGAGGAGTTGCCGGCCCGTCGGCTCGATGACCGCAATCGCCAGCCTGCGCGAGGGGCTGGTTCGGTCCAACGCCCAGCCATGCAGACGTCCACGGCTTGCACCATCGACCCAGCCAACGATGTCGGGTTTGGTAGCGGCGGCGGGCATAGGCTACTTTCCCATACAAAAGAGGATTCTGAGGCTGGGGCACATTTTTCGCATTCTTGGAATTTGACGGCAATGGGTCCGGGGGCGGGAACTGGGATCCGAAGAGGATGTGCTGTGACTTTCGGAAACGATCTGGTAACGTTTTGGTGTAAGGTTGGGGCGTCGGTCAGGTACTGCTAGGGGGAAAATCTAATGCTGCTCTTTATCGATCAACCGAAGCATATCCGTGTCCTTCGAAGCACCCCCGACGGTTCAGGTGCGATGAAACGAGAACGGGTGGGATTGATAGCAAAAGGAACGCTCGAGCCGACGCCGGACCTGGAAACCGCGGTCCTGCCGGAGGAAAAAGACGAGCTTGCTCAGGCAATTATCGTGTTCCGTCATTCGCAGGCTATACAGAAGCAGGCGACAGCGTTGAGCTTCCCGGAGACGATGCGGATCGTCGTCGATTACCTGCAGGATGGAGCAAACGAAAGCGAGAAGAAGATCATCATCTCGGCTTTGATGGAAGGCTTGCGGTTGATTCGAAAGGCTGCGAAGCAGGAAGCGGAACAAAGCATCTGATTTTTGGCGGTGCATTTGCGCTGGGGATGCGGCGCTGGCGCGGTCAATGGCACGGCGGTACCATGCAATACATTGTAAATCCGCGCTGATTGAACGATGGACGTCCGGGAATTGTCGATCGTCGGGCCGCTGTTGATCACACCCGCCAAGTTCAATGACGAACGCGGCTTCGTGTCGGAGATATACAGCGCACGCCGTCTGGAGGCCTATATCGGGCGAGTCCAGTTCGTGCAGGACAACCATTCGCTATCCAGCGCCGCCGGCACCATCAGGGGCCTCCATTTTCAAGTGCCGCCATTTTCCCAGGGCAAGCTCGTGCGCGTTGTGCGTGGCGGAGCATACGATGTAGTCGTGGACATCCGGGTCGGCTCACCGACATTTGGGTGTCACCTGGGAGTCGAGTTGACCGAGGAGAATTGGGCGCAACTCTGGGTTCCGACAGGCTTCGCCCATGGGTTCTGCACTCTGGAGACAAACACGGAGGTGGTGTACAAACTTACCGGAGTTTACAGTCCTGCACATGAGCGAGGCATCGCCTGGAACGATCCCGTTCTCGATATCAAGTGGCCGATGGCGTCGGACAAAGTTGTCGTATCGCCAAGGGATCGGGCTCAGCCGTTGCTAAGGGACTTGCCTGGTTATTTTAGCTTCAATTAGAAAATGGAAAACTTTCAAATAGAAGCATTCCACAGCGACCGATGCCCCGCTCTGTCGATGAGCGTCGCGGGCGCACGAACAGTGAGTGATGCCGCGGGTGAGATCGGGCTGGTCCCGAAGCGGACTGGATGGACGAGCCTTGGCTATCTGGTGGCGGCGCAGAAATGACGGCGTTGAGGCGCTTTTTGTCTTTTTGTCTTTTGCTGTGCCTTGGAGGCTGCGGGCTTCCATCGCTGTCACCAACAACAGGTCAGCTGTTGCGGGCGCAGGATCAGGAATGGGACGTCTTTGTTGTCAAGGTAACGCATCGTATCGTGCGCGCTCTTGCAGGCTACGAAGAACCCGGTTTTCCTCAAGCATTCCGTGTCGGCACCTACACGCCGAGCGTAACATTGAAGCCCGGCGACACAATTGGCGTAACGGTTTATGAGACGGGTAGTCCGTCGCTGTTCGGCGGCACGGTACCGCCTCTCATGACGGGCATACCGGGCCAGGCTGCCCCCCAGGCCACGACGCTGCCGCTCCAATTGGTGGAAAGCGACGGCAATATCATAGTGCCGTTCGTCGGACGCATGAATGTCGCAGGACGGACGCCGGCACAAGCCGCGACCTTGATCCAGCAGGGCTTGTCGGCGCAGGCCGTACGGCCTCAAGTCATAGTGTCGCTGGTCGGGAACAACGCCAATACGGTGGCGGTTGGTGGCGAAGTCAACAAAGCCGGTCTCATGCCGTTGACGCTGCGGGGTGAGAGGCTCCTCGATGTCGTCGCTTGGGCGGGCGGGCCAAAATTTCCGGCCGTACAAATCGATGTTCGGCTGATGAGGGGGAATTCGGTCGTTTCAATCCCGCTGAGACAGGTGATGTCTACTCCGTCGAACAATATCGTCGCCCGGCCCAACGACAGCATAACCTTGGTGAGGAACCCCAAGACGTACCTGGTCATGGGAGCGACCCAGAAAGTCGCGCAGTACACCTTTGACTACGAGAAAGTGACTTTAGCGGAGGCGATCGCTCAGGCCGGCGGCGGCATCGATACGGTCAGCAATCTGGCGGGCGTCTACCTCTTTCGCTATGAACCCGGGCCGTTTGCCCGCCAAGTCTTCACAGCGGACGAAAAGGCCGTGGACACCCGCTATGTTGCTGGCCGCACTGACTCTCTGGAGGGCGGAACTCCTGCTCCGGTCGTCTATCAGATAAACCTGACTCAAGCAGACGGCTATTTCTTTGCCCAGCAGATGCAGTTGCGTGACAAGGACGTCATCCTTGTGACGACGGCTGACTCTGCGCAGTTCCTCAAGATCATGCAGGTCATACGCGCATTGACAGGCACATACTACGATCTGACGCGAAGCTCGAACAACTGATCGATCTTGGCTCCCCGCACGCCGGAGGGCCGTTGTTCTGGTCGCGTGTCACAACCTGATGTGTCACACCAAGTTGAGACAAATGTTGTGACACGCACCTGCCCGGACTCCGGGCCGAGCCCGGAATCACAGGCTTTTTAGGCGTCGTTTCTTCTTCTGGTGTCACACGCCCGGTATTGCCTGTGACAGTAATCCTGTGACAGGCAGCGCCATGTGTCCGTTCCGAGTCTTATCGATGCTCGGTGGGGACGGGCTGAAAACGGACTCGTTACGGCCTGGCGTGACGTACCATCCGTGTGAACTACACCCTCGCCCTCGAGCGTCTGCCCGCGGCGTGCGCGGGAGGGTCTTGTCCGAAGCAGAAAGACTGGAAGCGGTCCAACCGCCAGCCTGCCAGAAGACATAGCATTTTTCTGCTGAACCTGCTCATCACATCCGCGTGAACGGATGCTTGCAGCGCAAGCATCCGCCTTCCCTCAGGCCGCCGCCACCTCGGGAGTGGTGGAAGACTGTTTGGCCCGGCAGGCGATTTCTGCTCCTCGGAGGGCCTCTCGAACCCGTGCAGAAGAGTCTGCTTCGGTCTCGGTCGGGTAGTCGGACTTGACGAACTGCAGATAGGCCTGCGCCGCTTTGGCACCCTGCAGCTTGCGGATCAGCCGGACCTTTGACAGCGCCATGAGAAAACGTCGCGCCGGATCAATCGAGCGCTGGAGGGCCACGCTGGCGAGGCGGAGTTGCTCGTTGCCGTCCAGTCCATCCTCGATACCGAGCGTCGCCTCCTGGGGGATCTGCTTGGTGCAAAGGAAGGCTGCGGTCGAGCCGATCTCGCCGATATATGTGAAATATTCGGAAAAGTATTCCTGGTAGGTCTTCACGTAGGGAAGGAGGTCGTAGAGGTAATCCTGCTGGATGACAATCGATCGCCCGGGAACAAGCTGGGAGTAGTAGTTCTCAACGACGAACTTGTTGATTTCAGGGAGCTTCAATACGTCGAGAAAGAGGATCTCGATCGGTTGCTCGATCTTGCCCGTCTCCTGAATGTCTCCGATCCTGAGATCGACCAGGTCGGCGACCGGCCTGACGTTATCTCGTACCAGGTCAACGAACGATTCGCCGGGCACGGCAGTGAAGCTGAGGCCGTTACGCTTGAAGAATGCCGGCATCGTCGGCGTGACGATGCCGCGCTCGAACGAAACGATCGGGCGGCGCCACTTGGTCACGGCCCCCGCCAAATGCTGACTTTCCCGCAGCCCTTCGCCGAAGCATCGTGTCGAGGCACCGAGAAAGATTCCAGCGTCGATGATAAGGCCTTCCCCGGAGTAGTACTTCGATGCAAGACCGAAAAGAAACCGCCGCTCTGCCACCGACATCATCGATGGCACGGTGAGAACGGATTTCGGAATGCCTCCGACAAGGCGATTGAACGGCCCTGCAAGGTGCGTCATTCGCAACGGCGCTTTGGGAGTGGAAAGGTCGGCAAGCGGCGTTTCGGTCGTGCTCACGGGCATATTACCTTACGAAAATGTGATAAGATGCTTGGTATTGTAGACCGGCTCGGGACCTTCGGAAACCCCGTTTGGACTGTTGCTTGAGGTCTCAGAGAACTTACTCGGCGAAGGCAATCCCAATCAGCTATTGGTCAGAGGGGTGCAAGCGCGGTTCGACGGCGGTATGTCACTCGTGGTGGCCTTGGCCCGCCTAAGAAAAGTGGCAAAACTGGTCAGTATTGGCGGCCTATTGGCCGGCAGGAAGCCCTCGCGTTTGGCCACTTCATCCTCTAATATAGTAAACGAGTTTGCAGGTCGATCCCAAGCAATAGGCAAGCTATATTCCACTCAAACCCGCGTGAATAGATCATGCCTGATTCTGATCGCGTCGGCGACATGACCGCCAGCCTTCTATCCGAAAGGCGGCTGCCGGTCGATGATTTGAGTAACCTTCCCGAAAGGGGGGGGGGGACGATCAAGCCGTCCACGGCGCTACCGCCCTTGCCGCAACGCAGATCGAGTTTGCCTCCGAGTGGCGCGGCCGCCCTTGCCAAGCTCAAGCTTGAGGCGATGCCCGCTCCGCTTTCACCGTTGACCGAAAAGCTTGGGGGAGAGCCGGCGATTGCCGGTATGAGGGAGCGACGCGATTTGCCCAACGATGGAGGGAGGTCGACTCATGACGGCGAGAACGCGGAGTTAGACAGTGACTTAGTTGGACTCGAACTTCGGTCACCGCTGTTGAGACGTCCAACCAAGTCGGATACGATCCAAAGAGCGCCAGACAAGAATGTCGTCGCACTGCCTCCCCTGCCCAAATTGCGGCCGAAGCGCATTTCTGCGCTATTCGTTTCATTCTTCGTTTGCGTTGTTGCGCCATTAGCCGCCGTGGGCATCTATCTTTTCGCTTTTGCTTCCGATCAGTATGTTGCTGAGTTTCGTTTTTCGGTGACTGAATCGAATCCCATCTCCGGTGGCAGCGGTATGACGATGCCCCAGAGCGCGGCAAACGCGACGATATCGTCGACCGCCTCGGCGCTTTTTGGAGGCGCTTCGGTGACAAGCGCCTCGCCCCAGAACTATGTGGTCGTCGACTACTTGAAAAGCCGGCAAGTTCTGGACGACATTCAACGCCGCATTCCCCTCCGCGACATGTTTTCACGTCCGAATATTGATTGGTGGCAGCGTTTCGAACGGGGGGGTATCGAGAAGTTTGTCGACTACTGGGCTGGCGTAGTGTCGGCCAACTATGACCCAGTCACGGGGCTTGCGATTGCCAAGGTCAAGGCATACACGCCCGCCGATGCCCTCCTGATCGCCCAGACGCTGGTTACACTTTCCGAAGAGCTGGTAAATTCAATTGCTGGGCGGACGCAGGGGGATGCTGTGCGATTTGCCGAAGGGGAGGTAACTCGTGCTCAGGACAGGCTGAAAGATGTTCGTTTGCAGTTGCTCGAGTTTCGAACCAGTGAAGGCGTAATTGATCCCAATTCGAGTGTCGTGCCGGCGAACGTTGATCTGGTTAAGCAGCTCCGTGCGAACCTGATTCAAGCTCAAACTGATCTGGCGACACTGAGAGAGCAAAAGTTGGAGACGGGGGCGCCTGCCGCCCAGCTTCTCCTATCGCGGATTGCGGCCATTAAGGATCAACTGGCCAAAGTAGAACGCGAAGTCGCAAAGGACCGCGACGGGGCCCGAGCGCTCGCGGTAATCATGGCTAGGTTTGAAAGATTGGACCTGGACCGTCAGTATGCCCAGACCATGCTGGTCAACGCCCTGCAGGCCTATGACCAGGCAAGAGCATATGCAGCAGCTCAGCACCTCTATCTGACACCTTATGTTCGGCCGACCTTGCCGGAGACTTCCACGTATCCCCGCCGCCTGCTCGCCTTGCTGCTGGCGGCAGCTTCCCTCCTGGGGATTTGGCTAACCGGCTTGGTTATCTATCGGTCAATTCGCGATCATGCTCTCTAGAATGTCTTCGGGCGAAAATTTCTCGAAGCATCTTGGTCAAGCGGCCCCATCGAGTTGGGCGATCCAGATACGCGTCCTGACGGCAGTTCTTTCCCGGGAAATCGACGTGCAATCTGGGCGCATTGCTTTCGGATTCGTGCTCGTCTTGCTTGAGCCTTTGTTTCACATCGGCATTATATGCCTCTGGCATTATTTGCTGCGCGTTCTACCGGTATATGGAACAAGCATTGTCCTCTTCATATCGACCGGCATCTATCCGATCTTCGTGTTTGTTCACCTTTCTTCGCGGGCGAGAGCCACCTCAACCTCTGCGGAGCGCAGGCGCTATCCGATCGAGGGACCGCTTGATTTCATGATTTCTGGCACTGCCACGATCCTGTTTGCCTACATTCTCGTCGGGATCATGCTCTTTGTCGGCCTTGCCATATTCTCGACGCCTCAAGCCATACCGTTTGAGTTCGCTGCCGTTTTCGAATCTGTCGCTGCATTGGCCTGCATGGGCTTCGGCTTCGGTCTGTGCAATGCCATGATTGACCGAGTGATTCCTGTTTGGCGTTACTTTTGGGGAGCCATGGCGCGAGCCCTGATCTTGTTTTCAGGGGCCCTTTATGTTGCGGATTTCCTGCCGGTCTATTTGCGCGATGTGTTGGTATGGAATCCCGTTCTTCATGCTGTCGAGCTCTTTAGGCAGGGATTTTATCCATATTACCCCACGCTGATTTATGACGCGTCGTACATGTGGGGATGTGCACTCGCGCCAGTAGCGATCGGCCTGTGCCTGCAACGCTTGTTTCGCCGCAAATCAGCATAAGAGTACGTCCTCAGCCATTGAGGAGGAACCCGTGTGTAATCGCATCACTATTGCGCTTCTGACGATATCTGTGTGGTTCGCCGCGGGATCGAGTGCCGCAGGCGACACTCCCTGCTTCGCACCGCAAGACAGTAGCAGACTTTCTTTCGAGGTCATCGTGCAGGCCCCTCCGCCAAGGATGGAACACGACACCGCTTGGCGCTTTCATCCGGCGTCGGGTGCAGCAAGCATGGACATCTCGAGCTTGAACGCCTCACAGACAGAGTCGCTCAAGAAATACTGGTTTCTCTGGGCCAACAGATGTCACGCACTCAGCCAAGGAGAGAGCGGCGCAAGCTGCGGTTGGAATCCGAAGGGAAACGTAGTCGCGCCGAAATTGACCTTACTTTCTGGTGAGGAGGTCCGTACATACTTCACTACCTTCGAAGCCGCCAATATCTGCACCTTGATCCAGGCCGACTGGGCACTTGGCGCTTCACGCGCCGAGATCGACAGGATGGCCGCCAAAACAAGATTGTCGATTGTTGATCGACCGGAGAATGCACTGGCCAATGTTCATGGCAATCGCCTCATGGACAAGTGCCTGCTGCCTCAACGATTGGGCCCTATGACTTCCGGAGTGGTGCTGGATTACGAAGTTCAAGATCGTCGAACCCCGCGGCAGACGGAGGATTTTCTCCTCGAGTTCGCGAAACTTGTCAAAGCTAGGGGCAAGCGGGTTATTCTCTTCTCAAATCCATTGGACGCGCCAACCCAGCGCTACACAAGTATCACGACGGATAACTTGCAGAGAATTGCACCGGCCTTTGATGCTGTCGGCGTCATGCTCTGGAGCAAGAGTAAACAGGGCAATCTTCAGGCCAGTGCGCGAACTCAGTTGGACATGCTAAAGGGCGTGCAGCCAAGTCACATCATGCTCGTGTTCGAACTCAACAACACGTCCATGGCCGACGCTCAATTCGTACATGACCTTATGTTGCGGGAACACTATGCAGGTGTGATGTTATGGCGCAATTATGCGGAAGTAGGCGGCAGCTGTACGTCGAATAGCAACCGGAAGCTTTCCTGCCTGCTATTCGGTCGCTGCAGTTGATTCCTTTTCGAAGGCTCCCTTACGATAGCCAGTGGCGAAGGCACAGCCGATTGGGGGCATTCCTGGGAGCTGTCAGGTCGACAAGGGAAGAGAGTATAAATGATCAAGTTCGATGGGGTAGGCCTCAACCTCAAAGCTGGTAAGCTGCGGACACATATCCTCGACGACGTCACGGTCACGCTACCATCGGACCGAACATTGATTCTTCTGGGCGGTCATGGCTCGGGAAAGTCGACAATCATAAAGCTTATTGCGGGGCTCCTGCTACCCGATGAGGGGCGTATTTCGCGCATGGCCCGGGTCTCCTATCCCGTAGGGTACACTGGGGGATTCGTGCCCCAGCTAACTGCGCGTCGGAACATCGTCCACGCAGCGGAACTCTACGACGCTGATCCTGACGAAGTCGTCTCGTTCGTTGCGCAGGTGACTGAAATGGGCAGTGCGTTGGATGAGCCTATAGCCCACTTGCCGCCCAAATTCCGAACCTACTTCGGATACGCCTTGAGCTACGCGTTGCCGTTCGATGTCTACTTGGTAGATACAAACCTGTCGATCGGTGACCAGGCTTTTCGCGAGAAATGTTCGGCGATGTTCGGCGAAAGGATCCGAAGTGCGGGAGCCATCATCGCGACCCGCAACCCGCGCATCGCCAGGCGCTATGGCAATTGCGCCGCGATCATCCATGATCGCCAGATCATCATGTATGACGACTTTGAAACGGCGTTGGGCGATTTCGAAAGGACGCATCTCACCGAGCAGGCGGCGCAGAATTTAGGTGCGGCCGACGACAGCGCGCAAGAATCTGCCGACAGTTGAACTTGCGTCTTTGCCGGGTCTCCTTCGACGCTTGGTCAGTTGGTGCCCTTGCTTGAAGCTACATCGCCCTGATCGGCCTTGTGCTCGTTCCATGGATCCACGTCGACCTTAGTCCACGGTCGAGCTTTTCTGTCAATACCTGAGGGTCGGTGGCCTGCATGTTTGCCTTCCGCGCGGGAGGGTATCATGACTAGGATTTGGCCCTTTGCTATGCGATGTTAGTCATCCAACAGGAGAAACGATATGGAAGTGACAAGAGACCGCGTCCTTGAAGCACAGTTTCACGTTGTGCCGGCGCGGGTTGATGCGGCTTATGGTATGCTCTCTGAACGGGAGAGGCATTTGCTCTTCAACCTGACGGAGAGTCACTACCGAGGGGACGGCGCCATCGTCGATGCCGGATCGTTCTTCGGATCTTCGACCGTGGCTCTGGCTGAAGGGCTAAGAGCCAATCCTCGCTTCCGAACGATCATGAAGAAGGCCGTGGCCAAGCCTATAGTGTCGTATGATATCGGTTTTCTTCCTGCGCCGCTGTCTGGATCGGTCACCAAGGAAACCGGTGGCACCGTCTACACTTGGGGAGAGAGTTTCGTTCCTATTCTCGAAAGGAACATCGTCGGGCACGAGGATATCGTTGAGCTCAAGATCGGTGATTTCCTGAACGAGAAATGGCCCGCCAGACCCATCGAAATCTGCTTCATCGATCTTGCCAAGACCAACGATCTCAACGTCCACACGTTCCGTCAACTCTTCCCGGCCTTTATTCCCGGGCAGACCCTATTGGTGCAGCAGGATTTCTTTTTCGATCGGTTGCCATGGATCAAGGTTTTGATGGGCTATCTCTCCGACCATTTCGAGTGGCTTGGCCAAGTCGGACCGAGTGCGCTCTATCGATATACGACGCCTATCAACCCGGAAAAGTACTCGATTGATCCATTCACGGAGCTTCCAATCGAGGAGCGCGTAGTGCTGCACAAGCAGGGAGACAACGAACTCCTGCCGGTTCGCCGTCGCTTCGCGCTGGCGATGTCGCTCTGCTATCTTTACGAGACTGTCGGACCCGAGGAAGCCTTGAGAGCTGCGAGAGAAGTGAAGAGCGATTTTACGGACTATGTCGCCACCGACCACTCGGCTGCGCGTCGGCTGCAGCGCGCGATCGAGCAGTTCGACAGGTTGGCCAAGCGGGGCCGACTCAAGGGCGCTCCTACGTCAGCAGCCATCTCTGTATCTGGATAGTATCATCGATCTGGATTGCATGCGGCAAATGGGACGCAAGTTCCGCCAACCGGCTTGTACGATCTGATGTTGAAGAACCTGTGTAGTGGCGGCTGCTCACGCCATGTGCGAGAGCTGCCGTCGCTCTACCGACGATCGATTGTCATGATGAGGCGATCGGGTTCGCCGATGCCGATGATCGCCAGTGGCCGTTCGTTTTCCGTCTTAGAGGACGAAATCGCCCGCGTTGAAGATGTGAAGCCCCAGGAAGGCGATCTGGAAGTCGGCGGCGCCGTTGCCGTCAACATCGCCTTCCACGACGGTCTGCCCGGGACCCGCAAGCTGGAAGAACCGCAGCTCGCCCGCGGTGCTGCTGAAGGCCGAGCCGCCGATGAAGGTGAAGGCATTGTCGCCGCCGCCGCTCACCGCATCGATCGCCGAAAGTCCGACTAGGTCGCCGCCTTGCGTGAAGTCGTTGATCCGGTCGCGCTGACCGCCTACCGCGCTGTCCGACACCGCCAGGAACGCGAAGGTATCGTTGTTGGTCCCGCCCGCCATGATGTCGCGCCCGGCACCGCCAGTGATCAGGTCGTCACCGCCGCCACCCTGCAGCGTGTCGTTGCCAATGCCGCCTTCAATCACGTCGGCGCCACCCAGTCCGCTGATCTGGTCGGAGCCGGAACCGCCTTGCATCAGGTTGCCCCCGGTCGTGCCCACGAACTCGTCGTTGAAATTGCCGCCGAAGATGTTCTCGAAGCCGGACAACGTGTCGGTGCCGCCTGCATTGGTGTTCTGGGCCGCCGCGTTCGACATGTTGACGATGACCGCGCCGCCAAAGCCCGAATAGTCCAGCGTGTCGATGCCGCTGCCGCCGATCAGCGTATCGTTGCCGGCGCCACCCGCCACCAGGTCATTGTCCGCGCCGCCATCGACCGTATCTCCGCTGGTGCCGCCGATCAGCACGTCGTCGCCGCCCAGGCCGGAGATGACGTCCACGCCGGCCCCGCCATCGATGCGGTTGGCATTGCCGTCGCCGGTCAGCGTGTCGCCGAAGCCGGAGCCGACGACGTCCTCGATACTGCCCAGCGTGTCCGAACCCCGCCCGCCGCCGATCGCCTGCGCGCCGGCCGTGCCGAGATTGACCGTCACGCCTCCGGTTGCATCGGAATAGTCAGCCGTGTCCGTGCCCCCGTCGCCGTTCAGCGCATCGTCGCCTGCTCCGCCCATCAGAACGTCGTTGCCGCCGTTGCCGAACAGGCTGTCGTTGCCCGCTAGTCCACTCAGCGTGTCGGCGAAATTGCCGCCGACGATGGTCTGCGAGGCCGCGCTACCGATGCGGGTCACCGCGGCGTCCGGCAGTCTGCTCAGGAAAAGGTACGTATCGCTCACGCCCCCGGCGACCGGCGACGGTGCGCCGATCAGAAGATCGGTCAGATGATCACCGTTGGCATCGCCTGCGCTCGACACGGCGAAGCCGGACTGGTCCAATGTTGCGGCGCCGTCCAGACGGAAGCCAGTTGTACCATTGAGGTTCACAAAGTCGATCTGGCCGTCAGTCACGCCATCGTCTGCATCCAGGGTTTGCAGATGGGCGCCACCGAAGACGACGTATGTTTCGCCGCTCCGCGAGCCAGCCGGGTTCGCATAGGTCGCACCAACGATGATGTCGTCAAAACCATCACCATTCACATCGCCAGCCGACGAAATCGCAAAGCCAGACCAATCCGGCTGATCAATACCGATGAAGCGATAGCCCATCGTGCCTTCCAATTCGGCGGGCGCGATCCGGCCGTCGCTCGTGCCGTCGGCGGCGTCGAGGTTGGCGAGATTGGTTGCGTCGCCGAACACAAGGCAGGTCTCTCCGGCATTCGCTTGCCCGAGGGGATCCGCAAAATAAGAACCGATGATCAAGTCGGCGAAGCCATCGCCGTTCACGTCACCCGCCGACGAAACACTGTAGCCGCTACGATCGCCGGCCGCCGTTCCACCGATAAGAAAGCCTGTCGTTCCGTTGACCGCTGTCAGGAGGATCCGGCCATCCAGAGCCGCGCCGCCAGCTACATCGAGCGCCGCAAGGTTCGCTGCGCCGCCAAAAATGATATAGGTTTCCCCGGCACCTGAGTTCCCGTTGGGGTCGGCCAGGTAGGCGCCGATCAACAACTCATCAAACCCGTCGCCATTGATGTCGGCGATGCTGTTGACCTCGATCCCGGCGTGGTCGGCGTTTACGGCTCCCTGGAAACGGTAGCCATTGGTACCGTTGATATTGGAAAGGTTGATGCTTCCATCCGTGGTGCCATCGGCCGCATCCAGCGCGGCAAGCTCACTCGCTCCACCGAACACCAGATAAGCTTCACCGCGATTTGTGCCATCCGGATCGGCGAGATCGGCACCGATCAGCAACTCGCCGATTCCATCACTGTTCTGGTCGCCAATCCGTGCGACACTGATGCCGGCGTGATCGCCTGCTGCGACGCCCTGGAACACATACCCGTTCGTTCCATCCACGTTGCTCAGCAGGATCTGGCCATCGCTCGAGCCGTCGGCCGCATCGAGTGCCGCCAGATCTTCGCCGCTTATAAGGGTCGCCCTGCCATTTCCTATGTTGAGCGCACCGATCAAGATATCATCGACTCCGCCGCCATCGAGGTCATCGGTGCCAGTGACCGCGGCGCCGCTCGAATCGTTGACCGCCGTACCGGCGAGGGTATAGCCGGTTGTCCCATCAAGCAACGTCGGGTCGATGATGCCGTCGGTTGTGCCATCGGCGGCATCGAGCGCTGCAAGACTCGCGGATCCGCCGAAGACCACGTAGGTCGTGCCTTCGTCCGTTCCTGCAACGCCTTTGCGGGGATAGCCGTGCGGCGCGCCAATCAGATAGTCGACGATGGAATCGTTATTCAGATCACCGACGGTGCTGACGGAAAAGCCGAGGCGCCCATCACTGGTTGCGTCGTGGAAGTGGTATCCATCCGCTGTAGAAAAGGTGGCCAAGTTAATATTTGACGTGTATTGTGCCATGGTTCTGTGTTTGAAGTTCCCCCGGTTTCGTGGACACCCGAACATTTGTGTTCCAGGAGTCCATCATGGCCAGAAAGCACCCACCCTTCACGCCTGAGTTCCGGCGTCAGATGATCGAGCTAGTTCGCTCCGGACGCAGTCCGGAGAGCCTTGCCAATG
>CAMDOT010000054.1 GCA_945903635.1 Rhizobium sp. Q54 | reverse complement strand
TCGGCGCCGCTCTGGGCGGACAAGGCGATGCCGGCCCCGGGTTTCGTCTTCAGCAGCCAGGCGCCGGTCACGTGGTCGGCATGGACATGGGTGTCCAGCGTCCACAGGAGTTTCAGCCCGAGTTCGCCGATGAGGGCGGCGTCCCGGCGGACCTGTTCGAATACCGGATCGATCAGCACCGCCTCGCCTGAGACGCTACACCCCAGGAGATAGGTGTAGGTCGACGACGTCGGATCGAAGAGCTGGCGAAAAACGAGCATGCACCATTCTCTCTCGTCAGGCCGGCGCACTCGCCTTGTCGAGGGCGGCGACCGACTCCGGGTCGAGCTTGATGCCGGGCGAGGCGATCAGGTCCTTGAGCTGGCCGAGGCTGGTGGCGCTCACGATCGGCGCGGTGATCGACTTCCGCTGCATCAGCCAGGCCAGCGCCACCTGCGTCGGGTTGGAATTGTGCTTCTTCGCCGCGTCGTCGAGCGCCTTCAGCACCGCCATGCCCTTGGGGTTGATGTATTTCTTGACGCCGCCGCCGCGCTTGGCGGCGCCGACGTCAGCCTCGGATCGGTACTTGCCGCTCAGGAATCCGCTGGCCAGGGAGTAATACGGGATGACGCCGATCCCCTCCTTCAGGCATTCGTTCTCGAGCTCGCCTTCGAACAGGCCGCGTTCCATCAGATTATAGTGCGGCTGCAGGCTCTCGTAGCGCGGCAGGCCCTTGGCCTTGGAGATCGCCGCGGCCTCGGCGAGGCGCTTGGCATCGAAGTTCGAGGCGCCGATGGCACCGATCTTGCCCGCCTTCACCAGATCGCCGTAGGTCGAGAGCGTCTCCTCCTGCGGCGTCGCCGCATCGTCCTTGTGCGACTGGAAGAGGTCGATGCGGTCGGCGTTGAGACGCTTCAGGGAAGCGTCGACCGATTTCACGATATGGGCTCGCGACAAGCCCTGGCCTTCGGACGGCATCTCCATGCCGCACTTGGTGGCGATCTGGATCTTGCGGCGCTTGGCCGGATCCTTCTTCAGCCAGTTGCCGATGATCGCCTCGGACTCGCCGCCCTTATGCCCCGGCACCCAGCGCGAATAGACGTCGGCGGTGTCGACGAAGGTGAAGCCGGCATCGACGAAGGCGTCGAGCAACTTGTGCGAGGTCGCCTCGTCGGCCGTCCAGCCGAAGACGTTGCCGCCGAAGGCGATGGGGGCGAACTCGATGCCCGAATTGCCGAGCTTGCGCTTTTCCATGTCATCTCACTCCATTACTCATGCGTGAACGGTTACTCGGCGGCCTTCGCGGTCGCCTCGGGTGCGGGTGTTGGCGTTGTCGTTGGTGCAGCGGCCGGCGCGGGCGCGAAGCCCGGCGGCATCTGGAACGTGGTGGTGGCTTGGGCGAACTGGATGCCGAGCGCGGGGAACTGGTCGTACATGCGGCGGACGGCGACGCGCTGAACGATGCCGGGGTTGTTCGGCCGCGCCATGTACTTGAAGCGCAGGATGACGGTGCTGTCCTTGATGTCGACGACACCCTGCATCTTGAGGGGCTGCATCAGGACGGACTTGAACTGCGGCTCCTCCATCATCTCGAGGCCCATCTTCTTCACCGTCTTGCGCACGAGTTCGATGTCCGTTCCGTGTGCAAACGCCAGGCTGAATTTCACCGCGGTCCAGTCGCGGCTGAAATTGGTGATGTGAACGACCTGGCCGAACGGCACGATGTGAAGCTGGCCGTTCTGGTGGCGCAGCCGGAGCGACCGGACGCTGAAGCCCTCGACCGTGCCCTTGACCCTGCCGCAGTCGAGGTACTCGCCGATGCGGAACGAGTCCTCGGCCAGGAAGAAGACTCCCGACACGACGTCGCGCACCAGCGACTGGCTGCCGAACGACACCGCCAGGCCCAACACCGAGGCGCCGGCGATCAGGGGCGTGATATTGATGCCCAGCTCTGAGAGCACCAGCAGCGTGCCGACCACGGCGATGGTCGCCCCTGACACGACCCGGAGCAACGGCATCAGGGTGCGCAGCCGCGAGGCCGACACCTGGACGTCGTCTTCCGCGTCACCGCCCGCGTCAGCCGACGGCAGCGGATTGGCGGCGACGTAGGAGTCCATGCGGTAGCGGATGAAGCGCCACAGCGCATAGATCGCCACGGCGGTAATGGCGGCGATCTTGGCGCCGCGGTCGTGCGGCGCCCATTCGGCCGGCGTCGCCGCCGCCACCACCTGCACCATGAAGGCATTGACGATCAGGATCGCGACATAGAGGCGGACGGCCAGGCTCAGGCAGTCGGCCGCGACATCGCCCGCCATCGGCAGCTCGGACACGACATGCCGGGTGACCCGGTACATCAACGTCTCGAACAGCAGGAGCCCGATCAGTAGCGATTCGATCACGTCCATGCCGGCGGGACCGGCATCGTTGCCCATCAACTCTCCATAGACCTCGGCCACACCCGTGAAGCCATAGAAGGCAAGGCCGACCATCCACCAGTTGCGGGCTATGTCGAGCTTGAGCTGCCGCCCGACCCCGGTTTCGGAGACCAACGCCGACAACCAGGCCGCCACGTCGCGCCGCCAATGCCAGACGACGGCGAGCAGGCCCAAGGAGACCGCCACGGTAAAGAAGAGATTCGCAACCTCGAGGGCATGGGGGCCCGCGCCGGTCACCTTGAGGGCGCGATCCTGGTAATCGGCAACGAGCGGCAGGACGATCAGGAGGTTGAGGGCGACCATCAGACGACGCGCCGTGGCGTCGTCGACCGGCGCGAAGCGCCCGGCCGGCGCATCGGGACGCAACCAGGCACGAAACAGGAGGTTGAAGCCCCGCCAGTAGACCAACGCCATCAGAAGCTGCTGGCCGAGGCGGCCACCGATGCTCTGGCTGTCACCCATCTGGCCGACGACCAGCCGGCCCGCGACCCAGAGCGCCGCCAGGGCTACGGCATCGAGCACGAACGCCCGCACAAAGCCGTGCACCGCGGAAGAACCGCCGTAGCTGCTGTTCCGCGCACCGCGGAGCAGCAACCGCACGACGTATTCCACCGCCAGCCCCGCGATGACGATGGAGGCCAGCAGCAGCGCCGTCCGAGCGCCCGAAATGATTTCAGGCAAGCGCAGCACATGGGCGATCAGGGTAGGGAAATGGGAGATCGCCACTTCCAGCTTCGCCATAATGACATCGAGTAACGACGGGCCGCCATTGGCCTTGGCCTCGGCGACCTGGGCGGCGACCGGGAGTACCCAAACGGAAATCAGGCTGCCTGCGACCGCCGCGAGCCCTCTTGTTGACCGCATTGTCCGTCTTCCCCCCGAGGATCGTTGTCCAAGCCTAGGACAAATCGCCAATCCAGACCAGACGATCAGGCCCGATCGGCGTTTTAGTGCCCCGCCAGCGCGGCCCAGAGAAAAAGCGCGGTGGCGACGAGGCCCAGCATCGTCCGTCGCGCATGCAGGCCGCCCCAGCGTACGATCAGCGCCCGGGTTTCGGGCCCGGCCTGCTCCGGGCCAATCGCGTCCAACTGCTTGTTGACCGGCATGATGAAGATCAGCGTGTAGGGCCAGTTTGCGACCAGCACGACGGCGCCGGCAAGCCACAGCACCTCGCCGGTTGTCCACCAGGCGGCGGCCCCGAGCAGGAAACCGACGACGGCCAGGGTGGCCTGCATGATGTAGCCGCGCGCATAGGCCGGCTTCCACTGGGCGAGCAAGCCGCGGTCGTCGAGCCCGAGCCGCGCCGGTTGCTCGGCGACATTGATATAGAGCGCAGCGCCCGCGAACAGCGCCGCCGCGATCATCGCCAGAAGACCGAATACCATGTCTCGCGTCACTCCATCCTGACGCCGGCAGCCTTCACGATCGGCGCCCAGCGCTCGATTTCACCGCGCACGAAGATCACTGTCGATTCCGGCGTCGAGTTCGTCACCGGCACGATACCCTGCTCGGCCAGCGCCTTGAGGAGCGCCGGATCGTTCATCGTCTCGCGCGTCGCCGCGGCCAGCCGCCCCACCACCTCGGGCGGCAGGCCCGCCGGTCCGGCCAGGCAATGCCACAGCACGGCTTCAAACGGCACGCCGCCCAGCGTCTCCGATACCGTCGGCACCGTGGGCGCGAGCGCTGTGCGCTGGGCCGTGGCGACGGCGAGCAGCCGCGCCTTGCCCGACGTCTGAAACGGCAGCGCGCTGCCCAGCGTCGTCGCCATCATCGCGATCTGCCCGGCCAGCAGGTCGGTCATGGCCGGGCCGCTGCCGCGATAGGGCACATGCGTGATCTCCACGCCGCCCGCCGCCGCCTTCAGGCGCTCGGTCGTGAGGTGCAACAGCGTGCCGGTGCCGGGTGAGCCGTAGCTCAGCGCGCCGGGCTTGGCGCGCGCGGCATCGAGCAGTCCTTTCAGCGAATCGGGCTGGGCGAGATTGCCGACGAAGGCCGCCGGCCCTCCGCCGACATGGCCCACGTAGGTGAAGTCCTTCAGGATGTCGTATTCGGGCTTGTCGGTCATCGAGGCGTAGAGCGCCTGCGTCGAACCCGTGCCGAACAGCAGCGTGTAGCCGTCGGCCCTGGCGCGCGCGACGCCCGCGCTGCCGATGATGCCGGCGGCGCCCGCCTTGTTCTCGATCACCACCGGCTGGCCGAGCGCGCGGCCCAGCCGCTCGCCGAACAGGCGGCCATAGACGTCGGTCGGCCCGCCCGGCGGGAAGGCCACCACCAGGCGTATCGGCTGCGCCGGCCAGGCCTGGGCGCGGACAGCCTGGGCGCCGACGATCGCAGGGCCCGCCAGCGCGACACCGGCGGCAACGAGGACTGTGCGACGGCGCATGATGATTCCTTTGTGGTTCAAAGTCCGGCCGCCTGCCAGTTCTCGGCAGGTTCGCCGGGGTGGGAGGCGAGCCCGGCGGCCCGCACGCCCATGATGGCGGCATACTCGTCGCGATCCGAGGCGTCGCCGCTGATGCCGATCGCGCCCACGACGGTGCGGGCGCCCTCGAGGGCCAGCACGCCTCCCGGCACCGGTATGAACCGGCCACCCGACGCCGCCGCGAGCGCCCCCTGGAAGGCCGGACGATTGCCGAGGCGATCGCGGATGGTGCGACTGGAAATGCCCATGCCCAGGGCGCCCCAGGCCTTGCCGAAGGCGATGTCGAAGCGCAGCACGCCGCAGCCGTCCTCGCGCTTGAAGGCGACGAGATGACCGCCGGAATCGAGCACCGCCACGGTGAGCGGCAGCAGGTCGGCGGCGCGCGCGGCCGCCAGGGCGCCGTCGATCATGCGCTCGGCCCGGGCCAGTGTCAGGCTCGACTGGATATGCATGACGTAGCGATCACTCATGTCGTGAAGGGCCCCCTCGTCGCGCATCGCCTGCTGGACCGTGCGCCAAGTGCGGCAGTATCGTTCATCCAGACGCCGATTGCGAAGAAAAGAGGAACCGTACCGTGGCGACCGAAACCATCCCCATCATCGATCTCGGCCCTTATCTCGCGGGAGAAAACGGCGCGATGGACCGCGCCGCCGGCGAACTGCGCCATGCGCTCACAGAGATCGGCTTCTACTTCATCGTCAATCATGGGATCGCGCGCGAGAAGATCGCGTCGATGTTCGCCGAGGTGAAGCGCTTCCACGCGCAGCCGGTCGAGAAGAAGCTCGAACTCAAGCTCGACCAGCACAACACCGGCTACCTGCCAATGCGCGGCAACACGCTGCGCACCTCCACCATCCAGGCCGGCACCAAGGCCAACCTCAACGAGGCCTTCTTCGTGAAGCGCGAGATGGCGGCCGACCATCCCGACGTGCTCTCGGGACGCCGCTTCCGCGGCCTCAACCGCTGGCCCGCCCTGCCCGGCTTCCGCGACACCGTGGTCGATTATTGCAACGACATGGAACGGCTGGTGCAGAAGATGGTGCGGCTCTATGCACGCGCCCTCGACCTTCCCGCCAACTATTTCGACACGGCGTTCTCCGAGCCGATGTTCTCCATGCGCATGACGCATTATCCGCCGCAGGAAGGGCCAGTCGACGACGAATTCGGTCTCGCCCCGCACACCGACACCAGCTTCCTCACCCTGCTGG
Source organism: Rhizobium sp. Q54 (assembly GCA_945903635.1). Taxonomy (GTDB): domain Bacteria; phylum Pseudomonadota; class Alphaproteobacteria; order Reyranellales; family Reyranellaceae; genus Reyranella. Next base: position 24,700 of record CAMDOT010000054.1, on the reverse strand, counting down.
CTCCCAACGAGGTACAGGGCCTTTCGATCCGCAGCCAGAGCGGTACCTGGATCGACATGCCGTCGATCGACAACGCCTATGTGGTGAATGGCGGGCAGATGCTGCAGCGCTATACCAACGATCTCTTCCTGGCGACGCCGCACCGCGCCATCAACAAGAGCGGCGGCGAACGCTATGCGCTGCCCTTCTTCTGCGACAGCGGCATCGACTGGCCGGTCGCGGCCGTCCCGACCACCGTCGGCCCCGACAAGCCACCGAAGTATCCGACGACCTGGTACAGCGACTACATGATCTGGTACCTCAAGCGGAACTACGACGTGCTGAACACGGAGGCACAGCAGGCCGCGGAATGAGCGAGCCCAAGGCCATCATGCCAGTCACCATTCCCGTCCTCGACCTCGGCCCCTATCTCGCGGGCGAGCCGGGCGCGATCGACGACATTGCCGCCGAGCTTCGCCGGGCGCTCACCGAAATCGGCTTCTACTTCATCGTCAATCACGGCGTGGCGCCGGCGCAGGTCCGCGACATCTTCCATCAGGCCGCGCGGTTTCACGCACAGCCGCTCGAAAAGAAGATGGAAGTCAGGATCGACAAGCACAATGTCGGCTACCTGCCGATGCGCGGCGACACGCTGCGCACCTCGACGGTCCAGACCGTCACCAAGCCCAACCTCAACGAGGCGATGTTCGTGGCGCGCGATCTGGCCGACGATCACCCCGACGTCGTGGCCGACCGGCGCTTCCGCAGCGCCAACCGCTGGCCCTCGGGCCTGCCGGGCTTTCGTGAATCGGTCGTGGCTTATTGCGATTCCATGGAGCGGCTGGCGCAACGGCTGGTGCGTCTCTACGCCCGCGCCCTCGACCTGCCGCTGCAGTATTTTGACGCTCCGTTCAGTGAGCCGCAATACAAGCTGCGCATGACGCACTATCCGAACCAGGCGGCGCCCGACGACGACGACTTCGGCATCGCCCCGCACACCGACACCAGCTTCCTGACGCTGCTCGCGCCCAACGACGTGCCCGGCCTGTCGATCCGCACGCAAGGCGGCCAGTGGATCGACGCGCCTGTCCTGCCCGGCGCCTATCTCGTGAACGGCGGACAATTGCTGCAGCGCTGGACCAACGATTTCTGCCTGGCCACGCCGCATCGCGCCGTGAACAGGAGCGGCGGCGAGCGCTATGCGCTGGCCTTCTTCTGCGACAGCACCATCGACTGGCCGATCGCGGCGGTCCCGACCACGGTCGGGCCCGACAGGCCACCGAAATATCCAACAACCTATTACACCGACTACATGACGCTCTATCAGAAGCGGACCTACGATCTGTTGGCTGACGACGCGCAGGCAGCGAATTGACCACGCCGGCCGACGTCGTCGTCCGCGAAGGGCGTGTCGTCTCGGCCCGCGGCCCCCAAATCGACGCAGACATCGACGTGCCGTGGTGGAGCTTCACCAAGACCGTCATCGCGGCAGCCGCCCTGGCGCTGGTGCGCGACGGATTTGTGGTGCTCGATGCGCCGCTTGCCGGAGAGCCCTACACGCTCCGCCAACTCCTGCAGCATCGCGCCGGCCTCCCCGACTACGGCGGACTCGCCACCTACCATGAGGCGGTCGCATGCCGCGCGGATGCCTGGCCGGCGAGCGAACTTCTCGCCCGCGCCGACGCCGATCAACTCATCTATCGACCGGGAGAAGGCTGGGCCTACTCCAATATCGGCTACCTCCTGGTCCGACGACTGATCGAGGCGACGACCGGCGAAGATTTAGCCTCAGCCCTCGCGCGTCTCGTCCTGCAGCCGCTCGGCGTCGAGGGCGTTCGCCTCGCCGAGCGACGACGGGACCTCGCGACGGTCGCGATGGGCAAGACCCGCGACTACGACCCGCGCTGGGTCTATCACGGCCTGCTCGTCGGACCGCTGCAGGGTGCGGCGCTCCTGCTGGATCGCCTGATGGCGGGCGGGCTGCTGCCGCCCGAGCTGTTGTCCGCGATGCTCAAGGGTCATTCCGTCGGCGGCCCTCTCGCCGATCGGCCGTGGCTGACGCCAGCCTATGGTCTCGGCCTGATGATCGGTGGCGTCGAGGGCGACATGACGATCGCGGGCCACACCGGCGGCGGGCCCGGCTCGGTGATCGCCGTCTATCATCTGGCCCATGGCCAGCCGCGTACCGCGGCCACCTTTTCGCCGGTCAACGACGACGGCGATGTGGAGCGGCGCTGCGTCTTGTCGTTGGCTGCCGCGCCTGCCAAGAAAGACGAGATATGAGCGCGGCCAAGCAAGGCCGCCGTTAGGGAGGAACATGCGAACGAGCTGGTGCCATGGGCTGATTGCCACCGGTCTTGCGATATTGGTCGGCACGGCCGTCCAGGCGCAGACCTATCCTCAGCAGTCGGTCACGCTGATCGTGCCCTTCCCGCCCGGCGGCGGCACCGATACCGGCGCACGTCTCCTGGCGCAGAAGCTTTCCGACAGATGGGGCCAACAGGTCATCGTCGACAACAAGCCGGGTGCCGCCGGCATCGTCGGGCTGGAAATCGCCTCCAAGGCCAAGCCCGACGGCTACACCATCGTCATGGGCAACATCGGCACGCAGGCGATCAATCAATCGCTCTACAAGAAGCTGCCCTACAATTCCGACACTGCCTTCACGCCGATCACCCTGGTGGCCGAGCTACCGTTGGTGCTGGTGGTCAATCCTTCGACCTCGGCCAAGACCACGGCCGAGTTGATCGCGCTCGCCAAGACCAAGCCGGGTGAGCTCACCTACTCGACGTCCGGCAACGGTAGTTCGATGCATCTCGCCGCCGCGCTGTTCGAGAACCAGGCCGGGCTCAAGTTCACGCACGTGCCTTACAAGGGCGGCGGACCGGCGATCCAGGACCTGATCGGCGGTCATGTCAGCATGTCGTTCGCGACCGTCCTGGAGACCAGCGGCCAGATCAAGTCGGGCAAGCTCCGGGCGATCGCCGTCACCAGCGACAAGCGCTCGCCGGCGCTGCCCGACGTGCCGACCGCCGCCGAAAGCGGCCTGCCCGGCTACAATTCGATCTCGTGGATCGGCTTGCTGGCGCCGGCCGGCACGCCGCAACCGATCGTCGACAAGATCGCGGCCGACGTGAATGCCGTCCTGACCGAGCCGGCGACGCGCCAGCAGTTCATCGACCAGGGCGCCATCCCGGTCGGCAGCACACCTGCCCAGTTCAAGGCGCTGATCCACGCCGACCGCGCGCGCTACGGCAAGATCATCGTGGAAAAGGACATCAAGCTCGAATGAGTGCCCAAATGAGTGATGGCACATGAGCGAGGCCACCCTCGCCCGCGTCGAAGCCCACGTCTTCCGCACGCCGATCAAGGAACCGGTCCGCACCTCGTTCGGCACCATGAACGAGCGCGTCGCCGTGTTCGTGCGGGTGGAAGATTCCGACGGCGCGCGCGGCTGGGGCGAGGTCTGGTGCAATTTTCCCACCGCCAGCGCCGAGCACCGCGCGCTGATCTTCGCCGACATCGTGGCGCCGCGTGCGCTCGGCCGTTCGCTCGACGATCCCGTGGCGCTGTGGGGCGAGATCGACCGCGCGCTGCATGTGCTGCGCGTGCAGAGCGGCGATGCCGGCGCGCTGTCTGCCGCCGCCGCGGGTCTCGACCTTGCGATCCACGATCTCCGGGCGCGCAAGCGCGGCCTGCCGTTGTGGCGGGCGCTTGCTGCATTGACGGGGGGAGGGAGCGACGACCGGCCGGTGCCGGTCTACGGCTCGGGCCTCAATCCCGGACCGGGCGCGTTCGACACCGTCGAGCGCCTGCGGGCCGCGGGCTACCGCGCCTTCAAGATAAAGGTCGGGTTCGGCGCGGCGACCGACCTCGGCACGCTACGACCGGTCGCCCGGGCGCTGGGTGACGGCGAACGGCTGATGGTCGATGTCAACCAGGGCTGGGATCTCCGCACCGCCTGCACCATGGTGCCGAAGCTCGCCGAGTTCGGCTTGCATTGGATCGAGGAGCCGCTGGCAGCCGACCGGCCAATGGCCGAATGGACGCAGGTCGCCGCCGCGGCGCCGACACAGATCGCCGCCGGCGAGAACCTGCGCGGCGCCGGCGCTTTCCAGGAGATGATCGATTCAGGCCTGTTCGGCATCATCCAGCCTGACGCCGCCAAATGGGGCGGCCACTCGGGCTGCATGCCGGTGGCGCGCGCGGCGCTGGCCGGCGGCCGGACTTATTGCCCGCATTTCCTGGGCGGCGCGCTCGGCCTCCTGCATTCTCTTCATCTGCTGGCAGCGGTCCGCGGCCCCGGTCTGCTCGAAGTCGACGCCAATGCCAATCCACTGCGCGAAGGCCTGCTGGGCGACCTTTTGACCGTGCGCGACGGCGCCGTGTCCCTTCCCGGAGGCCAAGGACTCGGTCTAGAACCGGACATCAAATCGCTCGCCGCCCTCAGGACCCTGCATCTGGAGCGGCACGTCTAAGAAACGAAGAGGAAACGACATGCTCGGCCTGATGCAAGACCGTCCGCTGCTGATCTCGCAGATCATCGACTACGCCGCAGCCTACTATTCCGATGTCGAGATCGTCTCGCGCACGGTCGAGGGACCGATTCATCGCTACGGCTATCGCGACGCGCAGAAGCGCGCCAAGAAGCTCGCCGAGGCGCTGCAGGGCTTGGGCATCAAGCTCGGCGACCGCGTCGGCACCATTGCCTGGAACGGCTACCGCCATTTCGAGCTCTACTTCGGTATCTCCGGCATCGGCGCCGTGCTGCACACCCTCAACCCGCGCCTCGCGCCCGAGCATGTGGCCTATATCGCCAACCATGCCGAGGACCAGCTCATCTTCGTCGACCTCAACCTGCTGCCGATCGTCGAGGGCGTGTTCGACAAACTGACCACGGTGAAGCACGTCGTGGTCATGACCGACCGCGCCCATATGCCGGCCTCGTCCAAGATCCCCAAGCTGCTGTGCTATGAAGAGTTGATCGCCGACAAGCCGGGCACACTCAAGTGGCCCGACTTCGACGAACGCACGGCCTCGTCGCTCTGCTACACCTCGGGCACCACGGGCAATCCGAAGGGCGTGCTCTACTCGCACCGCTCGACGCTCATCCACACCATGATGGCGTCCAACGGTTCGGTGATCGCGATGAATCCCGACACGACACTCCTGCCGGTGGTGCCGATGTTCCATGCCAATGCCTGGGGCCTCGTTTATGCCGCACCGATCTGCGGCGCCAAGCTGGTGTTTCCCGGTGCCAAGCTGGACGGCGCCAGCGTCTACGAGCTGCTCGACAAGGAACAGGTGACGCTGAGCGCCGGCGTGCCCACGGTCTGGCTCGCCCTGCTCGACTACTGCGCCCAGAACAAGTTCAAGATGTCGTCGGTCAAGCGCACCGTGATCGGCGGCTCGGCCGTGCCGGTCAGCATGATCGAGCGCTTCTGGAAGGAACACGGCGCGGAGGTCATCCAGGGCTGGGGCATGACCGAGATGAGCCCGCTCGGCACGACGACGCGCTTCAACCGCGGCGAGCGCGATCTGCCCGACGCCGAGCGCTTCGCCATCACCGCCAAGCAGGGCCGGCCGGTGTTCGGCTGCGAAATGAAGATCGTCGACGATGCGGGCAATGACCTGCCGCAGGACGGCAGCGTCTCGGGCAACATGGTGGTGCGCGGACCCTGGATCGTCTCGGGCTACATGAAGGGCGATGGCAAGAGCCAGTTTGGCGCCGACGACTGGTTCCAGACCGGCGACGTCTGCAAGATCGAATCGGATGGCTCGGTCGTCATCACCGACCGCTCCAAGGACGTGATCAAGTCGGGCGGCGAGTGGATCAGCTCGATCGACCTGGAAAACGCCGCCATGGGCTGCCCGGGCGTGGCCGAAGCCGCGGTGATCGGCGTGCCTCACCCGAAGTGGGACGAGCGGCCGTTGCTGATCGTCGTGCGCCGGCCCGAGGCCGAGGTTAGCAAGGGCGACGTGCTGAAGTTCCTCGAGGGCAAGATCGCCAAGTGGTGGATGCCCGACGACGTGCAATTCGTCGACGCCATCCCACACGGCGCCACCGGCAAGATCCTGAAGACGGCGCTGCGCAAGCAGTTCGAGGACTACAAGCTGCCGGCCTGACGTCGTTCCTGACACAACGTTGTCAGCAGCCCTGCCCTAGGGTCTCGCCCATCACACCGATGGGAGAGACAGATGGCTTCGATGCGCATCGACTACACGGCAATGGACTGGACGTCCGCCGTGCCGTTCTACGGGCCGGCCGCCAACCATGAAGGCCGCGACATCGTCCAGCTCAAGGTGCTGAGTGATCGCCGGCAGGGCGGCGGCGGCATCGCCTGGCTGGTCAGGTTCACACCGCCCCAGGGCAAGCTCATCAAGATCGTCGCCACCGCGCTCTCCGACGAACATATTTTCTCGTTGCAGGGCGGACGGGGTACCAAGGCCGGCGAGCGCGCCCAGGGCTCGGGCGGCTACGGCCTCAACCCCAAGGGCCAGCCGCACAGCGCCATGATCGCCACCGAGACGATGGCGTTGGTCATCTATGCCGGCGAGCCCGACCAGATCGATTCGATGGAAGTCGTCGACATTGCTACAGCTGGGTGAACTCTGCTGGCAACGAGCATGCCACCCTTGCTTAATCACAGGTTCGATATGAAGCCAAAGTCCGTAGCCGCGCTGGAGAAACTCGGACGCATTCGTCTGTCACGCTCGTTCTTCATGCGTGACTTCCTCTACAGCGAAATCGCCAACCACTACGGGATACCCAATATTCCCGAGAACCCCGACCTTGCTGTAGAAGTCGGCAAGCGACTTTGTGGCGAACTGCTCGAACCGCTGAATGCGACGTTCGGCCGGATCGCGGTCCGCTCGGCGTATCGATCTCCCACGGTCAACGCCTTGGGCAACGAGAAAGGCCATAGTTGCGCCTCGAACGACAAGAACCATGCGGAGCATATTTGGGACCGTCTGGATTCCCATGGCTGCCGCGGTGCAATGGCCTGCGTTGTCGTGCCTTGGTTCACGGACCGCTACGCCGATGGCGCCGACTGGAGGTCGCTTGCGTACTGGATCCACGATCACCTTCCGTACAGCAAACTACAGTTCTTCCCGAAGCTCGCCGCCTTCAACATCAGTTGGCATGAACGACCGGCACGCAGCATTTACAGCTTCATAAAGCCTGCGGGGTACCTGCTGCGCGATAGCCCTGTCAGTAGCGGCTTCGCGCGCTACTATGCCGATTTTCCCGAGTTCCGGCGGACGTGACACCTGGATGCCAGACACCCTTCTCGATCGGCTGTCATCGACGACGGGCCACGACATCGACGACCACCGCCGCCAGCACGATCGAGCCGCCCACCAGCGTGGCGGCGGCCGGCGTCTCGCCAAACGCCAGCCACACCCAGAGCGTGCCGAGCGGCGTCTGCAGCGCGCCGATCAGCGCGCCGCGCGTCGCCGACACCAGCGGCGTGCCCAGCGCCAGCAGGAGCAGGCCGAGGCCGAACTGGCTGGTGCCGAACAGCCCCAGCAGGAACAGCTCGTCGCCGCTCACCGACAAGGGCCGGGCGAAGGGCAGCACGAGCAGCGCGCACAACAGGGCCGACAGGCCGACCGCCGGCAGCATGCTGATCCCGGGATTGCGCCGGATCAGCACCAGCACCATCGCCATCAGGACGGCCATGGCGAAGGCCAGCAGATTGCCCGCCAGCTGTCCGTTCTTGCCGGCAAAGCCGGTCATGACCGCGACACCCAGCAACGCCGCGAGCGTGGCCGCCAGCGTGATCCTGTCCTCGCGTTCACCCAGCACCAGCCACGCCATGCCCGCCGTGACGAAGGGGATCGTGGCGTCGATCACCAGCACATCCGCCACGCTGGAAAGCTTCAGGGCATTCAGGAAGCAGATGGTCGCCACCGCCGAGCAGAAGGCGATCAGCACCCCGTCCCGGCCGATATCCCGAACAGCCCGGACGACACGTCCATTTTCCCGCCATGCCACCATGACGAACAGGAACAGCCCGCCGAACAGGCCGCGCCAGAACAGCATCGTCCAGGCATCGACATCGATCAGCCGCGTGTAGAAGCCGCCGCTGGAATAGGCAGTGGCCGACGCGACGAGCAACGCAGTGCCGAGCCAAGCGGCCCTACTTTGCGAGCGCAACGCAGTCGATCTCAAGGTCGAACGGGCCGAACCAGCCTGCCGTGCACAGAAAGGTGCGCGCGGGTTTATGCGCGCCGAAGTATTCGGCGTAGATCCCATTGACGATCGCGAAGTAGGCCGGGTTCGAGCAATAGACCGTGCATTTCACCACGCGGTCGAGCGCCGAGCCCGCCGCCTCGAGGCAGTTCTTCAGATGCTCGAGCACGCGCCTGGCCTGCTGGTCGATCGGCAGGATGTCGTAGGCGCCGGTTTCGGGATTGACCGGCGGCATGCCGGACACATAGACCCAATCGCCCGCCCGAACGACCTGCGATGTCGGCACATTGTTGCGCTGGGCAAACTTCGTCAGCGCGGGGACATCAGGCTTGGAAATCTCGATCATCAGACTCTCCTACAGGAAGGGAACGAAGGGCACGCGTTCGCGCCGCGTGACCCGGGGCACGAGTTCCTTGATCGCGGCCTTGAAGTGGTCGGTCGCCTCATGGGCAGCCCAGCTGGCCTCGTTGGCGTAGAGTTCGAAGACGAAGAACAGCGACCTGTTCGTCGGCGACCGGTAGGGGAGAAAGAGTTTGACGCCCGGCTCCGCCATCGTTGGCGCCGTCAGGACCCGCAGGATCTCGGCCAGCGCCTCCGCCTCGCCTTCCTTCGCCTCGAGCATGATTGCGACGACGAAGCCGTCGTTCAGGGCGGCGAGCGAGTCGGGTGGGATCCAATTTGTCAGCATGCGAGCCTCCGTGGGGTTCTGTCCGACTCTCATAAGCACCCACTACTGACAACGTTGTGTCAGTAGTGATAAGATGCTGAAAAGGCTGACCAATGCGCCGCTCCGACCGCCTGTTCGACATCATCCAGCGCCTGCGCACCACCTCCGGACCGGTGACGGCGGCGGCGCTGGCTGCCGACCTTGAGGTGACCCCGCGCACGGTCTACCGCGACATCGCCACCCTGCAGGCGCGCCGCGTGCCGATCGAGGGCGCGGCCGGGATCGGCTATGTGCTGCGCAAGGGCTTCGACCTGCCGCCGCTGATGTTCACCATCGACGAAGTCGAGGCGATCGCCGTGGGTGCCCGCCTCGTCCGGCGCCTGCGCGATCCCAAGCTGCAAGAGGCCGCCGAAGCGGTGCTGGCCAAGGTAACGGTGGTGCTGCCCGACCGGATGCGCAGCCATCTGTCGGCGACACAAATCTATGTCTCCCCAGGCGTTACCGCCGAGGCGCAGGGCGCAGACCTCGCCGAGATGCGCGCCGCCATCCGCGACAGCAGGAAGCTCTATATCGCCTATGCCGACGTGACGGGCCGGCGCAGCAACCGCACGATCTGGCCTATCGCCATGGCCTACTACGTCGATGTCACGCTGGTCGGCGCTTGGTGCGAGCTCCGAGCCGACTACCGGAATTTCCGCGTCGAGCGCATCCAGTCCTCCAAGGTGTTGGACGAGCATTTCGACCAAGACAACGGCCGGCTATTTCGTGAATGGTCTGCGCTCCCCAAGGAGCGCCCGACAGGCTAGACTGGCGCCATGACCATCGACATCAAACCCATCGATTCGGTGTCGCGCGCCTTCTTCGCGGGCGAAGTGTCCGGCATCGACCTCACGCGTCCCCTCTCCGATGCAGAGGTGGTTGCCGTCCATGCCGGCATGGACCGCTTCGGCGTTCTGGTGTTCCACAACCAGCAGCTCAGCGACGACCAGCAACTCGCCTTCAGCCGCCAGCTCGGGCCGCTCGAGCAGGCGACCGGCGACATCGCAGCCCCTGCGGATCGTCGGATGAGCATGGACCTCAACGACATCTCCAACCTCGACAAGCACGGCGAGGTCCTGCCGCGCGACGACCGGCGCCGCCTGTTCGGTCTCGGTAACCAGCTCTGGCATTCCGACAGCTCGTTCAAGGACGTGCCGGCCAAGTATTCGCTACTGTCGGCCCGCAAGATCCCGCCAACCGGCGGCAACACCGAGTTCGCCGACATGCGCGCGGCCTACGATGCGCTGGACGAGGCGACCAAGCGCGAAGTCCTCGACCTGATCTGCGCCCACAGCCAGATTTTTTCGCGCGGCATCCTGGGCTTCGATGACTTCACCGAGGCCGAGCGGCAGAAATGGGCGCCGGTGCGCCAGCGGCTGGTGCGGCGCCATCCCAGCACCGGACGGCTGTCGCTCTATCTCGCCTCCCATGCCGGCGGTATCGAAGGCTGGCCGACACCTGAGGCGCGTGCCTTCCTGCGCGATCTCACCGAGCACGCCACGCAGCGCAAGTTCGTCTACGCCCACGTCTGGAAGCCGTGGGATCTCGTGATGTGGGACAACCGCGTCACCATGCACCGCGCCCGCCGCTACGACCCCACCGAAGTGCGCGACATGCGCCGCACCACCCTCACCAACGAGGTATCGAGCCTGGAGCAGGCGCCGTAGCAGCCTGATGCAACTCCAGTTCCTGGGCTCCGGCGACGCCTTCGGCAGCGGCGGTCGCTTCAACACCTGCTTCCACCTAGAGCGCCAGGAACACGGCCACGTCCTGATCGATTGCGGCGCCTCCTCGATGGTGGCGATCCGCAAATGGGGCGTCGATCCCAATGCCGTCTCAACCGTGTTGGTGAGCCATCTGCATGGCGATCACTTCGCAGGCCTGCCCTTCTTCCTGCTCGACGCCCAGCTCGTGAGCCGCCGCACGGCACCGCTCACCCTGGCTGGCCCGCCAGGCTTCGAGGAGCGGCTGATGATCATCATGGAGGCGATGTTCGCGGGCTCGACCAAGTCACCGCGCAAGTTCGAGCTGGAAATTCGCGAGCTGGAACTGCATCAGCGCGTCGAGCTGAATGCGCTGGCCGTCACACCCTACCTGATGAAGCATTACAGCGGCGCGCCATCCTATGCGCTCCGGATCGAGACCGAAGGCAAGGTGCTCACCTACTCCGGCGACACCGAGTGGGTGGACGAGCTGATTCCGGCCGGACGCGACGCCGACCTCTTCATCTGCGAGGCCTACTTCTTCGACAAGGTGATGAAGTACCACGTCGACTACAGCACGCTCATGAGGCGCCTGCCCGAGATCGGCGCCAAGCGCACCATCGTCACCCACATGAGCGCCGAGTTGCTGGGCCGCCAAAGCGAGATCGCCTGCGAAGCGGCTCACGACGGATTGGTCGTCGAGTTCTAAGCCGGGGCGATCAGCCCGGAGGACCCCACTCCTCGAGCACGGTGTTCGTCGCCGGATCGAGCTGCCGGGTGTTGCGCAGTATGAGGCCGTGCATCTTCAGCACATCCTCCGGAGTCTTGTCCCGGCCGACGCCGGGGAACACCGGCCGGCCGCGCGGCACGCTCGCCTCGGCCCGGCTGAGGAAGAAGGCGTCGTAGCCGATATTGAGGAACAGGCCGAACACGTCGGTTCCGCCCACCACCGCCAGCATGCCGCCGTCGACGCCGAGCCGTTGCCACGCCTCCTCGAACGGCGCCGTCGCCGGGTTCCACAACACGGCTAGCGGATTGTTCGGATCGGGTATGAGCCGCTGTACGCGCCGCGTCAGGATGATCCGGCGCCGCGCCGCCTCCTTCGGCCCACCCTCGGCCGAATGGCGTCCATTGGCGACCGCCGAGGCCCGGTCGAGTGAGGCCTGGTAGAATTCCTGATCGGCTGGAATTTTCAGGACCTCGGGAAACGAGCTGTCCGAGCCCGCGATCATCCCCTCGCGCGAGACGATGGCAAAACCTTCGATCCGGGGACGCTTGATAGCCATGCCGCCGCCTTTCACACACCCATCGCGCCGATGATGGCGCCTTGTATAACGAGCACACCCAGCCAATGGATCCCGTCGATGACGCTCAACATCGGTTTGCGACCGCCGAAGGCGTTGTTCACCGCCACGGTTGTGGCGACGAAGCCGACCCAGAGGAACAGTGCAGAAATGATGCCGTTCTTGAGGGTCGCCTGGCCTGCCCCCAAATGGCCGAGCGTGCCCGCCAGCACCCACGCCATCACCAGGAGCGCCACGATCGAGACGATGAACGGCGCGACGGAACGCTTACCGGCGATGTCTTCCTTGGTCTTGCCGACGGCTGCGAGCCACTGCTTGGACAGCGACATGTAGTAGGCGGCACCAAAGGCGAAGCCCGCAACCGCGGCGATCACGATGGCGAGGTAGTTCATGCCGGCGAAAGTCATCGCGCACTCCCTTCCAGAGCGAGCAGCCTAGCGCGCTCCCGCGCGGTCGTCGCCCCCGCTGTCGCTTCTATGGGGCAAGATGCTTCACCAGAAACGCGATCTGGTCGGCAACGATGTGGTCGACGAAGGGCGGGTGATAGACCTCGAAATGATCCGTCGGAGAGTGGATCGCTTCGCCGCGCGGCGCCGCGCGCGCGACCTGCACGGCAATCGCCGGATCCATGAGATCCTCCCGGTCGCTGACGCAGACCAGCAGCGGACAGCGCACGCGCCGCGCCTGGGCGGCGGCATCGTAGAGCAACATCGAAAGTCCCGCGCCCGCCGCGATGCGGCCATCGAAAGCGACACCCTCGGGCACCACCGACATCCAGCCGTCATAGGCGCCCGGGCGGTTGACGAAGGCGAGTTCGCCCGGCCGCCCGACGATCTGGACGTAGTGCCGTCCCAGCCCGAGGGCGCCGCGCACCAGGTCGGAGAAAATCGGAACGGTGAAGCGCATGAGATGAAGCAGCCCGGAGCGCAGCGCCGGCGCCCGCCCCTGCAGGATCGGGCACTGCACCACTGCCGCCGCGATGTCGCGCCGCCGCGCCGCCGTCGCCACGACGTGGCTTGCGCCAAACGAGGTGCCCCAGAGCGCCACGCGCGACGCATTGAGCTCGGGCCTGGTGCGAATGAAAGCGAGGGCCGCATCGATATCCTCGAAGTAGCGCCTGATGCTCATGAGCTGACGCGGCGTGCCGCCCGATTCACCCAGGTGGCGGAAGTCGAACGCCACCACGGCGAGGCCCGCGGCGGCAAACCAGCGCTCATACTGGTCGAGCATCATCGAATGGGTGGCGCCGCCGCCGTGGATCAGCAGCACCACAGGATGCGGGCCGGCACCGTCTGGCAGGGTGAGCCAGGCGGCGCAGGTCTCGATCCCGGAACGGAATGTCGTGCGGATGGTCATGGCTCTCTCCATAAGGTACAGTGTACGTGATAAGCCATGAAGTATTACGTACACTGTACGTTGTCAAGGGAGTCCCATGCCGCCCAAAGCCAAATTCGACCGCGCCAAGCTGCAGGACGCGGCCCTGTCGATCGTCGACGAGCAAGGCCTGCAGGCCCTTTCGATGCGCACCCTGGCGGCCGCGCTGGGGACCGGGCCGATGACGCTCTACAATTACGTGCGCGACCGCAGCGACCTCGACGCGCTGGTCGTCGAGGCGGTGATGTCCAAGGTGCGGCTGCCGCGCGAGGGCGGCAACTGGCAGGCCGACGTGCGGGCCATCGTCGAGGCGACCTGGCGCACCGTCCGCCGCCATCCCAACGTCATCCCGCTGGCGCTCACCCGCCGCACCCTGCACGAGACGACCCTCGAATGGGCCGAGGCCCTGCTACGCGCGCTGGCGCGAAGTGGACGCACCGGCGTCGACTTGCTGGTGGCCTTCCGCACCGTCTCGGGCTTCGTCATGGGCCTGGCGCAGGCACAGCTCGCCGATCCGCTGTCGCCGCAGGACGATGACACGAACCCCGACGTAAAACGTGCCCAGGCGCTCGCGGCCGAACGCTTCCCACGCCTGATCGAGATTGCCGGCGCTGCCGCTAAAGTGGGTGCCGACAGGGAATTCCGCGCCGGCCTCGACATCGTCATGGCAGGGCTCGCAAACGAAGGAGAGCGCGATGCGCGTCACTGATCTCAGGACCATGATCGTCGAGCTGCCGCTCGAGCGGCCGACCCGCAACGCGAGCGGCGTCAGCAACGATCGGATCGGCTGCGTCCTGGTCTTCGTCGACACCGACATCGGCGTCACGGGCGAAAGCTTCCTGTTCACCCTGGGCGGCCGTCGCATCGAGGTCCTGGAAGCCATGGTCGCCAGCCTGAAGCCCGCCATTCTGGGCGAGGACATCCGTTATGCCGAGCGCGTGTGGGACCGGCTGTGGCGCGAACTCTACTTCCTCGGCCACAAGGGTGTGACGATCTTCGGCCTCGCCGCCATCGACACCGCGCTGTGGGACGCCAAGGGCAAGGCGCTGGGCCAGTCGGTGACGCACCTGCTGGGCGCCGCACGCGATCGCGTCCCGGTCTATTGCAGCGCGGGCCTGTGGCTGTCGGCGACGCCGGATGAACTGGCGGCCGAAGCGGCCGGCTACGTGGCCCAGGGCTTCCAGGGCGTGAAGATGCGCGTCGGCAAGAAGCACGCGGAGGAGGACGTCGAGCGCGTCGCAGCGGTGCGCAAGGCCATCGGGCCCCGAGTGTCGCTGATGTGCGACGCCAGCCGCGGCTTCACGGCCGACCACGCTATCCGGCTCGGCCGCAAGCTGGAAGACTTCGATCTCGCCTGGTTCGAGGAGCCGGTCGCGCCCTACGACCATCGCGGCTCGGCGAGGGTCGCCGCGGCGCTCGACACGCCGATCGCCAGTGGTGAGACCGAGGCGACACGCTACGGGTTTCGCGAGATGCTGGCGGCCGGCGCCGCCGACATCTGGATGGCCGACCTCGGCCGCGTCGGCGGTGTCAGCGAGTTCATCAAGGTGGCGCACCTGGCGGCCGCGCACGACATCGAGATTTCCAACCACCTCTTCACCCAGCAGAGCATCTGCCTGCTGGGCGCGTTCGCCAACGCCACCTGGCTGGAGTTCATGCCGTGGACGGCGATGCTCTACCGCGAGCCCATCCTGATCGAGGAAGGCCATGTTGCCGTCCCTGACCGGCCCGGCCTCGGCTTCACCTTCGATCCCGATGCGGTCGACCGCCACCGCATACGCTGAGCCGTGCTAGGCTCCGCGTCGCCCAATCCCCCACGACCCAGCCTCCGATGAGAAAGAGACGACCGATGACCGCGTACCAGGATTACAAGCCGCTGACCTTCCACGATGTCGTGCCGCGGTTCCGCGACGGCAGCGACACGCCGCGTGCCTACCTCGAACGGTGCCTGGAAACGATCGCCAGGCGCGAGCCGGTGGTGAAGGCTTTTACGGCGATCAACGAGAAGGGCGCGCGCGAGGCGGCCGACGCCAGCACGGCGCGCTGGAAGGCGGGCCAGCCGCTCTCGCCCATCGACGGCATGCCGGTCGCCATAAAGGATCTGCTCGAGACCAAGGACATGCCCACCGAGATGGGCTGCGAGGCTTTTAGGGGCAATTTCCCCAAGCGCGACAATGCCGCCGTCTGGGCACTGCGCCAGGCCGGCGCCCTGATCCTCGCCAAGACCGTGACGGCCGAAATGGGTGGCTCGCATCCCGGCGCCACGACCAATCCGTTCGATCCGGCACGCACGCCGGGCGGCTCCTCCTCCGGCTCGGCGGCGGCGGTCGGTGCGAACATGGTGCCGGCCGCGATCGGTACCCAGGTCGGTGGATCGATCATCCGGCCCGCCGCCTATTGCGGAAACTTCGCGCTGAAACCCAGCCAGGGCGGCCTCAATCGCGGCGAGCGCCAGGCGACCAGCATGAGCACGCACGGCCCGCATGCCGGTTGCCTCGAAGACATGTGGCAGGTGGCGATCGAGATCGCGCGTCGTGCCGGTGGTGATCGCGGCAGCGTGGGCCTCATGGGCCCTTCGGCGCCGCCGGCAGCGGCCAAGCCCGAACGGCTGATCGTGCTGGAGACGGAGGGATGGTCGATCGTCGACGACGCAACGAAAGCCGGGTTCGAGGCGGTGCTGGAGCAGCTCCGCCGCGCCGGTGTCGCCCTGATCCGGCGTGCCGATCACAAGTGGGTCGACTCGCTGGAACGGTCGGTCGCCGACGGACGCGCGATCTGCAATTCGGTCACGAGCTGGGAGAACCGCTGGTACCAGCGCGGCATCGTCGACCAGAACCCCGACGGTGTCAGCGCGCGCGCAAAAGCGACGCTGGCCAAGGCCGAGGCGATGATGCCGGACGACTACCGCGTCGCCCTGCTGGCCCGCCAGACCGCGCAGGCCACGCATGCGATGCTGGCGCCGCTCGCCGACGCCGCGATCACGCTTGCCTGCCCCGGGCCGGCGCCGCTGTGGTCGGGCGACGTCCCCGGCCAGCCGCTGGCGCCGCGGCCGACCGGCGACTTCGTTTTCAACGCGCCGAGTTCGATGCTGTTCGCGCCCGTGGTGACCGTGCCGCTGATGAGCGTCGGCGGCATGCCCGTCGGCGTCCAGGTGATGGGCCAGCAAGGCGAGGATGCGCGGATGACCGCCCTCGCCCGTTGGCTCGCGACCGCGGTGAAGCCGATTTTCGGGTGAAGGGGGCTACTCCGGCTTGAGGCCGAGCGCCACGATGCGCGGGATGACGGTGGCCTTCAGGACCTCGTAGTCCTTCATGACCTCTTCGTGATTGAGCGGCTTCTCGGTGAGGCCGAAGCCGTCCATCATCCTCTTGCCGGGCTCGGAATCCGCCGCCGCGACCCAGAGATCGGACATCTTCTTGACGATCTCCTTCGGCGTGGCCGCCGGGGCAGCGAGCGCCAGCCAGCCGCGCACCGTGAAGGACGGATCGGTGAAGCCCTGCTCCTCCGACGTCGACACGTCGGGCAGCTTGACGTAGCGCACGCGCGAGGGCGCCACGATCGGGCGGACATCGCCCTTCAGAAGGAGCGCGTTCATCGCCTGCGGGCTGCCCATGGCCGCCTGCAGCGAGCCCGCGCCCATGTCCTGCCACATCGGCGCCTCGCCCTTGTAGGTCACGACCTCCATTGTGAGGCCGTACTTCTCGTTCAGCGCCTGCGCGAAGATGTGCGCCGAGGAGCCGAGCGCCCACGAGCCGAAGTTGATCTTCTTGCCCTTGGCGTATTCGATGAACGACTTGAGGTCCTTGACCTCGGGCGGCAGCGACTTGTGCACCACGACCGGCAGCACGCCCGAGGACGTTCCCGAGACGATGGTGAGATCCTTGTCCGGATCGAAACCCAGCGTCTTGAACATCACGCGGTTCTGGACGAGCGTACTCGAGACCGAATGCAGGAAGGTGTAGCCGTCGGCCGGGGCACGCGAGACCTGAGCGGCACCGATGTTGCCGCTGGCGCCGGGCTTGTTGTCGATCATCACCTGTTGTCCGGTCGCCTGCTGGACATGCTGGCCGAAGGCCCGGGCGATGCCGTCGGTAAGACCGCCGGCCGGAAAGTTCACCACGATGGTGATTGGCTTGGTGGGCCATGCCGCTTGGGCGCGCACGACCGAAGGCGCGGCGAGGGCGAAGCAGCCGGTGGCGCCTAGAAATGTGCGTCGGGTCGTTGTCATTTGTGTTCGGCCTCTGCGTAGTTCTGCACGGCTATGAGTAGCGACTGAGCTTCCAAGAGGCCAGAGCTAGTTCGCTAAAGAACTCCGCGAATGGACCGCAACGAGACACGAACGCCGATACGATGAGTTGAAAGACGGTGTGACGTCCCAGCAACTTCCATGGCATCTGCGTCGCCCCGATTGATTGTCCATTGACTGGCTTGGCGATGCCCACGTCCCAGACCATCTCAAAGACGCGTTTGTGGACCCGAGCCTTCCAAAGTTTGTAGTAGGCCCGCTCTTTCGCCACGTCCGGCCTTTCCCTTGCTCTCGCCGCCATCCTTAAACACAACTGCTCGACGAATCCTGGCTAGGTGCGCCGCACTGCAGATAGCCGCGTAAGCATCGTGCGTTGTGCCTTCAGGAGTGCTTCAGAATCCTGCCGAATTTCGTCACTTTGGTTGCGCGCCAGACGCTCAGCCTTCAACCAGTAGACTGTGAAGTCTTCCATGACCCGTTCAAGGTCTCTGGAATCGCTCAAGACAACAGGCGAAATGCGCGATGAACGATAGCGGCGCTCGAAGTAAATTGCCCCCTTTGGTTTCCAGGCATTGCCACCTTCTTTCGCTAGCCTAATCGTCATGTGCCGATTGTGCAGGTACCAAGGCAGTCGCTTCACGCGCACGTTCGGTAGTTTCTTTAGAAATGTGCTTTCGACCATGTCGGCAACGATTAAGCCGACTGGTCTGGCGGCAAGCTCGGCGGGATCGTGGTCCAGCAACCACTTGCCCGATTCCGCGACACACAGGAGCAAATCCCATGGCGCCGCTATAAGATCATAGGTTTCGTGCCGCAATTGAGCGATCGTGCGAATCGCGCGTGCATCCTGGAACTTGAATGACATAGAAGCTGGCAATGCGGGGGCGATCTCAACCTCTCCGCCTTTGTACATAGTTCGTAGCGCATCCGTCATCAACTGTGAACCGGGCGGCGTCGCCAGCGTTCTTTTGCGATGTTTCGTAAACAGTTTCTCGCAGACCCCTTCGAGCATGTGAATGACTTCGCTCTCGTAGGTATCTCTGTCCAAGGTGAGGCGCTCTGCAACCTCCTTGCGATGTGACTTTGGAAATGGCCTGACTTTGGAATGCCAATACGCCTCACCCGACGCGTCGCGGCGATGCATATCGAAACTGCCGAGAAATTCGGCAATAGGCGAGCTGATGATGGGAGGATGTGGACCGCGGCGCGGAGGGTGCCGCAGCAGATGATCTCTCAGCAAATCGTAGAAGAGGCCAGCGCGCCCGCGATGAAGCTCTCGTAGGTCAATAAAACCCCTCGACTTGGCGATTGCCAAGGTCGTTTCGACGACGAGGCGGTCCATATAGTAGTTTTCGAGCGCTTCTCTTTGCTCCGGCGTTACGGGGTGCGTCCGTCGTAGCAGCGTGTCACGCCGGGTCGGTTCAAAGAGGTGCGCCATGAGCCCGTGACGCTCTATGCCGCGGACGCCGAGCCATGCCCCCTCACTCTTGGCCTCGCTCTCTGCATTTCCTTCGATGGTTGACCAGACCTTACGCATGAACTCGTCGAGGGCATTTGACTCCTCACCGATTGGGATGAGTCGATCGCTCGCCATCGCCACCATCCTCGGGTTCCAGCCGCACTGAGAATAGTCCTTGGCGTTTTTTCCCAAGACCGCCACATAGAGCCTACTCTTTTCGGGGCAGCTCTCGAGAAGCTTGTTGAATTCGAAGCTTTGCATGGCGTGCCCCAGCACGAGCAGAAGCACCGGCTGATGATCCTCGTGCGGCTTGGCGATCGAGGTATCTTCTGCGAAGTCGCTGGCGGGAGCACCACTGATGAGCAGGCGCATCAGTCGCCGCATATCGGGAGGCAACGCGAAATAGGCGTCACGGGTGAAGCGCAGCGAGGCGGGATCGCCGACCGTACCATGCGGCTTAATGTAGAGAGGCAGGTCGAACCGCTGATGCCGAGCATTGCCGTCGGTACGCAGCCTACGGGCCCAACTGCCGTCTCGCACGATCTTCGTGTGGCCCTCGGCGCCGACTTCCTCGTCTATCGCCTGGTCGAGCAACTCGTCGAAATTGAAATTGATGATGGCATCGAGAAAGCCGTGTTTCATCAAATGGGCGAGAATCTCGTAGGTGAGGCTTGGATAGTGGGCGACATCGCAATTCTCGCAAAGCACCTTGAGAACAGTCGCGGGGTCGAATCGGCCAAGCGCCAGAAGTCGCGTTTCGAAGTCGGAGGGCTTGAGCTGGAACACCTGCTCGAGACGATCGAGTTCGGCTTTTATGAGCCGATCGGGAGTGCCTTCCGCCCTGACGCCTTTCTCGACCCTCTTGGCTAGCTCTTTGCCGAGTGGCAGGCCGCACGCGGCGTGACTGGCACCGGCGCCGACGACAACGATCGTGCGGAATGGCTTATCGCGAGAGTTGGCACTTCCGCTCACTGCACGATATCGTGCCAGCAGCAGGTGGGCCAGTTGTTCCAGCAGCAGCGTCCCCGTTGGACTATCAAAGGACTTCTTCACTGATCGCGATTTACTGTGCTTAGCTGTCTGAGATCGTATCGACTCGAAAGCGTCTGCGCCGTCGGCCATTTCCTATCCCCCCCCCGCGCGCAGGCTCGAAGCTCAAATGGCTTCTGTTGTATTCAGTTGGCAATGCCGTCGACGGGTCACTTGGCGCCCCCTGATGTCCTACACGTCGGGGTTGATCTTGCCTTCCTGTTTGGAGTTCGGCCAGACCCAACTTCTCCAGGACTTTGGGCCTGGGCTGGTTGTGGTGCGCTAGCCACTGAGGAGCAACGTCGAGTTTTGGGCCGCGAGACCGCCGAATGCCAATATTTGCAGGCCGCATCAGCATTGCCGCTCCGCTGGCGCCAGCACCGCGATTGACTAGCCTCCTCGTTGGTCATTCACCGTCGTCGCTGGAGAGATGCGAGTGCAACAACGTCGGCTTCTTCTTCGGATAGAGAAGCTCCCAGGTTGGCGGCTCTAGCTGGCGAGATGCGTCAAACTCCATCGAGGTATTTGGGATGGCAGGATCCCAGCCTGCTGTCCGGCTAACTGGGCGTGCGCCGCTCCAAGAACGCGGCGCTTAGCTCGCAGGCGCTCTGAAAGAGTGGTCGGCGTCGGTATGGGTCATAGCCGAGGAATTCCATCATGACGTCATTGTGCCGCTTGCCGGCAACGTGCGGCTTTTCGCTCGCGTCCTTCCTAGGCGATACCAGTCTGTTGTTGACGCTGATTTCCTATCCGTTCTACTATCCTTTTGTCAGAACAAAAGGAGAATATCCGTGGATCGTCAGCCACAGAACGTCACCGAGTATCTATGGGCCGCGCCGCGGGTCAGCGAACCGCGCCGACGCACCAATTTGCGTCGCCGTGTCACCTTCCTGCGCGAACTCGAAAAGACCGGATCGGTCAGCTACTCGGCCGCGCGGGCCGGAATCGACAGGCGTACGCTTTACCGCTGGCGCGATGCCGATCCGCGTTTCGGTGAGCGCTGGGACCGCGCCTTGCAACTTCGCGAGGACGAACTGCTCGACCGTGGCTACTCCCTCGCCCGCACCGGCGTTCCGCGTTACGTCTTCCGCAATGGCGTCATGACTGCCACCTACCGTCGTCACGACGAACGTCTGATCATGTTCATGCTGAATCACACGCGCGCGCGGCCCAGCAACCGGCGCACCGGAGTGCGCGGCGACGACACTTTCTGAAATACCGTGGCTGGCTGAAATACCGTGGCTGGAAATGTCACATCGGGTGTGTCGTTTTGAGACGCTTCCCTCCACGTTTTCAAAGGTCTGCGCGAACAGATAGGAAATCTCGGCCAGCCCTTCGAAAGACGCGTGCGATCCTCCGCAAGGCGAAACCCCGGAACGCCTTGCGGTCGCTGCATCCGTGCTAAGACCGATCCAACGCCAACGACCATCGCAGGGAAGAACGTCCATGTCCGACGCAGTCATCCGCTCCACCGAGGGGCGCATCGGGATCCTCACCATCAACAATCCGCCGGTGAACGCCCTGGTGGCCGCCGTGCGCGACGGCATCAAGGGTGGCGTCGAAGCTTTCGCCAAGGACCCCAATGTCGACGCCATCGTGCTGATCGGCGGCGGGCGCACCTTCATTGCCGGCGCCGACATCCGCGAGTTCGGCAAGCCGCCGTCGGGCGCCAACCTGAACGACGTCATCGCCACCATGGAGAACTCGCCCAAGCTGATCGTAGCCGCACTTCACGGCACGCCGCTGGGCGGTGGTCTCGAGACGGCGCTGGGTGCGCACTACCGCGTATCGCTGCCGACCACCCGTCTCGGCCTCCCGGAAGTCCATCTCGGCCTGCTGCCGGGCGCCGGCGGCACCCAGCGCCTGCCGCGCCTGACCGGCGCCAAGTACGCGCTCGACGCCATCCTCTCGGGCCGCCACATCCCGGCGCCAGAAGCCAAGAGCCGCGGCATCGTCGATGCCATCGTCGAAGGCGATCTGCTGAAGGGCGCCATTGCCCATACCGAAATGCTGCTGGCGCAGAAGGCACCGCTGCGCCGGGTTCGCGACCTCACGGCGACGCTGGAATCGCCAGACCTGTTCAAGGAGACCGAGAAGGCGATCGCCCGTAGGGCGCGAGGCTTCAAGGCGCCGTGGAACATCATCAAGTGCGTGCAGGCCGCCGTCGAATTGCCGTTCGACGAGGGCATGAAGCGGGAGCGCGAGCTCTTCGTCGAGTTGCTGACCTCGTCCGAGTCGGCGGCACAGCGCTACTACTTCTTCGCCGAGCGCGAGGCGGCCAAGGTGCTCGACGTTCCGTCCGACACGCCGCAGCGCGAGATCAAGACGGGCGGCATCATCGGTGCCGGCACCATGGGCGGCGGCATCGCCATGAACTTCGCCAATGCCGGCGTGCCGGTCACCATGCTGGAGACGTCGCAGGAGGCGCTCGACCGTGGCCTCAAGACCATCCGTACCAACTACGAGAACACCGCCAAGCGCGGCGGCATGAAGGCCGAGGACGTCGACAAGCGCATGGCGCTGATCACGCCGACCCTCGACTACAACGACCTCAAGGATGTCGACCTCGTGATCGAGGCGGTGTTCGAGACCATGGAAGTGAAGGAAACCGTCTTCAAGAAGCTCGACGAGGTGACGAAGCCCGGTGCCATCCTGGCCACCAACACTTCCGGCCTCGACGTCAACCAGATCGCCACCTACACCAAGCGGCCCGGCGACGTGATCGGCATGCATTTCTTCTCGCCGGCCAATGTCATGAAGCTGCTGGAAAACGTGCGCGGCAAAGCGACCGAGAAGGACGTCATTGCCACCGTCATGTCCTTCTCCAAGAAGATCGGCAAGATCCCCGTCCTGGTTGGCGTCTGCGAGGGCTTCGTCGGCAACCGCATGCTGCGCATGCGCGGCATCCAGTCGTCCTACATGATGGAGGAAGGCGCCCTTCCCCAGCAGATCGACAAGGTCGTGTTCGACTACGGCTTCCCGATGGGCCCCTTCGCCATGAGCGACCTCGCCGGCAACGACGTGGGCTGGCGCATCCGTCAGGGCAAGAAGGACAAGGAAAAGCGCAACGTGCGCTACACCGGCTACGTCGCCGACGCGATCTGCGAGCTCGGCCGCTTCGGCCAGAAGACCGGCGCCGGCTACTACAAGTATAACCTGCCTGACCGCACGCCGATCCCCGATCCCGAGGTCGAGAAGATCATCGAGGAAACGTCCAAGAAGCTCGGCATCACCCGCCGCGCCATCTCCGACCAGGAGATCCTGGAACGGGCGCTCTATCCGATGGTGAACGAGGGTGCCAAGATCCTGGAAGAAGGCATGGCGCAGCGCGCGCTCGACATCGACGTGATCTGGGTCAACGGCTACGGCTGGCCGGTCTATCGCGGCGGCCCGATGTGGTGGGCCGACAACGTCGTGGGCCTGAAAACCATCCACGACGCGCTTCTCAAGTATCGCGACGCCTCCGGCGACCCGTTCTGGGAGCCCGCGCCGCTGCTCAAGAAGCTGGTGCAGGAAGGCAAGAAGTTCTCTACCGTTTGATCAATTCGAGTTTGAGGGAAGGAAAATTCAATGGCTGATGCAGTAATCGTCTCCACCGCCCGCACCCCGATCGGAAAGGCTTTCCGCGGTGTGTTCAACGACACCCATGCCGCCGACATGGGCGCCCATGTCATCAAGCACGCCGCCGAGCGCGCCAAGCTCGACCTCGGCGACGTCGAGGACGTGATCCTGGGCTGTGCCGCCCCTGAGGGCACGACGGGCTCCAACGTGGCCCGTGTCTCCGCGATGCGCGCCGGCGCCCCGGTCAGCGTCTCGGGCGTGACCGTGAACCGCTTCTGCTCCTCGGGTCTGCAGACGATCTCGATGGCGGCCCAGCGCGTGCTGGTCGACAAGGTGCCGGTGATGATCGCGGGCGGCCTCGAATCGGTCTCGCTGGTCCAGGGCCCGCCGGGTGGCAACAAGAACCGCCTCGTGAACCCCTGGGTGCAGGAGCATGTGCCGGGCATCTATCACGCCATGATCACCACGGCCGACACCGTGGCGGCGCGCTACAAGATCAGCCGCGAAGCCCAGGACGAGTATTCGCTGCAGAGCCAGCTGCGCACCGCGGCGGGCCAGCAGGCCGGCAAGTTCGACGACGAGATCGTGCCGATGGAAACCACGATGCTGGTCACCGACAAGAACACCAACGAGACCAGCAAGAAGACGGTGAAGCTCACCAAGGACGAGGGCAACCGTCCCGACACCAACATCGAGGGCCTGGCCAAGCTGCAGCCGGTGATGGGTCCCGACAAGTGGATCACGGCCGGCAACGCGAGCCAGCTCTCCGACGGCGCCTCGGCCGCGGTGATCATGAGCGACGCCGAAGCCGCCAAGCGTGGCCTGAAGCCGCTCGGCATCTACAAGGGGCTGGTGGTGGCCGGCTGCGAGCCCGACGAGATGGGCATTGGCCCGGTCTACGCGATCCCCAAGCTGCTCAAGCGCTTCGGTCTCAAGATGGACGACATCGACCTCTGGGAGCTGAACGAGGCCTTCGCCGTGCAGGTGATCTACTGCCGCGACAAGCTCGGCATTCCCAACGAGAAGCTGAACGTCAACGGCGGCTCGATCTCGATCGGCCATCCCTTCGGCATGACCGGCGCGCGCTGCACCGGCCACGCCCTGATCGAGGGCCGCCGCCGCAAGGCCAAGAACGTCGTCGT
>CAMDOT010000053.1 GCA_945903635.1 Rhizobium sp. Q54 | reverse complement strand
GCGCGGTCCATATGAGGAAGAAAGGCTTCTGGCCTGCGGTTCCCGCGCTCCTCCTGCTGTTCGTCTTCTTCCTGTTCCCCGTCGTGCGCATGCTGGGATTCAGTCTCGAGGGCGGCAGCCTCGACTGGTACGCCAAGGCGTTGGGCGAGGGGCTCTATCTCCGCGTCTTCTGGAACACCTTCGAGATCGCGCTACTGGTCACCTTTTTCTGCCTGCTGCTGGGCTATCCGCTGGGTTTCCTGATGGCGACCACGACGCCCTTGTGGGCCACGATTGGCTTCATCTTCGTGCTGCTGCCGCTCTGGACTTCGGTGCTGGTGCGCACCTACGCCTGGATGGTCCTGCTGGGGCGGAACGGCGTCTTCAATCGCACGCTGATCGACGCCGGCATCATCAGCGATCCGATTCCACTCCTGCACAATTTCACCGGCGTGCTGATCGGCATGGTGCATGTGCTGCTGCCTTACATGGTGCTGCCGGTCTATGGCGCCGTCCGCCGGCTCGATCCCGCCATCGTCTCGGCGGCGGAAGGGCTGGGCGCGTCGAACTGGCGGATCTTCTGGCGCATCTACTTGCCACTGACCTTGAACGGCATCTTCGCCGGCGCCGTCATCGTCTTCGTGCTGTCGCTGGGCTTCTTCATCACGCCGGCGCTGCTGGGCGGCGGCCGCGTCATCATGATCGCGGTGCTGATCGAGCAGCAGGTGCGCGAGACGCTGAACTGGCCGTTTGCCGCGGCGCTCTCGGCCGTGCTGCTGGTGGTCACCTTCGCCGTCTATGCGCTGGCCCAGCGGTTCACGCGCACGGAGCCGGTGACGTGAGCCGGCGTCTCCTCGTCGTGGCCTGTGGGCTGATCTATCTGTTCCTCATGCTGCCGCTGCTGGTGGTGTTCCCGATCTCACTCAGTTCCGCGCCCTACATGCAGTTTCCGCCGCCGGGGTTCAGCTGGCAGTGGTACGAGCGCTATCTCGACGATCCGCAGTGGATCGATGCCACCTGGCGCTCCTTATATATAGGCGTGTCGACCGCGATCCTGGCGCTGGCGCTGGGGGTGCCCCTGGCTTTCAGCCTGGTGCGGGCAAAATTCATGGGCCGCGCCTTCGTCGAGCGCCTGGCGCTGGCGCCGATCATCGTGCCCACCATCATCCTCTCGGTCGCGGTCTACGGCATCTTCGCCAAGCTGAAGCTTATCGGCGCCTGGTACGGGCTGGTCGTGGCCCACACCGTGCTGGCGCTGCCCTTCGTGGTGCTGGTGATGATGGCGGGCCTGCGCGATTTCGACCGTGGACTGGAGCAGGCGGCTGAGGGGTTGGGCGCCAGCCGCTGGCAGACTCTTAGGCGGATCACGCTGCCGCTGCTGCGGCCAAGCCTGGTCTCGGCAGGCCTGCTCGCCTTCATCTCGTCGTTCGACGAGGTCGTGGTGGCGCTGTTCCTGGCCGGCGCCAACATGACCCTGCCCAAGAAAATGTTCGACAACATCCTGATGGAAATCGATCCGACGATCGCTGCCGTGTCGGTGATCCAGATCCTGCTGGTGTCTCTGGTGCTGGTGCTGATCGGCCGCTTCGGCCGCGGCCTCAGCGGCAGCGCGCGTTAGGGAGTGCGTGATGGCTGACAGCATCTTTCACAAGGACTTCAAGGCAATGCCGTGGTGGTGGGAATGGTGGCATCCCACGAACGAGCTGAGCCAGGACCCGCCGCTGAAAACCGACGTGCTGGTGGTGGGCGCGGGTTACGGCGGCCTGTCGACCGGGCTCGAGCTGGCGCGGTCGGGCATCGACGTGACGGTGCTGGAGCGCGGCGACTTCGGCGTCGGCGCTTCTACGCGCAACGGCGGCGGCGTGAGCGGCGGCACGACCATGGGCAAGGGCTTTTCCGGCAAGGGCGTCGGCGGCGATGCCGAGGCCTGGAAGGCGGTGATGGCGCGCATGCTGGCCGACGCCGCCGATTCACTGGCCCAGGTCGAGACCGTGATCCAGCGCGAGGGCATCGAATGCCACTGGCGCATGAACGGCCGCTTCAGCGGCGCTTACACGCCGCGCCATTATGCCGAGCAGGCGGCCAAGGTCGCGACCTACAACGAGAAGGCAGCACTTGGCACCTACATGGTGCCGCGCGAGCAGCAGCGTGAGGAGATCGCGTCGGACTATTACTACGGCGGCATGGTCGTGGAACGCACCGGCCAGCTCCATCCCGCGCTGTACTACGGGGGACTCCTGAAGGCCGCACACCGCGCCGGGGCGAAACTCTGCGCCAATTGCGACGCCGAAAAGATCGAGCGCAAGTCAGGGGGTGGGTTCCGCGTCCTCACCAGCAAGGGCCCGATCGAGGCGCGCGAGCTGGTGATCGCCACCAACGGTTATACGACCGAGCTCACGCCCACGCTTCGGCGCAAGCTGGTGCCGGTGGCCAGCCACATCATCGCCACCGAGGAACTGCCCGAGGATCTGGTGCAGAGCCTGATCCCCAAGAACCGCGTCGTCTCCGACACCAAGCGCGTGCTCTGCTACTACCGCCAGTCGCCCGACAACAAGCGCGTGATCTTCGGCGGCCGTGCCCGCTTCACCCAGGTCTCGCCCGAGGTGAGCGCGCCGGTGTTGCACGGCTACATGCTGGAGCGCTGGCCGCAGCTGAAAGGCACCAAGGTGACGCACGCCTGGACCGGCAACGTGGCCTTCGCCTTCGACTTCCTGCCGCACATGGGCCAGGAGCAGGGCATGCACTACCTGATGGCGTGCAACGGCTCGGGCGTCGCGATGATGTCGTACCTCGGCTACCAGACGGCGAAGAAGATCGCCGGCGGCTCGAACGCACCGATCAATGCCTTCGACGGCCAGCCGTTCCCGACGGTGCCCTTCTACAACGGCAATCCCGAATGGGTTCTGCCCTTCGTCGGCGCCTGGTACCGGACGCGCGACTGGTGGGACCGAGCGACGGCTGGCTGACGCTACCGTTGGTGCAATCCATGAGGTAGGCTCGCCTCCTGATCCTGTTCTGGAATGCTGCAATGAAATTTCGCCTCGCCGTCGCCGTCCTTGCCTCCACCTTGATGGCGGGCCTCGCGCCGGCCGGGGCCCAGGTCCCGCCGGTCCCGCCGGGCTGGCAGATGGAACGCGTCGTGATGCTCGCCCGCCACGGGGTGCGCGCACCCGATCAGTCACCTGAGGAACTTGCCCGGTTCGCGGCCTCGCCGTGGCCAAGCTGGCCGGTGGCGCCCGGCGACCTCACCCCGCGCGGCGCGGAGCTGGGCCGCCTGATGGGCCAGTTCTATCGTGTGCACTACGGCGGCCGTGGGCTGATCCAGGAGGCCGATTGTCCCGCGCCGGGCATCGTCGTGATGTGGGTCGACTACGACCAGCGCACCGAGTACTCCGCGCTCTCGACCCTGGGCGGCCTCTACCTGCGTTGCCTCAACCCGATCCTGAAGCACCAGGCCGATCTATCGAAGCCCGATCCGCTGTTCCACCCCCAGCCGTCACCGTCCTGCCCGATGGATGCCGCCGGCAACCGCGCCGCGATCCTGGCGCGCATCGGCGGCGACTTCAGCTCGGTGCTGCGCGAGTACGCCCCGCAGCTTACGACGCTGCAGTCGACGCTTTGTCCGCCCGGCGTGGCTACCGCCGGCAAGTCCTGCGGCCTCTCCGTCGACGCCCCCGCCATCGTGCCGGACGCCAAGGGTGGCGTGGCGATGAAGGGGCCGATCGCGGTCGGGTCGATGGCGTCGGAGAATTTTCTGATGGAAAGCGCCGAAGGAATGCCGGCCAACCAAGTCGCCTGGGGTCGCCTGGCGGGCGACGCCGCGATTCGGGACGTCCTGAAGGTACACCGGCTCCAGGTCGACCTGATGGAAAAGACGCGAACGATCGCCCAGCAGAAGGGTTCTAACATGCTGGCGCAGATCGTGACCACGCTGCAGGACGGCCACAAGTTTCCCGGTGCGCCCGGCACCGCCGAGCCGGTGCGCTTCGGCATGATGATCGGCCACGACACCAACATTCTCAACGTCGCCGGCCTGCTCAATCTCGGCTGGGAGATCAAAGGCTTCCAGGACAACGAGGTGCCGCCCGGCAGCTCGCTCGCCTTCGAACTGTATAAGGAGGTCCGCACCGGCCAGCGCTATGTGCGAATGACCTTCTACGCCCAGACGCCGGAACAGATGCGCCAGGCGACGCAGCTCAACCTCGACAATCCTCCCGGCATGGTCGCGGTCGACCTGCCCGCCTGCAGTGCCGACGCAAGCAATCGTGCCTGTCCGCTGCAGCGTTTCGTCGAGATCGCCACCGCGGCGATCGATCCGGGCTGCGTCTCGATCGGCAACGTGACGATCAAGCGGTAGAAGCGCCGGCCGGCAACGTCGGTTTGGTATCGAGCAGCGACAGCAGCACGCGTTCCAGGGCGCCGGCGTCGATGGGCTTCTGCAGGACCGGAACGTTGGCATAGCGCCGATCGAGGCTGTCGCGCTGGTAGCCGGTGATGAAGACGAACGGCACGCCGCGTGCCAGCAGCAGATCGGCCAGCGGATCGGCCGCCTCGCCGGCGAGATTGAGGTCGAGGATGGCGCCGTCGAAGCGTTCGACCTTGGCCGCCGCCAGACCGTCGGCCAGACGCCCGCAGGGTCCGACCACGGCGGCGCCGAAATCGTTCAGCATGCTCTTCACCAGCATGCTGACCAGCAGCTCGTCCTCAACCACCAGCAGGCGCTTGTCGGCGAGGCTGTGGCGCGGACGACGGACGGCGGCCGGCGCCGGTATCTCCGCGTCGAGAGCAGGAGCGGGGGTTGCGATCTGGGCGCTCGGGATCGAGAGCGTGCAGTGCAGGCCCTCGGGTCGCCAGTCGTAGCCGACGCCGCCGCGGAACTGCGCCTCGATGCTGGACCGCACGATGGTGAGGCCGAAGCCCAGCGCCTTCGGTTCCGCGGTCGAGGGCCCGCCGGTCTCGCGCCAGTCGAGCACCACGGCGTCGGGCCCGACCGACCACGTCAGCTGCAGGGTACCGGTGTCGGTCGAGAGCGCGCCGTACTTGGCGGCGTTGGTCGCAAGCTCGTGCACCGCCAGCGCCACGGCCTGCGCCGTCGCCGGCAGCAGGACCACGGCCGGGCCCGAGGTCACGACGCGCCGGCGGTGGCTTGCCTGATAGGGCGCCATTTCCTCGGCCACGATCTTGCTGAGGTCGGCGCCTTCCCAGCGCGTGGCCGACAACAGGTTGTGAGTGGCCGCCAGCGCATGGATGCGGCCTTCGACGGTGGAGATGAATTCCGGTGTGGTCTTGGCGCGGGTCAGCCGCAGCACCGACAGCACGACGGCCAGCGTGTTCTTGGCGCGGTGATCGACCTCGCGGGCCAGCAGCACCTGCCGCTCCTCGGCCCGCTTGCGCTCGGTGATGTCGATGGTGACGCCGTTCATGCGGACCGGCTTGCCCATTGCGTTGCGTGCGATGATGCCGGCGCCGTAGCACCAGCGGACCTCGCCGTTCGGCCGCACGATCCGGAACTCGGTCTGGAATCGGGCCCCGCTCGACCCGACGAGGGCGACGACGGAGCTCTTGGCGCGATCGTCGGGATGTATCATCGCCTCGATGCGCTCGACCGTGGGCTCGAAGGCGGTGCGATCGACGCCGAAGATGCGGAAGGGGCCGTCGTCCCACTTGATGCCGCCGCTCGCGAGGTCGACCTCCCACGAGCCCATGTCGCCGGCAGAGAGCGCGATGGAGCGACGCTCCTCGCTCTGCCGCAGGAGCTCGGTCTGCGCCTCGAGCTCGGCGGTGCGGGCCGCGACCCGGCGTTCGAGCTCGGCGTTCATCTCCTCGAGCTGGTGGGTCTTGCGGTAGAGTTCGAGGAAGACCTTGACCTTGGCGCGCAGCACCTCGGGCACCACCGGCACCGTCACATAGTCGACGGCGCCGATCTCGTAGCCGCGCAGATGATCCGTTTCGGCGATCTGGACGGCCGAGACGAAGATCATGGCGAGCTTCTGGAAGCGCGGATGCTCGCGGATCATGGCGGCCAGCTCGAAGCCATCGACGCCGGGCATGACGACGTCGATCAGCACGACGGCGACCTCGGTCTTGAGCAGGACGCCGAGCGCCTCCTGGGGGTTGTTGGCCTTGATCAGGTTCTCGCCCAGTTCGGCCAGGATGACCTCGTAGGCGAGCAGCTTGGCGGGCTGATCGTCGATCAGCAGGATGTTGACCTTTTCCATCAGCGGTGCAGCCACAGCCGGAGTGCGCTGAACAGCTGCTCGGTATTGACCGGCTTGGCGAGATAGTCGGAAGCGCCGGCCTCCAGGCATTTCTCGCGGTCGCCCTTCATCGCCTTGGCGGTGAGCGCGATGATGGGCAGCCGGCGCAACGCGGGTTTGCTGCGGATCAGCGCGATAGTCTCGTAGCCGTCCATTTCCGGCATCATGATATCCATCAGCACGATCGCCACCTCGGGCGAGCTCTCGAGCATCGAAACCGCCTCGCGGCCGGTGGTCGCCGTCAGCACCTGCATGCCGCGGCGCTCCAGCGCGCTCGACAACGCGAAGATGTTGCGCGTGTCGTCGTCGACCACCAGCACGGTGCGGCCGGCCAGCACCTCGTCCGAACTGTGCAGGCGCTCCAGCATGCGCTTCTTCTCGATCGGCAGGTCGGCCGCGACCTGGTGGAGGAAGAGGGCGGTCTCGTCGAACAGCCGCTCGGGCGAGGCCGCGCCCTTGACCACGATGCTGCGCGCCATGGTGTGCAGGCGGGCGTCCTCCTCGGCCGAGAGCTCGCGGCCGGTAAACACGACCACCGGCAGGTCGGCCAGCGACTCGTCGCGCTGGATCTCCTCCAGCACCTCGAAGCCCGACATGTCGGGCAGGCGGAGGTCGAGCACCATGCAGTCGTAGCGCTGGCTCCGCAGCTCCTCGAGCGCACCGCGGCCGGTGGCGGCGACGGCAATCTCGAGATCGGGATGGGAGAGAAGCTCGCTCACGCCAAACCGCTCGGCCTCGTTGTCCTCGGCAATCAGCAGGCGCTTGCGGCGCGGCTTCACGTAGTCGTTGATGCGCGACAGCGCCAGGTTCAAGCCTTCCGTCGTGGTCGGCTTGTTGAGGTAAGAGAAGGCGCCGCGCGCCAGGCCCTGCTGGCGGTCCTCGTCCATGCTCAGGATCTGCACCGGAATGTGCCGCGTCTCGAGTGTGCGCTTGAACTGGCTCAGCACATTCCAGCCCAGCATGTCGGGCAGGAAGATGTCGAGCGACATGGCGACCGGCTTGTATTCCAGCGCGAGGTCGAGTGCCTCGGCGCCACGCTGGGTGACGATCGCCTTCAGGCCCGCGGTGTGGGCGGCATCGACCAGGATGCCGGCGTAGTTGGGGTCGTCCTCGACGATCAGCAGGGTGCGATCACCCGGCTGCAGGGTGGGACGGTCGTCGGGGAACTGGTCGACCACATGCTCGGGCAGCGGGACTTGCGGCTGTGGCGCAGCGCCCGACGCGGCGGCGCGCACGGCGGTGCGCGGACCGGTGTACAAGGTCGGCAGGAAGAGCGTGAAGGTACTGCCGATGCCGGGCGTGCTGCGCAGCGTCAGTTCGCCGCCCAGGAGCGTCGCGAGCTCGCGGCTGATGGCAAGGCCAAGGCCGGTGCCGCCATACTTGCGGCTGGTGCTGGCGTCGGCCTGCTGGAAGGCCTCGAACACGATCTTCTGCTTCTCGACCGGAATGCCGACGCCGGTGTCGGTGACCTCGAAGGCGACCACGGAACTCGCCTGGCCGAGCGCCAGATTGTCCGCCCGCCAGCCGGCGCGTGCCGGCAGGACGCGCATGCGAACGCTGCCTTGCGCCGTGAACTTGAGCGCGTTGGACATCAGATTCTTCAGGATCTGCTGCAAGCGCTTGGAATCGGTCACGATGCTGCGGCCGAGGCCGGGGTCGATCTGGACGTCGAAGCTGAGGCCCTGCGATTCGGCCTGATGACGGAACGGGCGGGCGACCGTCTCCAGCACGTTGGTGAAGAAGATCTCCTCGGCATCGACGGTCACCGTGCCCGATTCGATCTTGCTGAGGTCGAGGATGTCGCTGATCAGGTTCAACAGGTCGGTGCCGGCGCCGTGGATGGTGCGGGCGAACTCGATCTGCTTGGGCGCTAGGTTGCCCTCGGGATTGTCGGCAAGCTGCTGGCCCAGGATCAGGATGCTGTTCAGCGGCGTGCGCAGCTCGTGGCTCATGTTGGCCAGGAACTCCGACTTGTAGCGCGAGGTCAGCGCCAGTTCGGAAGCCTTCTCTTCCACCGCGCGACGGGCCTGCTCGATCTCCTGGTTCTTGCGCTCGACCTCGAAGTTGCGCTCGGCGAGCTGCTGCGCCTTCTGCTCGAGCTGCTCGTTGGTCTGCTGCAACTCGCCTTGCTGGCTCTGCAGCTCGCCAGCGAGCTTCTGCGACTGGGTCAGCAGGCCCTCGGTCTGCATCGTGGCTTCGATCGAGTTCAACACGATGCCGATCGAGGCGGTGAACTGCTCCAGGAAGGCGATCTGCAACTCGGTGAAGTGGCTCAAGGAGGCGAGCTCGATCACCGCCTTGACCTGACCCTCGAACAGCACCGGCAGCACGATGATGCTCTTGGGCGTGGCCTGGAACAGGCCCGAGGTGATGGGGCGGACCGCCGCCGGCATGTCGGAGATCAGGATCTGGCGCCGGTCGGCGGCGCATTGGCCGATCAGGCCCTCGCCGACGCGGACGATCTCGGGATGGCCGCCGCCGCCTGAATCGGCATAGACCGAGAGCAGTCGCAGGCTGGGCTCGTCGTCGTTCTGGATCTGGTAGATTACGGCCTGGTGGGCGTGGACCAGCGGTGCCAGCTCGCTCAGCATCAGGCGGCCCACCGCGCCGAGGTCGCGCTGGCCCTGCAGCATGTTGGTGAATTTCGCCAGGTTCGTTTTCAGCCAGTCCTGTTCGGTGTTGCGCTCCGTCGTGAGGCGGAGGTTGTCGATCATGGTGTTGAGCTTGTCTTTCAGCTCGGCCACCTCGCCCAGCGCCTCGACCTGGATCGAGCGCGTCAGGTCGCCCTTGGTGATGGCGGTCGCCACTTCGGCGATGGTGCGGATCTGGGTGGTCAGGTTGGCCGCCAGCATGTTGACGTTGCCGGTAAGGTCATTCCAGGTGCCGGCGACGCCGGGGACCTGGGCCTGACCGCCCAGCTTGCCTTCGGTGCCGACCTCGCGTGCCACGCGTGTCACTTCGCCGGCAAAGCCGTTCAGCTGGTCCACCATCGTGTTGATGGTCTCCTTCAGCTGCAGGATTTCGCCGGAGACGGTGACGGTGATCTTCTTCGACAAGTCGCCGCGCGCCACGGCGGTGGTCACCTCGGCGATGTTGCGGACCTGGGTCGTGAGGTTGGCCGCCAGCACGTTCACGTTATCGGTGAGGTCCTTCCAGGTGCCGGCGACGCCTGGCACCTGCGCCTGGCCGCCCAGCTTGCCCTCGGTACCCACTTCGCGCGCCACACGGGTCACTTCGCCGGCAAAGCCGTTCAGCTGATCCACCATCGTGTTGATGGTCTCCTTCAACTGCAAAATCTCGCCGCGCACGTCGACGGTGATCTTCTTCGAGAGGTCGCCGCCGGCCACGGCGGTCGTCACTTCGGCGATGTTGCGGACCTGGCCCGTGAGGTTGGTGGCCATCGAGTTGACGTTGTCGGTCAAGTCCTTCCAGGTGCCGGCAACGCCGGGGACCTGGGCCTGGCCGCCCAGCTTGCCTTCGGTGCCGACTTCGCGGGCGACGCGCGTCACCTCGCCGGCAAAACCGTTCAGCTGGTCCACCATCGTATTGATGGTCTCCTTCAGCTGCAGGATTTCCCCCGAAGCATCGACGGTGATCTTCTTGGAAAGGTCACCGCCGGCCACCGCGGTGGTCACCTCGGCGATGTTGCGGACCTGGGTGGTGAGATTGGCCGCCAACAGATTCACGTTATCGGTGAGGTCCTTCCAGACGCCGGCGACGCCCGGCACCTGGGCCTGTCCGCCCAGCTT
Organism: Rhizobium sp. Q54; assembly: GCA_945903635.1. Taxonomy (GTDB): domain Bacteria; phylum Pseudomonadota; class Alphaproteobacteria; order Reyranellales; family Reyranellaceae; genus Reyranella. The sequence goes on along the minus strand of CAMDOT010000053.1, from coordinate 20,776 downwards.
GCCTTCGGTGCCGACTTCGCGGGCGACGCGGGTCACTTCGACGGCGAAGCCGTTCAGCTGATCGACCATCGTGTTGATGGTCTCCTTCAGCCGCAGCACCTCGCCGCGCACGTCGACGGTGATCTTCTTGGAAAGGTCGCCGCCGGCCACAGCCGTCGTCACTTCGGCGATGTTGCGGACCTGGCCGGTGAGGTTGGTGGCCATGGAATTGACGTTGTCGGTGAGATCCTTCCACACACCGGCGACACCCGGCACCTGCGCCTGGCCGCCCAGCTTGCCCTCGGTGCCGACCTCGCGGGCCACGCGGGTCACTTCGCCCGCGAAGCCGTTCAGCTGATCCACCATCGTGTTGATGGTCTCTTTCAGCTGCAAAATCTCGCCCCGCACGTCGACGGTGATCTTCTTGGAAAGGTCGCCGCCGGCCACGGCCGTCGTCACTTCGGCGATGTTGCGGACCTGGCCCGTGAGGTTGGTGGCCATGGAATTGACGTTGTCGGTGAGGTCCTTCCAGGTGCCGGCGACACCGGGGACCTGGGCCTGGCCGCCCAGCTTGCCTTCGGTACCCACTTCGCGGGCGACGCGCGTGACTTCGCCGGCGAAGCCGTTCAGCTGATCGACCATCGTGTTGATGGTCTCCTTCAGCTGCAGGATCTCGCCCGAGACATTGACGGTGATCTTCTTGGAAAGGTCGCCACGGGCCACGGCGGTCGTCACTTCGGCGATGTTGCGGACCTGGGAGGTGAGCTTGGCCGCCAGGTGGTTCACGTTGTCGGTGAGCTCCTTCCAGGTGCCGGCGACGCCCGGCACGATCGCCTGGCCGCCGAGTTTTCCTTCGGTGCCGACCTCGCGCGCCACGCGCGTCACTTCCGAGGCGAAGGACCGGAGCTGGTCCACCATGGTGTTGATGGCTTCCTTCAGCTGCAGGATCTCGCCGCGCGCGTCGACGGTGATCTTGCGGCTGAGGTCGCCGTTGGCCACCGCGATGGTGACGTCCGAGATGTTGCGGACCTGGGCGGTGAGATTGTTGGCCATCGAGTTGACGCTCTCGGTCAGCTCGCGCCACACGCCGGTGACCTCGCTCACCTGGGCCTGGCCACCCAGCTTGCCTTCGGTGCCGACCTCGCGCGCCACGCGCGTCACTTCCGAGGTGAACACCGAGAGCTGCTTGATCATGGTGTTGACGATGGTGGCCGAGCGCAGGAACTCGCCTCTGAGCGGACGGCCGTCGACATCGAGCCGCGCCGTCTGCAGCAGGTCGCCCTGCGCCACGGCCGAGATCACGCGGGTGACCTCGGTGGTCGGCCACACCAGATCGTCGATCAGGCTGTTCACCGAGCTTTCCATCTCGCCCCAGGTGGCGGTGGAAATGCCGAATTTGACACGCTGGCGGGTCCGGCCCTGCTCGCCGACCGACTTGCCAATGCGCTCGAGCTGCTGCGCCATGTTCTGGTTGGCGCCGACGATCTCGTTGAACAGCACCGAAATCTTGCCGACCACACCGTCCTGTCCGCTGGGCAGTCGGACCGAGAAGTCGCCACTGCGGACTGCTTCCAGGGCGCGCATCAGTTCGTAAAGGTCGGGGATCGGGAGATCGGACGGCGGAGAGAGACGGCGGCGGGCGGTCTGGCCGTTGGCGACGGTCGCGGCGGCCTCGGTCTCTGCGGTCATGGCGAACTCTCTGCCTGAAAGTTGATGCAGCCCTGATGGCGTAGCATCGGCGTGAGGGCTCTCCAGCGCCAGCTCCCCCTGAGCTGATTTACAGACACACGTAATCCCCCTGCCGAATGGCCCAACGACCGGTCCGGGAAAAGGTTGCGTGACAAATTTGAGGAAAGTGTCCAAGGTGGTAAGACCGCGGACTGACCAACTGGCCCCTTTCCGATGATGGCCCTCGATATTCTTCGTCCCGACCCTGATGAGGCGCCGAGTGGTGCCCTCAGGGTCTTCACCTTTTTCCGCGACCGGCTGCTATCGGGCGAGCTCAAGGCGGGCGACCGACTGCTGGCGGAGCGTGAGCTTGCCCTGGCACTGGGCGTCAGCCGGCCGGTGCTGCGCGAAGCGCTGCGGTCGTTGGCCATGCTCGGCTTGCTTGACATCCAGCACGGCCGCGGCGCCTTCGTGCGCGCCGCCGATGCCTCGGTGCTGGGCCACGCACTCACCCTCTGCCTCGCGCCGCAGCCGAACATCCTCGACGACGTGCTGCAGGCCAGGATCGCCATCGAATGCCAGGCCATTCGTCTTGCCTGTGAGCGCGCGAGTGAGCGCGACCTGCAGGCGATCGCCGGCATCCTCGACACGCTGGCCCTCTCCTTCGATGAGCCGGAGACCGGCGGCGGCGCCGACTATGCTTTCCATCTCGCCATCGTGCGGGCAAGCGGCAGCGGCGCCTTGATGAAGATTTACGAGGCGATCTCGCCGCTCCTGATGCACAGCCACGTCGAGCGCCGTCGCGACACCTTCCGCGAACCCACGATCACGTCGCGACTGGTCGACGCCCATCGCGAGGTCTTCCTGTCGCTGGCGCGGCGCGATCCCGACCAGGCGGACCGTGCCTTGCGCGAGCACTTCCTGATCAGCGACGATCTGCGCCGCAAGAACCTCATTGCCGCCTATCAACCGCAGGAGAAGCAGCCATGAAACTCGTCATCGGCTCCGACCACGCCGGCTTTCCGATGAAGGCCGAGTTGCTCGCCTTCGTGCGCGGTCTCGGCCACGAAGTCGAGGATGTCGGCTCCTTCGATCCCGCCCCGGTCGACTTTCCCGATATCGCGCGCAAGGTCGCGGCCGCTATCACCTCGGGCAAGGCCGAGCGCGGCCTGATGGTGTGCGGCACCGGGGTCGGCGCCTCGATCGGTGCCAACAAGATGAAGGGCATCCGCGCCGCGGTCTGCCACGACGTGCATTCGGCGCACCAGTGTGTCGAGCACGACGACGTCAACGTGATGTGCATCGGCGCCCAGATCGTAGGCCCCTGGCTGGCCAAGGATCTGATCGCCGCCTACCTCGCTGCGAAATTCTCCACGGCCGAGGAATTTCGCCGCCGCGTGGCAAAGCTCGCCGACATGGATGCGGGACGCTAGAGTTCGGTCAAGAAACCAAACGGAAAACGGAGGAAACGATGAGGAAGCTACTGACGACCGTCGCCCTTGCGGCGGTGGCGACGATGGGCCTGAGCCAGATGGCCAGTGCCGACGCACTCGACGACATCAAGAAGTCGGGCAAGATCCGCATTGCCGTCGATCTCGGCGTGCCACCCTACGGCCTGACGGATGACAAGATGCAGCCCTCGGGCTCCGACATCGACACCGCCAAGCTGCTGGCCAAGGATTGGGGCCTGGAGTTCGTCCATGTGCCGACCACCGGGGCGTCGCGCATTCCGTCGTTGCAGACAGACAAGGCCGACCTCGTGATCTCGACACTCTCGATCACGCCGGACCGCGCCAAGGTCATTGATTTTACCCTGGGCTACGCCGTCATCCGCACGGTGATCGCCGCGACCAAGGCGACCGACGTCAAGAAACTCGCCGACCTCGACGGCAAGACCGTGGGTACCGTGCGCGGCACGACGCATGACACCCAGCTCACCAAGGAAGGCCCCAAGGGCATGAAGCTGGTGCGCTACGAGGACGACGCCACCGAGGCCCAGGCCTTCCTGAGCGGCCAGGTCGATATCATCTCGACCGGTGAACTGCTGGTCTCGCCGATTTCCAAGAAGAATCCGGCCCGCCAGCTCGAGGTCAAATTCGTGCTCGACACTTTCATCCTGGCCGTCGGCGTCAAGAAGGACGAGACGCGGCTGCGCGACGAGGTCAACAAGTGGATCTCGGCCAAGCTCAAGGACGGTACGCTGAACGCCATCTACAAGAAGCACCACGGCAACGACCTGCCCGACGTCATCCTCAAGCAATAGGGATGGGCGATAGCGACCAGAGCGGGGCGTCGATGGAGATCGTCGACGCCCACCATCACTTCTGGGATCCGGCGCGCAACTATCATCCCTGGCTGCGCGACGAGCCGCCGATCCCGTTCCGCTATGGCGACTACAACGCCATCCGCCGGCGTTACCTGCACGAGCAGTACCTGGCCGATGCGCACGGCTATGCCGTCGTGGGCTCGGTCTATGTCGAGACGGAATGGGATCCGCGCGATCCCGTCGGCGAGATGACCTATGTGGCCGAGCTCCGGCAGAAAGGCCTGCCGTCGGTCGCCGTCGGCCAGGCGTGGCTCGACCGCGCCGATGCCGGGAAGGTGCTGGAACGTCTCAGTGGCTTCGATTTCGTGCGCAGCGTCCGCCACAAGCCCCGGCCGGGCGACATGCTGACGGCGACGCGCTGGCGCAAGGGTTTTGCGCTGCTGGCCAGGCGGCTCGGCCGCTTCGATCTGCAGACGCCGTGGGCCGATCTCGGCGATGCCGCCAAGTTGGCGCGCGATTTTCCCGGCATCATGATCTTCCTCAATCATACGGGCCTGCCGGCCGACCGCAGCCCGGAGGGGCTGGCCGGCTGGCGCAAGGCGATGGCCGCCATGGCGGCGCAATCCAACGTCGCGGTGAAGATCTCGGGCCTCGGCATTCCCGGCGTCGGCTGGACGGCCGCCGACAACCGCTGGATCGTGCTGACGGCGATCGAACTGTTCGGGGTCGAGCGCTGCATGTTCGCCAGCAATTTCCCGGTCGACAGCCTGTGCGGCAGCTTCGACGACATCTATCGCGGGTTCGCGGCGATCGTGGCTGACTTCTCCGAGACGGAGCGCCATTCGCTGTTCGCGGGCAATGCGCGGCGCCTCTACGCCATCGGCGGCTGAACCATGTCCTATAAATTCGATTTCGCTTTCATGGCCGAGCGGTGGCCCGATTTCGTGGCCGGCGCCTGGCTCACTGTCCAGCTCACCGTGCTGTCGATCGCGCTGGGCTTTGCGCTCGGCACCGTATGCGCGCTGGCGCGGGTCTATGGCGGGCCTGTCGTGCGCCGGCTGGTCGGCGCCTATGTCGAGGCGATCCGGAACACGCCGCTCCTGATCCAGATCTTCATCGTCTATTTCGGCCTCTCCAGCCTCGGACTGAAACTCAGCGCCGACGTCTCGGCCGTGATCGCGCTTACCGTCAACATGGGCGCCTATTCGACCGAGATCATGCGGGCCGGCATCCAGTCGATCCAGCGCACCCAGCTCGAGGCCGCCGATTGCCTGGGCCTCACCCGGCTGCAGACCATCCTGCACGTCGTCCTGCTGCCGGCGATGGAGCGCGTCTATCCCGCACTCTCCAGCCAGTTCGTCCTGTTGATGCTGGCATCGTCCATCACCTCGCAGATCTCGGTCGAGGAGCTGACGGCGACCGCCAGCCTGGTGCAGTCCGACACCTACCGCAGCTTCGAGGTCTATCTCATCGTGGCGGTGGCCTATCTGGCGCTGTCGGCGCTCTACCGCTTCGCCTTCTGGCTGATCGGGCGGGGGCTGTTCGCGCGCAAGCGCCGGCTGGGGACGTCGCTGTGAACCAGCTCGGCACCAACCATCTGCTCTATCTGCTGATCGCCGCGCAATGGACCGTGGTGCTGTCGCTGATCGCCTTTGCCGGCGGCTCGGTCCTGGGCCTCGCCATCGCGCTGATGCGGGTGTCGAAGCTCGGCGTCCTGCGCAGCCTCGCCAGCGGCTACATCCAGCTCATCCAGGGCACGCCGCTCCTAATCCTGCTGTTCCTGTCGTACTTCGGCCTCGGCATCATCGGCCTGAAACTGGTGCCTCTGGTGGCGGCGGGCATCTCGCTCACGCTCTATGCCGGCGCTTTCCTGGGTGAGATCTGGCGCGGCTGCATCGAGGCGGTGCCCAGGACCCAGTGGGAGGCCTCGGACTGCCTCGGCCTCAACCGTGCCCAGCAATATACCTATGTGATCCTGCCGCAGGCCGTGCGCATCGCCATCCCGCCCACCGTCGGCTTCATGGTGCAAATCGTGAAGAACACGTCGCTGGCGTCGGTGATCGGCTTCGTCGAACTCGCGCGCGCCGGACAGATCGTCAACAACTCGACCTTCGAGCCGTTCGCGATCTTCTCCTGTGTCGCCGCCATCTATTTCGCGCTGTGCTACCCGCTGTCAGTGGCCAGCCGCTACCTCGAGAGGAAGGCCAATGCCGGAAGGTGAGGCTGTCGTCCGCGTCCAGGACGTGATCAAGGAGTTCGGGCCGCTGCGCGTGCTGGACGGTGTCGGCTTCGACGTGGTGCGCGGCCAGACCGTTGCCATCGTGGGCCGCAGCGGTTCGGGCAAGAGCACGCTGCTGCGCTGCATTGCCGGTCTCGAAACCATCCAGGGCGGCAATATCGAGGTTTGCGGCCATGCCGTCGGCCGGCCGGGCAGTGCCGCGCGGGCCCAGCTCCGCCGCGACGTCGGCATGGTGTTCCAGAGCTACAATCTCTTCCCGCACCTCACCGTCGAGCGGACCATCACGCTGGCGCTGACGCTGGTGAAGAAGGAATCCAAGGCCGCGGCCAAGCAGAAGGCAGCGGAGGTGCTGCGGCTGGTCGGTCTCACCGACAAGCTGCTGGCCTATCCCGAGCAGCTCTCGGGCGGCCAGCAGCAGCGCGTCGCCATCGCGCGCTCGCTGGCGCTGCAGCCGCAGATCATGCTCTTCGACGAGGTGACCTCGGCGCTCGATCCCGAACTGACGGCCGAGGTGCTGGCGGTGATGGAGGATCTGGCGCGGCGCGGCATGACGATGATCACCGTCACGCACGAAATGGGCTTCGCACGCCGCGTCGCCAGCCTCCTGGTGTTCATGCACCAGGGCAAGGTGTGGGAGATCGGTCCGACTGCCGAGCTGTTCGCCAATCCGAAGACGGCGGAGTTCCGCCAGTTCGTCGGCAGCGAGTTGTAGTCAGGCGTTGTCGGTCAGGCCGGCGTCGGTCAGGCGGGTGGCGCGACCGACAGGCCCTTGACCTTGTGGCGCTCGATGAACTCCGCGACCATGCCTGACTTCTTGGCCTTCTCGACGAAGTCGGCGAGGAATGCCGCGCCCGCGAGGTTGGCCCTGGCCGTGCCGATGGCCTGCTGCACGGCGGTGAACTTGCCGTCGAGGATTTTTAGCCCAGGTGCTTTCTCGACATCCTTGAGTAGGCCCGGCCGGAGTCCCGCCAGAACCTCGAGCTTGTCGGACATGAACTTCTCATAGGCGGCGTCGAGCCCGCTCACCTGCACCAAGGTGGCGTTCTTGATGTTGTTCACCAGCCAGAGATCGTAGGCGCTGCGCGCCGAGACGGCGATGCGCACGCCCTTCTTGTCGACGTCGGCGATGGAGGTGATGGGCGAGCCCGCCGGCACCATGTAGGTCGCCTCGATCTCGCAGTAGGCGGCGGTGAAGGCGATCTTCTCGGCGCGCTGCGGTTCGGCGCCGATCAGGCCGATGTCCCACATGTTCTTGCCGACTTGGTCGCCCAGTTCGCCCGGCGTCTTGAAGGGCACGTAGTGGACCGGCACGCCGAGCGCCGCGGCGGCGGCGCGCGCCATGTCGGGCGACACGCCTACGGGCTCGGCGTTCGCACTGCGGCCGGTGACCAACAGGAAATTGGAGAGGTTGATGCCGGCGCGCAGGACGCCGGTGGGGGCGAGTTCGGTTCGGGCTTTGTCGGTCATGGCGGCAGTCTATACTGAACGAAAGGGAGAATGAAACGCGCATGACCGGCACTCCCTATGCTGCACCGCCGAACGACGGCTATGGGAGATAACGCCATGAAAATCACCGACGTCACGCTCACGCTCTTCGCCTGGGACGACATCCCGCCGACCACTTACGGTGCGCATAGCCGCTTCTCGGGTTCGAGCGCGCTCGGCTTGCTGCGCATCATCACGGACGAGGGCATCGAAGGGCATGCCTTCCTGGGTTCGGCCTCCAACTCGGCGACGACGGACGGACAGGGGCTCATCACCCACCTCAAGCCGATGCTGATGGGCCGCAATCCGCTGCATCGCGAAGCGCTCGTCCAGGACCTGTGGAAGAAGCAGCGCGCCTGTGGCGTGCGCGCCATCGGCGCCGCCGATGTGGCGCTGTGGGATCTGCTGGGTAAGTCGATGGGCCAGCCGATCCATCGCCTGCTCGGCACCTATCGCGAGTCGGTGCCGGCCTATGCGAGTTCGGCCGTGATGTCGTCGCCGACGGAATATGCCGAGGAGGCGGTGCGCTTCAAGGAAGGCGGTTGGGCCGCCTACAAGATCCATCCGCCGACGCGCTGGAAGGAAGACATCAAGGTCTGCGAGGCCGTGCGCAAGGCGGCGGGCGACTACACCATCATGCTCGACTCGACCTGGAGCTACGACTATCCGGCAGCGGTGCGCGTCGGCCGCGCCGTCGAGGAGATGGACTACTACTGGTACGAGGATCCGCTGGCCGACCAGGACATCTACAACTACGTGAAGCTGAAGCAGCAACTCTCGATCCCGATCCTCGCGACCGAGTATCCCATCACCGGCCTCGATTCCTACCAGCCCTGGATCATGCTGCAGGCCACCGATTTTTTGCGCGGCGACGTTGCCGTGAAGGGCGGCATCACGACGCTGGTGAAGACCGCGCATCTCGCCGAGGCCTTCCGCATGAACTACGAGGTCCATCACGGCGGCAATTCGCTGAACAACATCGCCAACCTGCATGTCATCGCCTCGATGAAGAACACGACATTCTTCGAGGTGCTGCTGCCCGACGCCGCGCAGAAATACGGTCTCGAGAAGGACATCGTCGTCGGCCGCGACGGCATGGTGCATGTGCCCGACGGCCCGGGCCTGGGTGCTGCCATCGACTTCGCGCTGATCGAGCGCAAGAAGGTAGCTGTGCTCTCATAGCCGGAGAGAAGCATGATCATCGACTGCCACGCCCACATCTTCACGCACTGGATCGGCGCCTGCGGACATCCGACGCGCGAGGTCCACAAGCGCTATCTGCAACGCGTCGTGACGCGGACGGTCGCGCCGACCTTCCGCCTCCGCGACGGCGCGCGCGCCGATACCAAGGCGCTGTTCCAGCCGGGAGAGGAGAGCTGGAGCGGGCTCAACGACGTCGATTTCCGCGTCGGTCGCTTCGGCCAGCTCGAGTTCACGCACGAGGGCGAGGACTACGGCGTCCAGTACATGCCCGTGGGCATGCAGGAGCAAGTAGCGCCGCCCGAGCTCATGCTGGCGCAGATGATGAACGCGGGCGTCGATCATTGCATCCTGCAGGCGGGCGGTGGTTACGGCGCGATGACCGACATGAATGCCTTCGCCGGGCGGCAATACCCCGAGCGGATCACCGGGCTGATGCATGTTGACGAAGCGATGGCGGGCAAGCCCCAGCAGCTCGCCGAGGTCGATCGTGCGGTCGATGAGCTTGGACTGCGCGGTCTCTACTTCGGTGTCGATGCGATGAGCCGCCACGGCTGGCCATGGCCGCTCGACGCCGCCGAGATGGCGCCGTTCTGGGACAAGCTCGCGCGGCGGGGCATCCTGCTCTGCTTCGAGATGAGTTCGGGACCGGGCTACGACATGGCGAGCTACATGGCGAACCTCACGGCATTCGGCCGCGTGCTCGCGCGCCATCCGTCATTGCGCGTGCACATGGCGATGAGCCCGCCGGTCGCGTTCTTTGCCCGCAACGGCCACTACGAATTCCCCGACGAGGCGCTCGCCGTCTGGCGCCACGAACCGATGGTGCTCGAAGTGATGTTCCCGATCACCTATGGCGGCGTCTGGGACTATCCCTATCCCGAGGCGCAGACGCTGATCGAGGACATGAAGAACCAGTTCGGGGCGCATCGGCTGATCTGGGGTTCCGACATGCCGAACGTCGAACGGTTCTGCACGTATAAGCAGTCGCTCGACTACGTGAGGCGGTACTGCCCGTTCCTGACCGCGCGCGAAAAGGATCTGATCCTGGGCGAGACCTGTGCAGCCTTTTACGGGATCGGCTAACGCCTGGTCAGACGACGGTGCGGTGGCGCTCGACGCAGGTTGCGAGCACCGTGTCGATCGGCTGGCTCCACCAGCGCTCGGAGAAGATTTCGGCCTCGGAGAAGCCTGTGAAGCCCGCATCTTCGACCGCTTGCCGGATACGGCGCAACTCGATCACGCCGTCCCCCATCATGCCGCGGTCGTTCAGCAGGTCGGTGGTCGGCACCAGCCAGTCGCAGACGTGATAGGCGAGCAGCCGCCGCTCACGGCCGGCGCGGGCAATGCCGGCATAGAGCTCGGGGTCCCACCACGTATGATAGACGTCGACCGCGACGCCCAGCGCGCCATCGCGGCCGCCGGGATCGAGGCGGGTGGCGATGTCGAGCGCCTGCGCCAGCGTGTTCACCGCGGCGCGGTCGGCGGCGTACATCGGATGCAACGGCTCGATCGCCAATGGCAGCCTGGCCGTGCGGGCATAGGCTAAAAGCTCGGCGATGCCGTCCTCGATCATCGCGCGCGCCGCTTCGAGGTCTTTCGACGGCGTCGAGCCGGGACGCGCATACTGCGGCAGGCCGCCCGCCACCAAAATTACGCAAGGCGCGCCCATTGCCGCGGCTTCGTCGACCGCGCGCCGGTTGTCGTCGCGCGCCGCTTGGAGATGTTCGCCCGAGGCCGGGAACAGGCCGCCGCGGCAATAGCCGGAAAGTTTTAGGCCGGCGTCCTTGACCAGGCGGACGGCGCGGTCGAGCCCGACGCTTGCCACCTGGTCGCGCCACGGGCTGATCGCCGGAATACCGTGACGGGCACAGGCTTCCACGATGGCTAAAAGATCGCCCTGGCGGCGGACGGTCGCGGTGTTGACCGAGAGATGGCGCGGACCGTCGCTGAAATCGCGCATCGCGGTCAGGCCGCGATGCCGCGCACGGCCAGCACCGCTTTCATGCGCGCCGCCGCCTGCTCGGGATCGCGGAACAGCCCCGCCTGGTCGGCCAGCCGGAACAGCTCGGCGAGATGCAAGGTCGAGCGCGCGCTTTCCTGGCCGCCGACCATGGTGAAATGGTCCTGGTGGCCGTTGAGATAGGCCATGAAGACCACGCCGGTCTTGTAGAACTGCGTCGGGCTGCGGAAGATATGCCGAGACAGCGGAACCGTCGGCGCGAAGATGGCGTGGAATTTCTCGAGGTCGTTGCCGGCCAGCGCCGACAGGGCGGCAGTGGCGGCGGGTGCGATGGCATCGAAGATGCCGAGCAGGGCATGCGAATAACCCTGATCGTCGCCTGCGATCAGTTCGGCATAGTTGAAGTCGTCGCCGGTATACATTTTCACGTGCTTGTCGAGCCGGCGGCGCATGGTGATCTCCTTGTCCTTGTCGAGGAGGGAGATCTTTACGCCGTCGATCTTCGCAGCCGACCGGTTGATGACGTCCAGCGCGGTTTCCATCGCCGGGGCGAAGTCGGCCGTACCCCAGTAGCCGGCGAGTGCCGGATCAAACATGCTGCCCAGCCAATGGATGATCACCGGCTCGCGCACCTGGCTCAGCACGCGGTCGTAGACGCGGGCATAATCGTCGGGCGATTTCGCGACCCGCACCAGGGCGCGCGATGCCATCAGGATGATGCGGCCACCAACCGCCTCGATGGCCGCGATCTGCTCCTCGTAGGCGCGGATGACCTCGTCGACCGAGCGCACGGTGGCAAGGTCGAGATGGTCCGTGCCGGCACCGGAGAAGACGACGGCGCCGGTGTGTCCGCGAGCCGCGGCGACCGAGCGCTTGATCAGCTCCAGCGCCATCTTCCAGTCGAGGCCCATGCCGCGCTGAGCGGTGTCCATGGCTTCGGCGACGCCGAGACCGAGGTCCCAGAGATACTCGCGGTAGGCGATGGTGCGGTCCCAGTCGGGTGCGGCTTGCAGCCAGGGATCGATGTCGGCGTTGGGATCGGCCACGACGTGGGCGGCGGCCAAAGCGACGCGGTTGAGTGGCCGCGTCACGCGGTCGGGGAAGTGTGCCGCCGTCGACAGCGTGTAGGGCGAGAGATGGCCACCCAGCGCGGGCAGGGGCAGGACGATCGACATGGCGGTCTCCTCAGACTTTCAGCCTCAGATTTTCAGAGGGGGAACGTCGACCCAGCGCCGTTCCTTCCAGCTCTGGTGCGCGCATTCGACGAGCTGCACGCCCTTGGCGCCCTCGACCAGCGTGTGCGGGAAGGGCGCATCCTCGACGACGTGGCGGATGAACATCTCCCACTCGGCCTTGAAGCCGTTATCGTAAGTGATGTTGTCCGGCATCTTCTGCCAGCTGTCGTAGAAATCGATGGTCTGCTTCTGGTCGGGGTTCCACACCGGCCGCGGCGTGGCGGTGCGGGGTTGGATCATGCAGTCGCTGAGGCCGGCAACTGCGGAGCCCAGCGTGCCGTCGACCTGGAAGGTGACGAGATCGTCGCGATAGACGCGCACCGCCCAGCTCATGTTGATATGGGCGATCACGCCGCCCTCGAGCTGGAAGCTCGCGTAGGCGGCATCATCGGCGGTCGCGGCGTAACGCTTGCCCGCCTCGTCGACCCGTTCGGGAATGTGAGTGGCTGCGATGCAGGACACCGACTGGACCTTGCCGAAGAGATTGTCGAGCACGTAGCGCCAGTGACAGACCATGTCGAGCACGATGCCGCCGCCGTCCTCGGTGCGGTAGTTCCACGACGGCCGCTGGGCCGCCTGCCAGTCGCCCTCGAAGACCCAGTAGCCGAACTCGCCGCGCACCGAAAAGATGCGGCCGAAGAAGCCCGAATCGCGCAGCATCTTGATCTTCTGCAGGCCGGGCAGGAACAATTTGTCCTGCACCGTGCCGTTCTTGACGCCCTTCTGCTGGGCCAGCCGGCAGATCTTCAGTGCCTCGGCGAGGTTGGTGGCGATCGGCTTCTCGCAATAGATGTGCTTGCCGGCGTTGATCGCCTTCTCGAGCAGGGTCGGGCGCATCTGCGTCGTCGCCGTGTCGAAGAAGATGTGGTTCTTGGCGCTCGCGATCTCGGCGTCGACATCGGTGCTCCAGCGCAGCCCGCCGTGCTGTTCGGCGAGCGCTTTCACCTTGTCGGCGCTGCGGCTGACCAGCACCGGGTCGAGCTGGACGCGCGAGCCGTCCGACATCAGCACGCCGCCCTGGGCGCGGATCGCCGCGACCGAGCGGATCAGGTGCTGATTGACGCCCATGCGTCCGCTGACGCCGTTCATGATGAGACCGAGAGTACGTGTCGTCATGAGTGCATTTCCTCGATTGGGGGTCTTTGCGCCCTAAGTAACCAGACGGTTAATTGCTCCTATAGGCCGCCCGTCTTGTCAAGCCGGGCTCAGGATTTCCGGGCCGGCGCCGCGGCGATGGCCCGCAGCACCATGCCGACCACGTGCTCGATCCGCTCGTCGAGGGCCTTGCGCGCCTTGAGGTCGCGCGCGAACACCACCGTCAGCGTGTGGATGTTGGAGACGTAGAAAAAGCACAGCGAGGCGATCGAGATGTAGAGCTGCAGCGGATCGAGGCCGGGACGCGTCACGCCAAGCCTGGCGCCCTTCTTCAGGATCCGACCCACCGTGGCTACGACGGCCGAGTTCATGTCGGGGATCTGCTCCGACTTCTTGAGGTGGCGAGCGTGGTGCAGATTCTCGGTGTTGAGCAGTGCCACGAAGCTCGGATTGGCGTTGAAGTAAGCCCAGGTGAAGCGCACCAGCTGCTCGATCGCGGCCAGCGGCTCCAGCTCCTCGAGTCTCAACTCGCGCTCGGCCGTCCTGATGTCGGCGTAGGCGCGTTCGAGCGTGGCGAGATAGAGCGCCTCCTTGTTGCCGATGTAGTAGTAGAGCAGCCGCTTGTTGGCCTGTGCCGTCCGGGCAATGCGGTCGACGCGCGCGCCCATGTAGCCGTGGTCGGCGAACTCGATCCGCGCCGCCGCCAGGATGCGCAACTTAGTGGCGCCCGCATCGCGAACCGCGAGCTTGAACCGAGAGGACTTGTCGTCGTGCCGTTTCATCTTGTTATTCCAACCGAAGCAGGGGACGCTTAGCCGGTGACAATCTCCCTCTACATCGACGCCGACGCCTGCCCGGTCAAGGCAGAGATCTACCGCGTCGCCGAGCGCTACGGGCTGAAAGTCTATGTGGTGAGCAATTCCTACATCAACGTGCCGCGCGACCCGCGAATCGAGCGCGTGATAGTGAGCGATGGCTTCGACGCCGCCGACAACTGGATCGCCGAGCGCGTCGGGCCTGAGGACATCGTGATCACCTCGGATATCCCCCTGGCCGACCGCAGCCTGAAGAAGGGGGCGGCGGCGATCGGCTCGACAGGTGTGGCCTTCACCACCTCGTCGATCGGCATGGCGATGGCCAGCCGCGAGCTGATGTCGAATTTGCGCGCCATGGGCGAGACGACGGGCGGTCCCAAGCCGATGAGCCCTCGTGACCGCTCGCGCTTCCTGTCGACGCTCGACGAAACGGTCCAGAGAATCCGGAGACGAGACCAGAGACAGGAATGATCGTGAGCGCCGCCATGGAAAGGCGCTGAAGGATCCCACGATCCATCACCAGGCCGTCCGAGACATGGACGCCCGTGATCCAGAAAGCCAACATCAAGCTCGAGAACTGAGGCCGGCCGGCTACTTGTCCAGCCAGACGTCCTCGAAGCGGAAACCGTTGTAGACGCTGTTTACGTTGGCGACGTAGCCTTTCACGAAGGGCTGCATGCAGATCGCCGCGCGGTTCCACATGATGACCGGCCGTGCGCCGTCTTCGAGCAGCTTCTTGTCGATTTCCCAGACGATCTTCTTGCGCTTCTCGATGTCGGTTTCCTGACTCTGCACGTCGAACAGCTTCTCGATCTCCGGATTGCAGTAGCCGGTGTAGTTGCGCTCCGACTTGCAGGAGAAGTTCTCGTAGTAGTTCTGGTCGGGGTCGTCGACGCCGTTGCCGGTGGTGTTGAGACCAAGCTGATAGTCCTTGCGCGTCACCTTGGGAAACCATTGCGTCGTTTCGATGATGTCGACGTCGGCGTCGATCCAGATATCCTTGAGCTGGCTGGCCAGGATGACCGCCGGATCCTTGTAGAGCGAGATGCCGCGGGTTGCGATCTTAAGCTTCAGGTGTTTGTCGGGCCCGTAGCCCGCCTTCTTCATCAGGGCCCGGGCTTCCTCGCGGTTCTTCTCCACGTTGGTGCCATAACCCGGCACGCTACGCAGCATTTCCTCGGGCAGACCCCAGATGCCGTCCTTGACCGGCTGCATCGTGCCGCCGTCCTGGGCGTCGCCCTGATTGAGGATGTCGATGAAGGCCTTGCGGTCCATGGCGAGCGTCAGCGCCTTGCGCAGATCGGCATTGTCGAACGGCGGGGCGTCGCGATTGACGATCAGGTTGGTGGTGTTGTTCATCGACGTGACCTGGCACTGCGCGCTCGGCAACTGGCTCCTGATGTCCTTGAGCAACGGCATGGTCACTTCCCACGGGAAGGTGATGTCGAAGCGGCCGGCCATGAAGCCCAGCATCGCGGTGCCACGATTGGGCACGATGATGAACTCGATGCCGTCGAGGTAGGGCTTTCCCTTCTTCCAGTAGTCGGTGTTCTTGGTGAGCTTGAGGCCTTCGTTCTGCTTGAACTCGACGAACTTGAAGGGGCCGGTGCCGATCGGCTTCGTGCGCATCTGCGCTGCTGGCACGTGGCAGGGATAGATCGGCGAGTAGCCCGACGCGAGCAGCGTCAGGAGCGAGGGCTGTGGTCGTTTGAGGTGGATGGTGGCCTGATAGTCGCCGTCGGCCGTGACATTGTCGACGTTGGTGTACCAGGACTGGCGCGGATTGGCGCGCAGCTTGTTCTCGGCCTTACCCAGCAGAAGATCGAAAGTGCAGACCACGTCCTTGGCGGTGAAGGGCTTGCCATCATGCCACTTCACGCCCTCCTCGAGCTTGAAAGTGAGGGCCTTGTTATCGGCGCTCCAACTCCACGATTTGGCGAGGTCCGGCACGATCGTTTCCGGGCCGTTCTGCGGCTTGCTCTGGTCGAACAACACCAGGTTGTTCATCACCGACATGATCGGGATGACCGTCGAGTTCGTCGCCGTTTCGTGGATCGACAAGGTCGGCGGGTTATCACGGTGATACATCTTGAGGACGCCGCCGCTCTTTTGAGCCAGCGCCACGCCGGTCGAGCACGCAAAAGCGGCTAACATGCCACCAAGCAACAATACTGGCCGCATCTCGTTTCCTCCCGTCGGTTTCCTCCTGAGCGTGCCGCGTGTCGAGCCGCAGCATCGTCAGAGGCGACAGCCTAGCGCACGGTCTAGAACCGGTCGAGCCAGACGTTTTCGAAACGGAAGCCGTTGTACATGCTGTTGACGTGAGCCACGTAGCCCTTGACGTAGGGCTGCCAGCAGGTGGCGGCTCGATTCCACATGATCGGCGGGCGTGCGGCGTCGGCCAAGAGTCGGGAGTCGATCTCCCACACCAGTTCACGGCGCTTCTCGATGTCGAGCTCGGCCGATTGGAGGTCGAACAGCCGCTCAATCTCGGGGTTGCAATAGCCGTTGTGGTTGCGCTCCGAACGGCAGGAAAAGTTCTCGTAGAAGGCCTGATCGGGATCGTCGACGCCGTTGCCCGTTGTGTTGAGGGCGATCGCATAGTCCTTGCGGCTGAGCCGGGTGAACCAGTGCGAGGTCTCGACGACGTCGAGCGACGCATGGATATGGATCTCCTTGAGCTGGTCGATCAGAATCTGCGCCGGGCTCTTGTAGAGCGCGATGCCGCGCGTCACGACTTTCAACGCCAACGGCCGCTCCGGGCTGTAGCCCGCCTTGACCATGAGCGCACGGCCCCGTTCGCGGTTTTCCTCGATGTCGGGTCCGTAGCCGTCGATTGTTGCCAGCTTCTCGGGGGGCAGCCCCCACATGCCGTCACCTGACGGCTGGAGATTGCCGCCGATCTCGGCCTCGCCGTCATTGAGGGCGGAGATGAAGGCCTTGCGGTCGAGAGCGAGCGTCAGCGCTCGGCGGATGTCGGGATTGTCGAATGGTGCCGCGTCGCGATTCACCAGCAGATTCGTGTTGTTGTTCATCGACGTGGTCTCGCATGCCACCTTCGACGTCCGCCGTTTGGTGTCCTTGAGCTGCGGAATCGTTACCTCCCACGGGAAGGTCATGTCGAAACGGCCGGCGATGAAGCTCAGCAAGGCCGTCGAGGAGCTGTTGACGATGGTGAACTCGATGCCGTCGAGATAGGGCCGGTCCGGCTTCCAGTAATCCGGGTTGCGCACCAGCTTGATGCGCTCGAACGGAATGAACGAGTCGAACTTGAACGGACCCGTGCCGACCGGCCGCGTGCGCATCTGGCTGGCTGGAATGTGGCAGGGGTAGATCGGCGAGAAGCCCGAGGCGAGCAGCGACAGAAGCGAAGGTTGCGGCCGATTGAGGTAGATGGTGACCTCGTGGTCATTGGCGCTGTGGACGTAGTTGATGTTGCGGTACCATGCGGCACGCGGATTGTGGCGCAGCTTGTCGCGGGTCCGGGCGGCCAGCAGGTTGAAGGTGCATTCGACATCGGACGAGGTGAAAGGCAGCCCATCGTGCCAGTGTACGCCCTGGCGCAGCTTGAATGTGAGTTCGGTCCCGTCGTCGTTCCAGCTCCACGATTCGGCGAGGTCGGGCACGATCGACTGCGCGCTGTTCTGGGCGGTCGCCTGGTCGAACAGGACGAGGTTGTTGAATACCGGCATGAAGGGCACGACGGTCGAGGCCGTCGACTCCTCATGGATCGAAGTGCTCGGCGGATTGTCGCGATGGAACATGCGCAGCACGCCGCCGCTCTTCTGGGCAAGTGCAGTCCCGCTCGACAACAGCATCGCGGCTATCATGCCGCCGATCAGGATCCTCGAACGCATGCCCTTATCCGTACGCCCAGAACTGGACGGCCGCTCCCCTCGTCATGAGTGGAGAGTACATTGGTTGAATATCGCCGATAGCCCAATTCCTGCACATCCAATGTACGTAATGGCATGGTGAAGAGGCGATGGGGTCAGTGAAGAAACAATCGATACAATGCGCGCATCATGCGGCCTTCGTTTGCCGCATGGCGCTGGAATAGCGCGGGCAAACCTCCTCGGCGAAGCGGGTCATCATGCGCTGGCGCAATTCGATCGGTGTGCCGGGCGTGGCGCACGAGACCATGAAATAGTTGAAGCCGAGGGCCACCAGCTGGTCGATGCGCCGGCAGATCGTCTCGGGGCTGCCGACCAGGTTCGAGTCCATGAAAGGTCCCAGTTCCGCCGGGTCGGTGAGCTTGCGCAGATTGGCGAACATTCGACTAAAGTCCTGGTACTCCGGGATGTCGGCCCACGGATTGGCGTCGGACTCGTAGTGCGTGCACTGCAGGTCGAAGTAGGGCGGGTAGTGGCGGCGGCCGAGCTCGCGCGCCTCCTCGTCGGTGTCGGCGATGAACAGCTTGACCGAGATCGGCAGGATCGCGTCCTGCGCGGCGGCACCGGCGCGTGCCCGCCAGCGCTCGAGGATCCTGGCCAGCAGCTTGTCGGGAAAGGTCGAGAGGCAGATCGGCGCCACGCCGAGATCGCCCATCACTTCGGCGCTCGCCGGGCTGCCGATGGCGCCGTAGAAGCGCACCTTCTTGGCCACCGGCTCGGGCCGGAGGCGGATCGGCTGGGCGATCTTCCAGAATTGTCCATCGTGGGTGAAGGGCTCGCCCGCCAGGCCCTTCTCGACGATGCGATAGCATTCGGCGAAGCGGGCGCGCGCCTCGTTCATGTCGACGTTGTAGGCGTCGTACTCCATCTTGGCGGTGCCGCGGCCGATGCCGAGATGCAGCGTGCCGTTGGTCATGCTGTTCAGCATGGCGATTTCCTCGGCCAGCCGCAGCGGGTGGTACCATGGCAGCACCAGCACCGAGGTGCCGAGCGACAGGTCGGGAAAGGCCGCCGCGATATGGGCCATGAACAGGAGCGGACTGGGCGTCGGGTAGTAGTCGCTGAAATGATGTTCGAGCAGCCAGGCGGCGTCGAAGCCGAGCTTCTGGCCGAGTGCACAATCCGCCATGACCTCGCGGTAGAGCGCCTGATCGGACTTGTGCACCTCGCTGGCGGGTGCGGCCTGAAATCCAAATGCGATGTCGTTCATGCGACGTTTCCCCTCTTCGGGTCCTGACTATATAAAGTCACCCGGTTGATGGGGAGGGCTGGATGACGTCGTCGATGATGCGCCGCGTGGCGGTATTGGGCCTGGTTCTGGCGGCCGTGCTGCCGGCCGCTGCGCAAGCGCAGAAGAAGCTGGTGGTCTACACCTCCAACGAAAGCACGTTGAACGACCTGGTCTTCGGCGCCTTCACCAAGGAGACCGGGATCGCCGTCGAGCCGGTCGCCGCCGGGTCGGGCGTGGTGATCCGCCGCCTGCAGGCCGAGAAGGACCGCCCGCTGGGCGACATCATCTGGGGGATCAGCCGGTCGCTGCTGCAGACCAACAAGGCGCTGTTCGCGCCCTACGCCTCCAAGAACAAGGACGCCATTCCCGTCGAATACCGCGATCCGACGGACCTGTGGGTCGGCAACAACCTGCATCTGCTCGTGATCCTGCAGAACACCAAGATCCTGCCGGCCGACCAGGGCCCGAAGGGCTGGTCCGACCTGCTCGATCCGAAATGGAAAGGCAAGATCGCCTTCACCGATCCGGCCAACTCGGGCTCGGCCTACACCACGGTCACCCTGCTGGTCGACCTGTGGGGCGGCGGCGAGGAGGGCTGGAAGAAGGTGGCGGCCCTGTTCAAGAACCTGAAGGTGCTGAACCGCTCGTCGCTGGTTTTCCAGGGAGTCGGCAACGGCGAATATCCGCTGGGCATCTCGCTGGAATATGCCGGCCCGATGTGGGCGGCGGGCGGCGCGCCGGTCAAGACGATCTATCCCGCCGACGGCACGGTGGCGGCCATGGAAGGCGTCGCCATCATCAAGGGCGGCCCCAACCCCGACTCCGCCAAGGCGTTCGTCGACTTCGTCAATCGCAAGGATGTGCGCGAGATGATCCTGAAGGCGACATACCGCCGGCCGACGCGCACCGACCTCGACTTGTCGAGCCTGCCGGGCGGCATGCCGCCGCTCGCGTCGCTGAAGATGCTCAAGTACGACGAAGAAGGCTGGACCGACAAGCGCAAGGAGACGCTGGAACGCATCAAGGACGTGTTGCAGGAGTCGCGCTGAGCGTGACCGGCATCGTCATTGAAGGTGTTGAGCGGTCGTTCGGCTCGGTCCGCGCGGTCGACGGCGTGAACTTGACCGTCGGCGACGGCGAGTTCTTCACCCTGCTGGGACCGTCGGGCTGCGGCAAGACCACGTTGCTGCGCATGATCGCGGGCTTCTGCGAACTCGACGGCGGCGAGATCCGCTTTGGCCAGAAGCGCATCGACAGGCTGCCGGCGCACACGCGCGACATTGGCATGGTGTTCCAGAACTACGCCGTGTTTCCCAACCTGACGGTCGCGGGCAACGTCGCCTACGGCCTGAAGGCACGCCGCGTGGCCGGCGCTGAGTTGGCGCGACGGGTCGACGAGGCGCTGGCGCTGGTCCAGCTCGCGGGCTACGGCGAGCGCTGGCCGCACCAGCTGTCGGGCGGCCAGCTCCAGCGCGTCGCCATCGCCCGCGCCCTGGTGATCCGCCCGCAGGTGCTGCTGTTCGACGAGCCGCTCAGCAACCTCGACGCCAGGCTTCGCGTCAGCATGCGGGCCGAGATCCGCGAGCTGCAGAAGTCGCTCGGCATCACCGCGATCTATGTGACGCACGACCAGGAGGAGGCGATGTCGGTCTCCGACCGCATCGCGCTGATGCAGAGCGGCAAGCTCGAGCAGGTCGGCGCCCCGGC
>CAMDOT010000052.1 GCA_945903635.1 Rhizobium sp. Q54 | reverse complement strand
CAGCGGCGGCGCGGCCGTCGCGGTTGCGGCCGGCATCGGGCCAATCGGCATCGCCACCGACGGCGGCGGCTCGACGCGCATTCCGGCGGCGGCCAACGGCATGGTGGGCCTGAAGCAGAGCAACGGCGTCATCCCGCACAGCCAGGTGGCCGATGCCTTCGGCAACTACACCTATGTGACGCCGATGACGCGCACGGTGATGGACACCGCGCTGATGCTGCAAGCCATGGCCGGGCCGCATCCTTCCGATCCATGGTCGATCGGCCTCGCGCCGCAGGACTATATCGCCGCCGCCCGGCCCGAGGGCACGCTCAAGGGCAAGCGCATCCTCTTCAGCGCGACGCTCGGCAACACCGTCGTGGCACGCGACGTCCGCGCCTCCTTCGAACGCTCGCTCGGCAAGCTACGCGAGCTCGGCGCCGAGCTGGTCGAACTCGACGCCAAGCTGCCGGACATGGCGCCGGTGTGGAAGGTCATCAACCACACGACCTGGAAGGCGCGCTTCGACGACATGATCCGCCGCGACGGCAACCGCATGACTCCATCGCTGGTGCGCCAGGTCGCTCAGGCCGCCGACTGGAGCGGCGCCGACTACCAGCGCGCGCAGTTCCAGCGCACCGAGATCTTCCGCATGGTGCAGGGATGGTTCGAGGACGCCGACTATCTGGTGACGCCGACGTTGTCGCGTACCGCGCTGCCGATCGACCAGGACCTGTTCGATCCGATCGAGGTCGACGGCGTCGAGGCGGGCGAACTCAGGCAGAACTGGTTCCCCTACACCATGCCCTTCAACATCACCGGCCATCCAGCGCTGACGCTGTGCAGCGGCTACGATTCCGAAGGCCTGCCGATCGGCCTGCAGATCGTCGGCCGGTTCCGCGACGATGCCTCGGTGCTGCGGGCGGCGGCTCTCTATGAAGCTTCCGAGGACTGGCTGTCGCGCTGGCCGGATTTATGAATCGCCCACCTCCTCTCTCGGCCGAGGAAATCCAGGCCCGTGTGCTCCATCGCGATGGGCTGATCCTGGTGATCGACAAGCCGGCCGGGCTTGCGGTTCATGCCGGTCCGAGCCGCGCACCCAATCTCGAGGAATGTTTCGACGCCCTGCGCTTCGGCCTGCCGCGTCCGCCGGCGCTCGCCCATCGCCTCGACGCCGACACTTCGGGCGTGCTGGTGTTGGGGCGACATCCCAAGGCCCTGGCCAAGCTCGGACGTCTGTTCTCCGGCCACACGACCGAGAAGACCTACTGGGCCGTGATCCAAGGCGCACCACCCGCGGAGGAAGGCCTCTTCGACAAGCCGCTGCTGAAACTCAACAGCAAGAGCGGCTGGACGGTGAAGGTTTCCAGCAAGGGCCAGACCGCGGTGACGCGCTACCGGACGCTCGGCCACGCACCCGGGGTGACATGGCTGGAGCTGAAGCCCGAGACCGGCCGCACCCACCAGATCCGCGTCCACTGTGCCGATGCGGGCTGTCCGGTGATCGGCGACCGTTTCTACGGCCGCCCCGAACCCGGCCAGCAACTACACCTGCATTCGCGCGCCATCGTGCTGGCGCTGTCGAAGAACAAGCCACCGGTAGTTGTTGCCGCCCCACCGCCATCGCACATGCTCGAAGCACTCGCAGCGTGTGGCTGGACAGCGAACGCCTAGTTTCACAACGACTGTCAACTTGCGGCAACGCAGCCGCTTGATTCACGCAGAATATGTCAGTGCATCTGACAATAGTTTGGCAACCCATGATCGTGCATTTCAGTTGAAGCAGCCGATGCTTCTGCTATCTTTTGCAGCACTCGCGGACTCCTTCATTTCGTTCCTGCCGCCACTCCACGCACGATCAGGGGGACTCATGAAACAGCCATCCAAGTCGCGATCCAAGGCTTCCACCAAGACGGCTCGTCGCAATCGAACCCAAGGCGAGTCACTCCCGCTGTTCCAGCCGAACATGCTGGTCGTGAACGCCGACGTCGCGAGTTCGACGATTTCGCGCGTTCGTCACGATCACTCGGTGATCAGCGAGAGCCGCTATCTGAATTGCCTTTTCAGTGAGACCAACTTCGAGGGCAGCAGCTTCTCCGGCTGCGACTTCGACGGCTGCCGCGTGGAAAACGCCAGCCTGCGGGGCGTCGAGCTGTCGAATTGCGATGTCGACGGCCTGATCATCAATGGCGTCAATGTCAGCGAGCTGCTTCGCCAGCTCACCGGCCGTTGAGGGAGGCAGCCATGGCAAAGAAACGCAAGACCGTAACCCGGAAGGCCGCGGGCAAACCGTCGGCTTTTCTGTCGCTCAGCCACAGGCGCGACGTGCTCTCCGCGCTGGCGCGAGACAACCGCCGCATAGTGGCCAAGACAGTTCAGGATCTCGTAAGCGCGGCGCTGACGAGCCAGCCGGAACGCAAGGTCGACGGCAAGAACGGCAGCGTCGATGGCATCGATCGCTGGGTCCAGGGTGGCCTGACCACCGGACCAGGTCCCGGCAAACTCAGCGAAGGCAAGGGTTTCAAGGAAGGCAAGGACTTCAAAGAGGGGAAGGACTTCAAGGAAGGCAAGGATTTCAAGGAAGGCAAGGACTTCAAGGAAGGCAGCGATTCGGGCAACAAGCAGGGCGACGACAGTAGCAATCCCCTGACCCGCTACGGCGATCCGGCGACGCTGAACTGGACCATGATCAACCAGGTCGGGGCCGTTCACAGTCAGCGCATGCAGCAGCTCATGAAGAGCGGCCCGATCATCTGACCGAGGCAGGCGCATGGACGTCCTGGTCGTCGCCGACCGCCAAGACGCACTGGCTGGCATGTTCGCAGCCGAGGTCCGGCGTCGCGGCAAGACGCCGGTGGTCCTTGGCCGCAACGATGCTGCGCGCTTGTTCACCATCACCGGTGAACATCATGGCAGCCGCGTTGCGCCCGCGGTGCCGATCCTCCTGCGACCACCAACACCGCCCCGGCCGGGCCGCGAGGCCGACGATCTTTTTCTCGCCGGTGAATGTACTTCGACTCTATGGGCCGCCTGCGCCCTGACGACGGCGCCTGTCATCAATCGTCCGACCGACACCGGCTTCGAGGCGCGATGGTCGGCGTCGGGCGCCGTGACGGAGCGGCGCGCCCGCGCAGAACCGGCCCCCGAACTCTACGCCCACAGGCGCACCGGCGAGGCGCCGCCCGATGCTCGTCCCTGGGCGGTCGAAGACAGCCGAGGCCGGACGCGTCGCTGGACAGCGGCCGAAGCCGGCAATGGACCGATCCGTGCACGCCCCACCCTCGCCGACGAACTCTACGAACGTGTCGTCGTGCTGCAGCCCCACACCTGGTGCATCACCACCGTCGATCTGGCGAACTTCGAACTGGAGCGACGCAGCCTCGACATCGCAGCGGCCCTCGGCCTCGCTTTCGCCGTCGTCACATGGGGTGTCGACCGCGATCACGGTTCGGTGCGTTTGGCCCGCATCGACCCCTACCCCCGCGCCGACCAGGTTCTGCCGGTGTGGAGTGAATGCCTGCCGGCGCTGATCGAGTATCTGCAATGCTGATGGCGATCGGCATCGACAACGACCCGACGCTGGAGCACTTCGTGCGCGCCGCCAGCGCCGACGGCGTGGAACTCGACTTCCTGAACCTGCGCGCCGCCGTCGACGGCGATTGGCGGCTGCCGCTGGGCGGCAAGGAGGACGCAACCTTCGCCCTGGACGGCCGGGATTTCGTACTGCAGCCCGACGACGCCATCTACTGCAGGCTGATCGACCTCTCCGCGCATCAGGTCGACCGCGCGACACGCCGCCGCTGGAGGGCACTGATCTCGGGCCTGGCGGCGTGGCTGGAGCAGGCCACCGGCACCGTCGTCAATCGCCCGGGCCATGCCGCCGACAACGGCGCCAAGCCGCTGCACGAGGCGTGGCTGCGCAACGCCGGGTTCAACGTGGCGCCCACTCTCACCTCGAGCAACGGCGTGGCGCTGGCCGATTTCGCCGGCAGCGGACCGACCGTGGCCAAGTCGGTGGCCGGCATTCGCGCCGACACGCGCCTTGTCACCCGCCAGAGCTTCGTCGATTTCGCACCCACGAGTGGCCCCGTGCATCTCCAGCGCAGAATCGAGGGCCGTGACGTGCGCTTGCATGTGATCGACGAAGACGTTCACGGCGAACTGATCGAAAGCGATGCCGTCGACTATCGCACGGCGGCGGCACGCTTCGCGCCGTTCGAACCGCCCGCCGCGCTCGCCGCCCTGGTCGTGAAGGCGACGCGATCGGCCGGCCTGCTGTTCGCCGGCTGGGATTTCAAACTCGATCGCGAGGGGAGGTTCTGGTGTCTAGAAGCGAACCCGATGCCGGGCTACGACGGCTACGATACGCGCGCGGACGGCGCCATATCTCGTTCGTTGGTCGCACGTCTAACATCTCGCCGGTAGTCGCCGACCTGCCGTTGTTCAATACCGCGGAGACGGCGGCGCTGCATGCCAAGGTGCTGCGCCTGCGCCGCCACTGGATCGGCCGTGGCTCGACCGGCGTGACCGAGTTCTTCTCGCTGGGCAGGGCCTGCTACCTCGATTTCTGCTGTTCGGAGAGCCCCGAGAAAGACTATCTGGGCGGCGCACCTGTCGCCAACCGAGCGCTGGCCCGCACCTTCGCTCCCATGTACGAGCGCGTCCGTGCCGCCATCGAAAGCCACCTCGGCGAGCCGGTCCGCTACACCGACCGCTTCGCTCTGCCTGGCTTCCACATCTTCCTCGGTCAGGCGATCGCCCGCGCAGCCGGCGCGCCGGTGCATTTCGATCAGCAGTATCAGTACCTGCCGTGGCGCCGCGCGCTCGACCCCCTACCGCCGATTTCCTTCACGATGGCGGTCGCTCTGCCAAAAGGCGGCGGCGGACTCGATACCTGGAACGTGACGCCGGAGGATGTCACGCGCGCCGTTCAACTGGGACTTGAGCCGGACCTCAACAAGATCAAGGATCGAAAATTCAAGATCCACCATCCGTATCGCCTTGGTACTCTCGCTCTGCACTCGGGACTGTTGCTGCACCGCATCGGCAACGTGCCAAAAATTCACGATTCGGACGAACGCATCACCCTGCAGGGACATGGCGTAAGGGTCGACGGAACCTGGGTCCTGCATTGGTGAGGAGCTTCAGTCCCTCGATCTGACCCAGATGCGGAGCTTGTCGCCGATCTCGAAGCCCGCGTCGCGGGCCGCTTCCAGCTCATCGCCGGATTCGTAACCCACCACAGGCAATCGCGGGAAAGTCTGGGCAGCCAGAAGGGCCAGCGCACGCCACACCGCGCGCGCATCGGCGGCATCGGCGACGACGTTGGACAATCCGACGACCCCCTCGGCACGGTAGAACATGCCGCCCGCCACGACCTGGAAGCCGCGGCGTCCTGTGAACATCGCGAAATCGGGATCGTCGAACGGCAGGCCCGCCGCTCCCTTGCCTGTTGCCCGGGTCTCGCGCTGCCAGACGATATCCGACGATGGGTCGGGCAAGGGCATCGCGTTCCGGATCCAGCGCGCCTCGAACAGCACCTCGAAGCCCTGGCGCGAGAGGTCGAGGGTGCGAAAGCTGTCCTTCACCGCCCAGCGGCCGGGCAGGTTCGACTTCAGCAGGATATCGACCGTCTCACGCTGTTCGGCCGCCACCGCCTTGCCGGGCTGTAGGGTCACGACATTGGGATAGAAGCGCGGTACCGGCTCGGCGTTCACCCAACTGTGCTGCAGGAAACGGCCGGGATGGCCATGCGCGCGACAAACCGCGTCGCACCAGCGCGCGTTGTTGACCGCGGCCGGGAGGGTGAAGTCTTTCAGGCGCGCACTTCCTCTCGCTGGAAGATCACGTAGGCCGCGGCAAACACCACGATCATGCCGGCGATCAGGCCGGTCATCTGCGGCCAGATCAGGATCAGGCTCTGATTCAGTGGCAGCGGTGCACCCTGGATGACCCCGCGCATCTGGGCCGGCAGCATGCTGGCGAAGGTCCGCGTCTCGGGATTGAGCAGGCCGACGACGGCTTCGCTGAACAGGGTACCCGGCGAGAAGCGCGCGAGCACCAGCCCGACCTGCTCGATCGCAAGATACTCCTCGGCACTGCGGATCTGTGACGGGGCGACGCCGAGGGTGATCGCCGAGGCAATCATCGGCCACAGCAGGAAGAAGAACAGCCAAAGCCCCAGCGAGCAGAGCGCAGAAGTCGCCGTCGAGCGGAAGATCACCGAGAACAGCAGCGATATCGCGAGCCACACGCCGCCATAGGCGATCGCCGTCACCAGGAAGCAGGCGGCGCGCGCCACTTCGACGCCTCGCGGCGGCAGGCCCAGCAACAGGAGGCCTGCCCCGAACACGATCAGCCAAAGGGCAGTGAGCGCCACGGCCAGCGTGGCGAGGCCGCCCAGGAATTTTCCGAGCAGCAGCGCGTCGCGATAGATCGGCTGCGACAGTACCCGCGAAAGCGTGCGGCGGTTGAATTCGCTGTTCACCGCATCGAAGCCCAGGCCGATCGCCATGATCGGGATGATGAAGTTCAACGCGAATACGAAGGAGATCGGCAGGCTGTCGGGCGCCGAGGTGAAGATGCGCAGAAACAGGAAGGCGTCCTGCTCGGTGACCGTGCGCAATTGCTGGAGCGACGACGCCACCGGAAAGGCGCCGAAGGCGAGCACGAACAGCATCAGCACCATCATGCGGGCGCTCGACAGGTGATCGGCGAATTCCTTCATGAACACAGGGCTGAGGCCGGTGAAGGGCGAGCCCTCGCGCTGCGCGGGCTTACGCAGCATGACGTTGCTCCTGGAAGTAGCGCGTATAGACCTCTTCGAGGCTGGGCTGCAGGTCGGCCAGGCGCGTCAGCGATCCGCCCGAGGACACGATGCGCTGCGCCACCGAAGCGCGCACGTCGCGGTCGGCCACGACCCGCCAGCCGCCTTCGCCTTCGGCGACCACCGTCTGCACGCCCTCGACGCCACGCAGCGCGGCCGCGATGTCGATGCCCGAGGCTTCGACCAGGATCGGATGGCCAGCGCCCAGGACCTTGTTGGCGAGCTCGACCACGGTGCCCATGAGCGCGATCTTACCGTGGTTGAACAGCGCCACGCGATCGCAGACGCTCTGGACGCGGTCGAGCAGGTGCGAGGAGATCAGCACGGCGACGCCCACCTTCTTGAGGCCGCGGATCATCTCCAGGAGCTCGAAGGTGGCGTGCGGGTCGAGGCCCGACGTCGGCTCGTCGAGAATGGCGATCTCGGCCTTCTTCATGACGATCTCGGCAATGCCCAACCGCTGGCGCATGCCGCGCGAAAACGTCGAGACACGCTTGTCGAGCACGTCGGCGAGCTGGACGCTTTCCATGGCGTCGCTGATGCGCTTCTCGGCGTCGCGGCGCGGTATGGCGAGCAGGCGCGCCGTGTAGCGCAGGTTCTCGCGCGCCGTCAGATGGTCATAAAAGCCCACGGCATCGGGCAGGTAACCCACGCGGCGCTTGACCTCGAGCGGCTGACGCACCGGATCGAAGCCCAGCACGTCGACCGTGCCGGCGCTCACTTCGGTAAGGCCCAGCAGCATCAGGATGGTCGTCGTCTTGCCCGCGCCGTTCGGCCCCAGCAGGCCGAAGATCTCGCCGCGGCGGATGTCGAGATCGATGGCGTCGACCGCGCGGGTCACGCCATAGAGCTTGAGCAGTCCGCGAACTTCTATGACGTTATCGGTCATCACGGGCAATCTAACGACGACCGAAGCGCGCGACCGCGCCCAGCAGCACGAGCAGCGCCACGGCGATGATGCCGATGCCCACCATGCCCCACAGCGTCGAGGTCGTGACGGTGATGCGGAAGTCGGCGGCGCTCGATTCACCGCGCGCGGTGGCGCGGAACTGGGCGACGTAATCGCCGGCGATCGCCTTGTCGGCCGGC
Source organism: Rhizobium sp. Q54 (assembly GCA_945903635.1). GTDB lineage: Bacteria > Pseudomonadota > Alphaproteobacteria > Reyranellales > Reyranellaceae > Reyranella. Next base: position 23,022 of record CAMDOT010000052.1, on the reverse strand, counting down.
GTCACCAGAACCTGGACGTCCTTCTTCTCGCCGGGCGCCAGCGTCGCCAGGGTCTTGGGGTTGAACTCGACCTTCCAGTTGGTGGGCACCGTGCCCGCCATCTCGATCTCGTCGACCGCCGCGGTGCCGTCGTTGGTCAGCGCCAGCGTGTAGGTCGAGGTCTTGCCGATCTCGGCCTCGCCCGAAAGCCGGCCGTCCTTGGTCGAGAGCGCCAGCTTGCCCTGGCCGCTGATCTGCAGGGTTACGCGCAGCTCGGAGGTGGCGCCCTCGGCTGCCACCTTGACCAGCACCGGATAGTCGCCGGCCTTGACGTCGCGCGGCGGCGTCACCTTGACCTTGATGTCCTTGGTCTGGCCCGCCTCGATCGGAATCGAGCTGATCTCGTTGGAGCCGAAGCCCTCGGTGAAGGTCGTCTGGAAATTGGCCGGCCCCTGCGCCGACAGCGCCACGGTGAGGTCCTTGCCGCTGTCGTTGCCGACGGTCACCGTATATTCGAACGACGAGCGCGGCGTGCCGCGCAGCGACGGCAGGCGCGACTTCAGGCTGAGCTTGGCCGGCGCCTCGGTGCCGACGATCAGCGTGAGCGGCAGCTCGGCCGACTGCAGCCGGGTTCCCTTGGCGCTCAGCACGACCTGCTGCGCGCCCGGCTTGGCATCCTTGGGCACCTCGACGCGCAGTTGCAGCGTGACGCTCTCGTTCTGACCCGGCATCGCCGAGGCCACCGGCTGGCCGCCCCCCAGCATGTCGATCTTCCAGCCCGCCGGCACGCCGGAGAGAGACAGTGCCATCGGCTCGGGCGCGAGGCCGGAGTTCTGCATTTTTACCCGGATGGTCGTGACCTCGCCCGCCCGCACCGTCTGGGCGGGATAGTCGGTGAGCAGGAAGAGGCCCTGCGTCACCGGTGGCTGCAGCTGGGCAACAGCCTGCGAAGCAAAAAGGGGCGTTGCGAGGAGAGCGAACAGGACGATCAAACGGCGCATCTTGGGTTTCCTCGGGATCAGGCGGCGGCGCTGGGGCGCGCCTTCATGCGGCCGAACCAGGCCGTGAGATTTTTGCAGTCGGAGCTGAGCGGCTGGCCGACGCTGCCCATGAAATCGACGAAGGCGAAGAGATGGATGTCAGCCAGGGTGAGCTTGTCGCCGGCGACGAAGGGCTTGCTGGCCAGGAGCCCATCCAGCCAGACGAGCTTGTCCTGGGCGGTGGCCTTCAGCCCATCGGCCGCCTCGGGGATGCAGCGGATGCGGTCCTGGAACATTTTCAGGCCCATCGAGAAGCGGAAGCCATTGGCCGCCGGCTCGGCGATGTTGAGGTCGATGCGGCGGACCCACATGCGTGTCTTGGCGCGCTCCTCGGGCGTGTCGCCGATCAGCGAGGGCGTGTCCTTCTTGATCTCATCGACGTACTCGCAGATCGCCGTGATCTCGGCCAGCACCGTGCCATCATCCAGTTCCAGCGCCGGGCACTGGCCCGACGGATTGACCTTGAGGTAGGGCTCCCGGCGGTTCTCGCCGCCGCGTAGGTCGACCTCGACCTTGGGAACGTCGAAGCCCTTCTCGGCCATGAACATGCGGACCATGCGCGGATTGGGGCCGACCGAATTGTAGAATTTCATTCTTCTTCCTCCCGAAGATGCCGCCCTCGAACGACGACGGGCTGATGCCGTCATCGGCGACGCTCGACATATGCCCATCCGACCTCAGCCGGTCAAAACTTCCGTGCGGTTGTCGCCTCCACGACCCGTGGAGGTCGGGAGTCCGCCGGAAAGGACTCCAAGTCCTTGTTTCCTTTGGCCTTTCGCACTACGCCCAGTGTCACTTCATGCCCGGAAAGTTCGGGCGTGAAAAATATCGCTTCCCCGCTTCCAAAGGCCGGCAGGCGCGGCGCAGACAACGAAAACAGCGGATAGGTCATCAGGCCTCCTCGGCACGAGGATATAGGAAACGGACGCTTCCTGTCAAGGCCGCCAGGGGCAGCGCTGCTGGATCAACGCCACGGCTCGACGAGGATCTTGGTGTGTTTCTCCGGATTGGCCAACGCCTCGAACGCGCCCTTTACACCATCCAGCCCGACTTTGGACGTGATCAGCGCCTCGGCGTCGACCTTGCCGTCGGCCAGCAGGCGGAGCGAGCGGGCAAATTCCTCCGGCGTGTAACCCAGCACGAACTGCAGGCTCAGTTCCTTGAAGATGGCGAACATCGGCTCGATCGTGTCGGGCTCCATGCAGACACCGGCCACGATGATGCGGGCATCGCGCGGCGCCTTTTCGAACACCTGCTGGAGCAGGCCCGGCACGCCGACGCACTCGAAGATCGCCGCGCGCTTGTCGGCCGCCAGTTTCGCGTAGGGCGATTCCCGGGCCGGGTCGACCACGATGTCGGCGCCCATCTTGACCGCGAGCTCGCGCCGCTTGGGTGAAAAATCCGCCGCCACGATCGGCCTCACGCCTTTCAGGCGGAGTGCCGCGATGACGGCGAGTCCGACCGGGCCGCAGCCCACGACCAGCGGCGCCTCGTCGCCGCTGAGAGCCCCCTTCTCGACCGCATGCACGCCGACGGCCAGCGGTTCGGTGAGCGCGGCATGCTCGGTCGGCAGGCCGTTCGGCACTTGCAACATCAACGGCGCCGACAGCAGCATCTGCTCGGCGTAGCCGCCGACGTAGCTGTTGGAGTAGCCCATGCCCTTGGGTCCATCGGCCTCGATCATCAGCGGCATGGCGCAGACGCGTGTGCCCGGCTTCAGCGGGCGTTCCGTCTTCGGGCCGTAGTCGAGCACCTCGCAGCAGAACTCATGGCCGAACACGATGTCGCGCGACAGGTCCATCGGCACGCGGCCCGGCGTGCGTTTGGCGACAGCCACCATGCGGTGGGCGTGCTTGGCGGCGTGCAGGTCGGAGCCGCAGATGCCGCAGGCCAGCGTCTTCACCAGGACCTGGCCGATGGCTGGCACGGGCGCCGGCAAAGTGTCGACAACGATGTCGCCGCCACGGAAGATCGCCGCCCTCACGCGATGAACTCCTTGGTCGTCTGGACGAAATCGTCGAGGCGGTCGTGGTGCACCCAGTGGCCGGCGTTGTCGAACTCGACGACCTTGGCACTCTTGAAGTGCGTGATCCGGCCATCCTTCTCCGGGTTGGAGGCCCAACTCTCCTTGCCGTAGACCAGCAGCGTCGGGCAGGCGATCTGCGTCCACAGCGTCTCGATGTCGGCGTAGCTCATGTCGTAAGGCGCCCAGGCACGGACATAGTTGTCGAACTTCCAGCTATAAGTGCCGTCCTCGTTCTGGTTGACGCCCTGCTGGGTGAGATGGCGCGCCTGCTCGGCGGAGAGGTGCTTGTTCTCCTCCTGCATGCGCTTGAAGGCGTCCTCGATCGTCGGGTACTTGCGCGGACCGCGCGCCGAGAGCTTGCGCTGCTCCTCGACCCAGTCGCGCATGCGCTCGGCCATCGTCTTGGTGCGCTCGGCGATGACCTTGGGCGACGGCCCCAGCCCCTCGATCGCCACCAGCCGGCGCACCTTCTCGGGATAGATGCCGGCGTAGCGCAGGCAGATGTTGCCGCCCAGCGAATGGGCCACGATCGTCACCGGCGCCAGCGCCTGCTGGTGGATGAGCTGGGCGAGATCGTAGATGTAGGCCGCCATCGAATAGTTGCCGTCCGGCGACCACTGGCTGTCGCCGTGGCCGCGCAGATCGGGACAGATCACGTGCCACTCCTTGCGCAGCGCCTGGGCAACCCAATCCCAGTTGCGGCAATGGTCGCGGCCGCCATGGACCAGCAGCAGCGGCGGCGCCTCGGGGTTGCCCCAGTCGACATAGTGGAGACGCAGACGTTGCGAGAAGAAGACGCGGGAGGTGGGACCGGGTGTGTCGTTCAGGGTGCTCATGCACCCGAACATACCGGATCAGGACACCGTGCAGGAAGCGATGTCCTTGGGCGGTCCCGGCAACCTAGAAACTTCCGTTCCGACCAGCACGACGTCGGCACAACGGAAGCCGCCGACTCCGGGCACGTAGAGCCCAGGCTCGATGGCGTAGAGCTCGCCCGCTTCGAGTGGACGGCCGTTGAACGGTACGTCCTCCGGAAAATCGTGCTGCACGACGCCGATGCCGTGGCCACTCCGGTGCAGCAGGTGCTCGCTGAAGCCCGCCGCGTCGATCACCGTACGGGCGGCCGCATCGATGGCCGATACCGGCCGGCCGGCGGCGGCTGCATCGATTCCGGCCTCTTGCGCCGCCACGGCACATTCGTGCAACGCCAGCCGGCGTCCATCCGGCCGTCCGATCTGCCAGGTTCGCGCCAGCTCCATCACCATGCCGTTGAGGCGCGTTACCAGGGTGCTGATGGCGACGCCATCGGCCTCGACCCGGCGGCCGCAGTCGGCGCCGTCGCCATGCGGCGAGGCGGAGGCCGGACCACTGACGGTGTGCGCCTTGACCAGCGAGAAATTCGCCGCCGGAAAGCGCCGCTCCGCCTCCTCGTGCAGCCGCGCCGCTACGGCGAGGTCGGCCTGCCGCACGGAACGGCCCGGGCGCAGAACGTCGCGGTAATGCGGCATGACCGCAGCGGAGAGCTCGGCAAGCGCCGTCACGGTCGCGATCTCCTCGCGGTGCTTGATCCATCGCGCAGGCCGCAGTGCCGCATTGGCGTTCACCAGCTCGAGCCCCGGCAGCCGTGCCTTGGCGTCGGCCAGAAGGCCACTCACGGCGTCGCAGCCGATCCGCGCCTTGGCGAGGCCTTGGGCGGCCAGCGTGTCGGCCACGATCTCGCGCCAGGCTGTCGCCGGCCGCGCGCCGGGACGCAAATGCGGCGTCTCCGAATAGAAGATCAGGTGATCCACCCACAGCGTGCCGCGCCGGCGTTCGGCGTCGAAGAGATGTCGGCCCTGATCGGCGACGATGGCGAAGGAGGCGCCCGACGCCGGCAGCACGGCGAGGAACGGCCGCTCGAACGACAGGTCGGTCATCTCGTGATTGGAGACGAAGGAGAAGAAGTCGGCGCCGGTGAAGGCGAGTGCATCGACGCCGCTACCTCGCATGACCGTGCGCAGCCGCGCGTGCCGGTGATCCCGCACGGCATTCGACAGGCGATCGATAGGGAGTTGCCCTGAAGTCATCCCGGCAGCGCCGCTTCGATGGCCGAGGCCGCGGCGCGCAGCTCGGGCAGCAGCCGGGTCATCGCCACCTCCGGCGAGGTGCGCTGCAGGCTGGTGCTGAGATTGAGCGCGGCGACCGGCCGGCCGCCTGCACGCCCACGCACCGGCACGGAGAGCCCCGCAATGCCGTCATCCATCACGCCGCTCAAATAGCAGAAGCCGTCGCGGCGGGCGGCCGCGATAAGGCCGCGGATGTCGGCCTCCTCGAACGGCGTGCGCTCGGTGTAGCGCCGGCGCGGCCACTGCTTCAGGAAGTCGGCGAGCTGAGCCGGCTCGAGCGCGCCCAGCAGGATCAATCCCATCGACGAGGTGTGCGCCGGAATGCGCGCGCCAGGATCCAGCCGAAGATGCAGAGCGCGCGAAGACAGCGCCCGCACGACGTAGACGACATCCGGCAGATCGAGGACGCCGATCGACACCGTCTCGTTCAGCCGCTCGGCCAGCCGTTTGGCCACGGGTTCGCCGACGCCGAACAACGGCTGCGTCGACAGCCAGGTGAAGCCAAGCTCGAGAACACGCGGCGTCAGCGCGTAGCGCTTGCCGTCGTAGCTCGCATAGCCGAGGTGCTGCAGCGTCATCAGCAGCCGGCGCGCGCCCGCGCGCGTCAGCCCCGCCGCAGCGGCGGCCTCGGCCGAGGTCAGCTCCGAACGCCCCGAGCCAAAGGCGCGGAGAACGGCCAGGCCGCGGGCGAACGACTGCACCGCGACGCGCTCCTTCTTCTCGACCTTTCGGGGATCACCTTTCACCACTCGATGCCACTCCATGTGGCGACGCCATGCAAGCTCCATGTGGCGTCGCGTGTTCCCACAGCGCACAGAGCGTGCGCACCGCGCACCCTCTCTTTCTTGACCCGTCCGAAAGAATCGCCGCAGTCTGACGTTTCATTTTCGGAGCTTCGAGCCATGAGCCTCACGCGACGTCTCTGTCTGGCCGCCGGTCTCGGGTTCCCCTTGCTCAGCCGCTCCGTCCAGGCGCAATCGTTCGGCGATGGCCGACCGATCCGCTGGGTGGTTCCCTTCCCGCCCGGCGGCCAGACCGATTCGACGGCACGCATCGTCGCTCAAGGTCTCGCCCGGCTGCTGCCGGCAACCATCGTGGTCGAGAATCGCGGCGGCGGTCAGGGCACGGTCGGCAGCAACCAGGTGCGCCAGTCGGCGCCTGACGGACATACGCTGCTGTGCAGCGCCAGCATCTTCGTGATGGGCCGTCACATCCTGAAGAGCACGCCCTACGACCCCCTGACCGACTTCCAGCCGGTCGCTCGCGTCGGCGAGGCGCCGCTGGTCGTGCTGGCGGCCAACAGCGTGCCGGCCAACACCCTGGGTGAGCTGGTGATCGCCGCCCGTCGTGAGCCACAGCGCTACTCGTTCGCGCTGTCCTCGCTCGGCGCCGCGGGACACCTCGCCACGATCGAGTTCAATCGGCTGGCCGGCGTCGACATCAGCATGGTGCCCTATCGCGGCGCGGCGGCGGCCTTGAACGATATCGCCGGCAACAACGTGCAGCTCTTCATCGATGCCGGCGTGGCCGCTCTCCAGCAGGTTCGCGCCGGCCGCATGAAGGTGCTGGCGATTGCCACGGCGACCCGCAGCCCACTGGCGCCCGAGGTTCCCACCGCCGCCGAGTCCGGGCTGCCCGGCTTCGAGTTCAAGAGCTGGTACGGCGTCTGGGCGCCGCCGCAGCTTCCACCAGCCGTGCTGGACAGACTGGCCGAGGCACTTCAGCGCACCGTTGCGGACGAAGAGGTGCGCCGCCAGCTCCTCTCGCTGGGAACCGTGCCCGCCTTCGAGGGCCCGAAGGCCTTCGCCGACTTCATCGCCCGCGACGTCGACCGCAACGTTGCCCTGCTGCGCGCCGTGAATTTCCAGCCGGAATAGTCCGGGGCCTTTCGCCCCGCGCCTAGATGCGTCACTCTTTGGGACATGATGAGTCCCGAGCAGAACGAGCTGATCACCCGCATCGGACCCGGCACCAAATGCGGCGCCCTTATGCGTCACTACTGGCATCCCGTGGCGCTGGCCGACGAGTTGCAGCAGGAGCGCCCGGCCAAGGCGGTGCGCGTGCTCGGCCAGGATTTCGTGCTGTTCCGCGACGAGCGCGGCCGGCACGGCCTGCTCGACAGGGACTGTCCGCACCGCGGCGCCGACCTCGCCTTCGGCCGCCTAGAAGATGGCGGGCTGCGCTGCCTGTTCCACGGCTGGCTGTTCGATGTCGACGGCAAGTGCCTGGAGACGCCGGCGGAGCCCGAGGGCAGCGTGCTCTGCCAGCGCGTCCGCCAGAAGAGCTATCCCGTGGTGGTGAAGAACGGGATCATCTTCGCCTACCTGGGTGAAGGCGAAGCGCCGGCCTTCCCCGACTTCGACTGCTTCCTGGCGCCGGGCACGCACGCCTTCGCCTTCAAGGGCCTGATCGACTGCAACTGGCTACAAGCGCTCGAAGTCGGCATCGATCCCGCGCACGCCTCCTACCTGCATCGCTTCTATGAAGACGAGGATACCGGCGGCGCCTATGGCAAGCAGTTCCGCGGCGCCTCCTCCGATTCCGATATCCCGATGACGCGGCTGCTGCGCGAGTTCACGCGACCCCGGCTCGACGTCGAGGCGACCGACTACGGCATGCGCTTGTTTGCGCTTCGCAAGCTCAACGACCGGCACACCCATGTGCGTGTCACCAACCTCGTCTTTCCCTATGCCTTCGTGATCCCGATGAGCGCCGAGATGACGATCACCCAGTGGCACGTGCCGATCGACGACACGAGCTGCTACTGGTACGCGATCTTCACCAGCTTCGGCGCGCCGGTCGATCACGCCGCGATGCGCGAGCAGCGGCTGAAACTCTACGAACTGCCCGACTACCGCCCGCGCGTCGGCCGCCACAACGCGTGGGGCCACAACGTTGCCGAACAGAAGAACCAGACCTTCACCGGCATGGGTTTCGACATCAACGTCCACGACCAGTGGGCGATCGAGAGCCAGGGTCGCATCCAGGACCGCACGCGCGAGCATCTCGGCACGACCGATAAAGCGATCGTGGCCTACCGCCGCATGCTTCTGTCGGCCATCGGCCAGGTCGCCAACGGCGAGAAGCCGCCGATGTACCTCGATCCGACGCGCGCCGCCGCGATCCGCGGCCCGATCGCCATCGACGGCATGGGTCCGACCGAGGGCTGGGAATCCTACTGGAAGGACGTCGACGCCCGGCGCCGCAGCGGCTCGAGCTGGGCGGCCAACACCGTCCCGCCCCTCGTGGCCTGAAGCCCGTCATGCATCTCGCTGAAAAAGCCGGCCTGTGGACGGCGGAGCGACAGGCCGCAGCGCGCGAAGCGGAGCGCCGCATCCAGGCGGGCGAACTCACCGTCGTGCGCCTGTCCTTCGCCGACCAGCACGGCATTTTACGCGGCAAGACTCTCGTTGCCGGCGAGATCGGCGCCGCGATGAAGAGCGGTGTCGGCTTTACCACCACCATGCTGCTGAAGGACACTTCGCATCGTACGGTGTTCCCGGTGTGGACGCCGGGCGGCGGCTTCGGGATGAAGGAACTCGAAGGTGCTGCCGATGTGATGATGCTGCCCGATCCCGGCACCTTCCGCGTACTGCCCTGGGCGCCGCACACCGGCTGGATGCTGTGCGACATCTTTTATGCCGACGGCCGGCCGATGCCGCTCAGCACGCGCCATATCCTGCGCCAGTCCCTCGCGGCGCTGGCCGAGCAGGGCTACGACCTGGTGACGGGACTGGAAGTCGAGTTCCATCTCTTCAAGCTCGAGAAGGCCCATCTCGCGACGGACGACGGTGGCCCCTCCGGTGAGCCGCCCGAGGTCTCGCTGCTCAACCAGGGCTATCAATACCTGACGGAGCTGCGCCACGACGAGATGGATCCAATCCTGGAGATCCTGCGCAGCAACATCGCCGACCTCGTGCTGCCGCTACGGTCCATAGAAGTCGAATTCGGACCCAGCCAGGTCGAGTTCACTTTCCGCACCGCCACAGGTCTCGAACCGGCAGACACGATGATGCTGTTCCGCAGCGCCGTGAAGCAGGTGGCCCAACGCCACGGCTTTCACGCCACCTTCATGTGCCGGCCCAAGCTGCCGAACGTCATGTCGAGCGGCTGGCATCTGCATCAGTCGCTGAAAGACCGAAAGACCCACGCCAACGCCTTCATGGATCCGACCGAAACGCTGTCGGCCGTGGGCCGGCACTACATGGCGGGGCTTCTCGAGCACGCGCGCGCCGCCGCGGCCTTCAGCACGCCGACGCTGAACGGTTATAAGCGCTACCGTCCCTTCTCGCTGGCGCCCGACCGGGCGATCTGGGGCCGCGACAACCGCGGCGTCATGGTCCGCGTGCTGGGCGGGCCGGGCGATCCGGCCACGCACCTGGAGAATCGGGTCGGCGAACCCGCCGCCAACCCCTACCTTTATATGGCGAGCCAGGTGGTGAGCGGCCTCGACGGCATCCGGCGCCAGCTCGATCCCGGCCCCTCGGCCGACATGCCCTACGAGACCAATGCCCCGGCGCTTCCCCGCAGCCTCGGCGAGGCGCTGGAAGCGCTCCGCGGCGACCAGGTACTGCGCGACGGTTTTGGCGATTTCTTCGTCGACTACTATCTCAAGCTGAAGCAGGCCGAGATCGACCGCTTCCACTCGGAAGTCAGCGACTGGGAGCAGCGCGAGTATTTCTCGCTTTTCTGAGGAGTGCCGTCCGTTGAGTCTCGAATTCCTGATCACGTCCTTCATCGTCGTCGCCTCGCCCGGCACCGGCGCCCTCTACACGCTGGCGGCCGGTCTCTCGCGCGGATCGCGCGCCAGCATCGTGGCGGCATTCGGCTGCACGCTCGGCTGCGTGCCGCACATGGCCGCGGCGATCCTGGGCCTGGCGGCCCTGCTGCACACCAGCGCGCTCGCCTTCGAGACCTTCAAGTATCTGGGCGTCGCCTACCTTCTCTACATGGCCTGGAACACGCTGCGCGAGCGAGGTGCCTTGAGCATAAGCAAGGAGACCGGCGCCCGGACGGACATGCAGGTGACGGTCGAAGCCGTCCTGATCAACATCCTCAATCCCAAGCTCTCGATCTTCTTCCTGGCGTTCCTGCCACAGTTCGTGAGCACCGACGAAGCGCATCCGCTGCCGCACATGCTGATGCTGAGCGCCGTGTTCATGCTGATGACCTTCGTGGTCTTCGTGGCCTACGGCCTGTTCGCGGCCTCCGTGCGCGACCACGTGATCTCGCGGCCGCGCATCATGATGTGGATGCGCCGGACCTTCGCCGGCGCGTTCGCGGCGCTGGGCGCCAAGCTCGCGTTCACCGAACGCTGACGGAGCAAGCATGACCGCCATCGCCGTCGTCACCACCGTTGGCAGCCGCAAGGAAGCGCGGTCGCTCGCGCGCGCCCTGGTCGAAGCCAGGCTCGCTGCCTGCGCGCAGATTTCCAGGATCGAGAGCATCTATCCGTGGAAGGGGGCGATCGAGCACGGCAAGGAATACCGCGTGCTGTTCAAGACGCTCGACGAGCACTATCCCGCCGTCGAGCGCACCATCCGTGAGTTGCACAGCTATGAGCTGCCGGCGATCCATGCCTTCGCGATGGCCCATGTCGCGCCCGCTTACGCGGCATGGATCGAGGACAGCATCGCGGCCTGATCGCCCGGAAAGATCTGGCTTTCAGCGCGGACGATGCTGCGTTCCATTACCCGCGGTGATGAACAACGCGGTACTGGGCCCGTCGACATCGGCGGTATGCCACACGCCCGGTGGGTTGATCGCGTACTGACCCGCGCCAAGCCGGACGATCGTGACCGTTCCGTCGGCCTGTTCCTGGTGCAGGATCAAGTTTCCCGCCGTGCAAAGCACGACTTCCGCGCCGGTGGGATGCATCTCCCAACTACTCCAGGAGACGTCGAAGGTGTGCATGGCAACCAGCCGCCCCTCTCGACCATCGCTACGATGGCGTTCCGCGTAGGCGTCGTACCAGGCGAAATCGCCGGTGAACCGCGGTTCGACCTCCGCGGTCGCACCGAGACCGAGATGGATCGGGCAAGTGGTGAGGTCGATGGCACTCATGCCTTTCCGCCCTCCAGCATTTTGGTCCAGCGCTTCTGCATCTCGGCCGGAGTCACCTGCTCCTTGGGCGTGGCGAGCGCCCAGCGGTAGCCGAACGGACAGGCCACCATGCCCATGCGGTCGCCATAGAATTCGTCCTGCAGAGGCCGCACCACGGTGGCGCCGGCCTTGACCGCCCGCTCGAACGCGGCATCGGCGTCCGGCACTTCCAGGCGGAAGGCGACGGGCGAGCCGCCGACGGAGGCCGGGCTCTTTGCGCCGAAGTCCGGATATTCATCATTCAACATCAGCACGCTGTCGCCGATCTGGATCTCGGCATGACCGACCCTGCCCGCCGGTTCGACCAGGCGGAACAGTTCCGTGGCGCCGAACGCCTTGATGTAGAACGCGATCGCGGCCTTGGCGTCGTGCACGGTGGCATGAGCCCGCAAGGTCTGGGATGCGGAAGTCTGGGGCGCCGCCTTCTGCTTTGCTGTCATGGCATCACCTGTGTTATATTACGTTACGTACCGTAACATTAATAGATGGCCCGTCAACCCCCCTCCTCCACAAGCCCGCGTGGCCGGCCGCGCGATCCACGCACCCGCGCCGCGATCCTGGCCTCCGCCCGGGCGCTGCTGGAGCGCGGCGGCCTGACCGCTGTCACCATCGAAGCGGTCGCCCAGAAGGCCGGTGTCAGCCGCCCCACGATCTACCGCTACTGGCCCAACGCGCCGGCGGTGGCGATGGCTGCCTTCCTCGATGCCACCGGCGCGCCGGAGGCCGCGCGCGGCACCCGTTCGCCCTACGCCGCCCTCCGTGCCCAGCTCCACGCGGTGGCCGACGCCTTCGCCGCTCCTGCCGGCCGCAGCGTCGCGGCCATGGTGGCGGCCGCCCAGTCGGAGACCGAACTCGCCAAGGCCTTCCGCAACGAATTCATCGCCCGCAACCGTGACGCCACGCGCCTGCTGCTGGAACGATGCATCGAGGACAGGCTGATCGCTTCGCCCGCCGACATGGAGCTCGCCCTGGACCTGGTCTTCGGTCCGCTCTTCTACCGTCTGCTGATGGGCCACGCGCCGATCACGCGCGGCTTCGTCGACCGGCTTCTCGACACGGTCATCCCCGCGTCCGGTTGAAGGCTGCTTCCGTTTCGCGGATCATCGCGGCGACCAATTCGCCCGCCGGCATCTCGCGAGCCAGCGTTGGCGCCTGGCCGCTCCACAGCGACGTGAAGTCGGTCGAGCCCTTGGCTTCGGCGGGACCGCGCAACGGCTGCGTCGCTTCGGCGGCGAGCGGAAAGGCCGGCGCATCGGCACTCATCGGTCCGATCTCGCGGATGATGCGGTTCACGATGCCGCGCGCCGGGCGTCCGGTGAACACGTTGGTGAGCACGGTGCTGTTGTCAGTGGCCTGCTTCAGCGCCGCCCGATGCAGCGGCGTCGTCTTGGCCTCCGGCGTCAGCATGAAAGCCGTGCCGATCTGCGCACCGGCCGCACCCAGCGCCAGCGCCGCGGCAATGCCGCGCCCGTCACCGATGCCGCCCGCGGCGATCACCGGGACCTTCACCGCGTCCACGACTTGAGGCACCAGCGCCATCGTACCCGCCTGGCGCGAGATGTCGTCGACCAGGAACATGCCGCGATGGCCGCCGGCCTCAGCGCCTTGCGCGATCACCGCATCGACGCCCTCGCCCTCCAGCCAGCGCGCCTCCTCGGCCGTGGTCGCCGAACTCAGGATCAAAATCTTCGCCGCCTTCAGGCGCTTCACCAGGGCACGGTCGGGCAGGCCGAAATGGAAGCTGGCCACTTTCGGCATGAACTCCAGCAGGAGATCGCAAAACGAGGCGTCGAACGCGGCGCGCGACGGTCCCCTGGCATCGGCCGCGATGCCGAGCTCGCCATAGTATTGTGCGAGCTTCTGCCGCCAGCGCGCGTCGCGCCCGGCATCGGCTGTGGGCGACTTGTGGGCGAAGAAGTTGATGTTGAACGGCCGCCCGGTCCCCTGTTTCACCATCTGGAGTTCCTGGCGCGTGCCCTCCGGGGTCAGCATCGCGGCGGCGATGGAACCCAGTCCGCCCGCCTCCGAGGTCGCGATCGCCATCTGCGGCGAGGTCACGCCGGCCATCGGCGCCTGCAGGATGGGATGCTCTATCCCGAACAGGTCGAGCAGACGACGGTCCTGCCATTTCATGCCACTTCTCCTCCGCATTTCGCCCTGACACTAGCCGCCAGCATCCCGCGCCAGTAGCTGATTTTCCTCGGCTGCCCCCTCTGATAATTTATGCGGCGTCACCTGCCTGGGAGAAGTCCGATGATGCGCGCCAGCACGACCGTCTTCACCGTGAAGAACATCATGGAGAGCCTCGCCTACTACCGCGACAAGATCGGCTTCGACGTCGCCTTCGAGTACGGCACGCCGACCTTCTATGCCGGCCTGTGCTCGGGCGAGGTCACGCTCCATCTGGTCTCGGCCGCCCAGGCGCCGCGTCCACCCGGCCACGGCGCCGTCAGTATCTTCGTCGACGACGTCGACGCGCTGCACGCCGACCTGGTCAAGCGCGGTGCCAAGGTGCTCAAGGAGCCCAAGGACTACGACTACGGCCTGCGCGACTTCGACGTTGCCGACCTCGACGGCAACATGATCTTCTTCGGCATGGAGTCGAAGAAAGCGCAATGAGGAGCCGCCGCCTCTCCGAATTGTGACTTCCCCGGACGGGCCTTCGAGATCATTGCACTTGGCAGCCTTTATTGAACAAGAGATCCAGCGTTGGAGGATCGGATGGCGTTGAGACTTGTCCTGATCGCACTTCTGTTGATGCCGTTGGCTGCCTGTGGCCCGCCCCAGCCCTGCCCGTGGGACTGCACACGTCAGCGCGGGAACTGACGCGACATCGGCATACTTGCAAACTGACTGCTTCTCCGGGACGCTGCGCCGATTGAAGGAGAAGCGTTCATGGACCTCTGGCAATACGACGCGACCGACCTGGCGCGCCTCATCCGCACCGGGCAGGCCTCGGCCCGCGAAGCCGTCGATTCGGTGCTGGCGCGCCTGCACAAGGTCAATCCGGCGATCAATGCCGTGGTGCGCGTGCTGGAAGACGACGCCCGCGCCCAGGCCGAGACCGCCGATGCCGCCCGCGCCCGCGGCCATGCGTTGCCGCCGCTGCATGGCGTGCCGGTCACGACCAAGATCAACGTCGACCAGGCGGGCTTGCCGACCGACAACGGCGTCATCCCGCTGAAGGACCTCATCGCCAAGGAAGACAGCCCCGTCGTCGCCAACCTCAAGCACGCCGGCGCCATCATCGTCGGCCGCACCAATGCGCCGGCCTTCTCCATGCGCATCTTCACCGACAATGCCCTGCACGGCCGCACGCTCAATCCGCGCGACCCCTCGGTGACTCCGGGCGGCTCGAGCGGCGGTGCAGGCGCCGCCGTCGCCACCGGCATCGGTCCGATCGCGCACGGCAACGACATCGGCGGCTCGGTGCGCATCCCCGCCTACTGCAACGGCGTGGTCGGCCTGCGTACGGGCTTCGCCCGCATCCCGTCCTTCAATCCCACCGCGGCGGCAACGGGACGGCCGATCGGCGCCGTGCTGATGGCGGTGCAAGGCCCGCATACGCGCACGGTGCGCGACGCCCGCCTGGCGCTCGAGGTGATGGCGCGCGGCGACCGCCGCGACTGGCGATGGAACGACGTACCGATGCAGGGCCCGCCGCCGGCGCGGCCGATCAAGGTCGCGATCGTGCCCGAGGTGCCGGGCGGCAAGAACCATCCGGCGCAGGTCGCGGCGGTGCGCCAGGCCGGTAAGCACTTGAAGGCCGCGGGCTACGTCGTCGAGGAGGTGCTGCCGCCCGACATCGAACGCGGTGTCGAACTCTGGCATGAGATCTGTGTCACCGACGTGATTGGCGGCCTGTGGCCAACGATGCAGAAGATGGGCGACCCCGACGGCATCGCCGCCATGCGGGGCTGGCTCGACATTCACAAGCCGGTCGACCTCGCGACCTATGTCGCCGCCCTCACCGAGCGCGAAAGCCTGCTGTTCCGCTGGATGACCTTCTTCCAGCAGTGGCCGCTGGTGATCCTGCCCACGCTGGCCGACCTGCCACCCAAGCAAGTGGCCGACATCACCCGCGACGGTCAGGCGCAGGTGCTGGAAGCGATGCGCCCCGCCCTGCTCGCCCCGCTGCTCGGCCTGCCCGGCCTCGCCGTTCCGGTCGGCAGCCACGGCAAGTTGCGCACCGGCGTCCAGATCATGTCGATGCGCAATCGTGAGGATCTCTGCCTCGATGCCGGCGAGGTGATCGAGGCGGCCGAGGGAGTCGTCGTGCCAATTGATCCTCAGGCCGCCTAGGTCGTGGACAGCATCGTGATGCAACTCCAAACTGCGGACCAATTGAATCCCGAGGTTCCATCGATATGAGCAGCAAAGCATCGCATTCGATCGGCTGGATCGGCCTCGGCCGCATGGGTGAGGCGATGGCCGCCCGCCTGGTCAAGGCCGGCCACGGCGTCTCGGTCTGGAACCGCACCGCGTCGAAGGCCGATCCGCTGGCCCAGATCGGCGCCGAGGTCGTCACGGACAAGATGGCGATGGCCCATTGCGCCACCGTCTTCACCATGGTGTCGACCACCGACGACCTGAAGGACATCCTGTTCGGTAAAGGCGGCGTGCTGTCGGGCAACGCCCGGCCCAAGCGCGTCGTCGACATGTCGTCGATCTCCGATTCCGGTTCGGCCGAGATCCGCAAGAGCCTGACCGAGGCCGGTGTGGCCTATTTGAGTGCGCCGGTCTCCGGCAACGCCAAGGTCGCCAAGGCCGGCAAGCTGCTGGTCGTGGCGTCGGGGCCCAAGGCCGAATACGACGCCGTCGAGCCCCTGCTCTCGGCGCTCGGCCGCTCCGCCATGTATGTCGGCGAGGGCGAGCTCTCGCGCATCTGGAAGATCGCGCACAACACCATGTTCGGTGTCATCATCCAGTCGTTGTGCGAGATCACCCTGCTGGCCGAAAAGGCCGGCATCCCGCGCCATGTGTTCCTGGAATCGATCAACCAGAGCGTGCTCGGCTCGATGTACACCAAGTACAAGACACCGGCGCTGGTGAACCTCGACTTCACCACCACCTTCACGCCCAAGCTGCTGCTGAAGGACATGGAACTGGGCATGGGCGCCGCCAAATCCTTCGGCGTGATGATGCCGACCGCCTCGGTCACGCGCGACTCGATCCTGTCGCTGTCGCATCAGCATCCTGGCGATGTCGATTTCTCCGTGCTGCTGCTCGAGCTCGCGCGGGCCGCCGGCATGACGCTCAAATCCGAGAATGTCGAGGTAAGCGACGGGCTGAAATAGCCATGCCGAAGTTGCTGCTGAAATCCGGCATCGTCGCCACCCAGGACCCGGCGCTGGGCGTCTTGCCCTGCGGCGACGTGCTGATCGAGGACGGACGCATCGCCGCCGTCGCGCCATCGATCGCGGCCGGTGACGCCGAGACAGTCGATTGTGCCGGTCATTTCGTGCTGCCGGGCCTGATCAACGCCCACATGCACACCTGGCAGACGGCGCTGCGCTCGGTGGCGGCCAACTGGACCCTGCTGGAATATTTCCGTCACGTGCATGCGGGCCTCGCCACCGTGTTCACCCCCGACGATATCCATGTCGCGACTCTGGCCGGCGCACTGAATCAGCTCGACCATGGCGTCACCACCCTGGTCGACTGGTGCCACAACAACCCGACACCCGAGCATACCGACGCGGGCATCACCGGCCTCAAGGAGAGCGGCATTCGCGCCGCCTTCTTTCACGGTTCGCCCAAACCCGATCCCAAGCCCGGCGAGCCGCATTTCTCCGAGGTCCCTCACCCGCGCAAGGAAATCGAGCGGCTGCTGAAAGGCCCGCTCGCCGACCGCAGTGCGCTGGTCACGCTCGGCATGGCGGTGCTCGGGCCACACTATTCCACGCTGGAAGTGAGCGCCCACGATTTCGCTCTCGCCCGCGAGCTGGGCATGGTCGCGTCGATGCACCAGGGTGGCGGTGAGGCCAAAACGCCGGGCGGCTGGGAGACCTTGATGGCGCGCGGTCTGGTCGGTCCACACATCAACATCGTGCACGGCAACAACCTCACCGATGCCCAGCTCCGGGCCTTTGTCGAAGCAGGCGTGAGCTTCTCGATCACGCCGGAGAACGAGATGGCGCAAGGCCACGGCCATCCCATCACCGGCCGCCTGCGCGCGCTGGGTTCCGCGCCCTCGGTCGGCGTCGATCTCGAATCGGCGATCAGCGGCGACATGTTCACGGTAGCCCGCATGGCGTTGGCCTCGCAGCGCGCCCTCGACAACGCCGCGGAACGGACCCGGAGCGGTGGCATTCCCGCGACCTCGACCGTGCCGGCGGCCGAAGCATTCGACTGGATCACTACCCGGGGTGCGGCGATGCTGGGTATGGCCGATCGGATCGGCAGCCTGGCGCCGGGCAAACAGGCCGATATTGCGGTCATGTCGCTGGGACCGCTTGCCATGTGGCCCGTGCACGACCCCATGGCCACTGTGGTCATGCAGGGCTCGGGCGCCCGGGTGCGCGACGTGCTGGTTGCTGGCCGCTTCGCCAAGCGCAATGGTAAGCTCGCGTGGCCCGATATCGCTAGCCTGCGCGCCAAGCTGGCGGCGTCGGGCGAGCGTATCTTGTCGGGGCTCAAAGTAAAAAGCGTCAGCTGCGAAATAGCGGCGACATAATGGGAGGATATTCATGACACGCCTGATCGCACTTGCGCTTGCAGTCGCGCTCGCCGCCCTGCCCGCCTCGGCGCAGAACTACCCCACCAAACAGATCAACATCATCGTGCCCTTCACCGCGGGCAGCGCCACCGATGTTACGGCACGCGCCCTGGCGGCGGTCATGTCCAAGAACCTGGGCCAGACGGTCATCGTCGACAACAAGCCGGGTGCCGGCGGCACGATCGGCGCGAACCAGGTCGCGAAGGCTGCCCCCGACGGCTACACGCTGCTCGCCAACTCCTCGGCGCACACGGTCAATGCCGCGATCTATCCCACCATGCCCTATGACACGGTGAAGGATCTGCCGGGGGTCAGCCTGCTGGCCGTGCAGCCCAACATCATGGTCGCCTCGCCGTCGAAGGGCTGGAAGACCGCGGCCGACTACGTGAAGGCTGCGAAAGCGGCGCCGGGCAAGCTCACCTACGCGACCGCCGGCACCGGCAGCGGCACCCACATGAACGCCGAGAAATTCAAGCTCGCGGCCGGCATCGACACGGTGCACGTTCCCTACAAAGGCACGCCCGAGGCGCTGGGCGACACGATGAACGGCCGCACCGACATTTATTTCTGCCCGATAATCGCCGCCCTTCCGCTAATCCGCGACGGCCGCGTGGTGGCCCTGGCCAACGGCAGCCCCAAGCGCTCGTCGGTGCTGCCCGACCTTGCGACCACCGAGGAACAGGGCTTCAAGGACAGCGGCTACAATTTCTGGGTCGGTCTGTTCGCGCCGGCCGGCACGCCGCCGGCGGTGATCGCCAAGCTCAATGCCGAAGTGAAGAAGGCGCTCGACTCGCCCGAGGTCAAGGAACGGTTGGCCGCGCTCGGCACCGACTCTTCGCCGACCATGCCGGCCGAGCTCGACGCGATCGTCGCGCGCGAGGTCAAGGAAAACGCAGTGTTGGCCAAGAAGGCCGACATCAAGCTGCAATAAGGCGCTACGATCTCCTTAACGAACAACCGGAGGAAATTGATGCTCAAGACCTCGCGCCGTGCAGTGCTGGCCGGCGTTGCCGCCAGCACGACCTTGCCCCGTTTTGCCATCGCCCAGGCGAAGGAGAAGATCCGCATCGGCGTGCCGACCAAGACCTATTGGCCGACCATCGTTTGCGAGACGGCGCTCCGGCAGAAACTGTTCGACAAAGCCGGCGTCGACTGCGAACTCACAATCTACCGCGGCGGTGCCGAAGGATTCGAGGCGATCGCAGCGGGTGCCGCCGACCTGATCCTGAACTCCTCCTCCAGCGTCGCCGCCGGCATCAAGAAGGGCGTCAACGTGAAGTGCGTCGCCAATGGCTCGAACGGCTATTACGGCTGGTATCTGGTCGTGAAGCCCGACTCCAAGGTGACAAAGGTCGAGGATCTCGCCGGCAAGAAGGTCGGCATTACTTCGGCCGGCTCGGGTTCGGACATCCTTGCTCTGTGGACCACGAACGCGAAGAAGGTCCAGTTCACCCGCGTGCCGCTGGGCGGCGGCGGCCTGGTGCCCAACCTGCTGTCGGGCAACATCGACGCCACGGTCCTCTACTCCCCTCTCACCTACAAGGTGATGCAGGCCAAGGAAGCGCGCTCGATCCTAGACTTCGGCGCCGAGGTGCCACCGCACTCGACGGCAAGCTGGATCGCCACCGACAAGATCATCAAGGACCGGCCCGCTGCCGTACAGAAGGCACTGAACGCCATCTACGGCGGCCTGGCCTACCTCGACGACGACAAGAATCGCGACACTGCGGTCAAGCTGATTGCCGAGATCGATGAGATCTCCGACCCGATCGCGGCCGCCGAACTCGATGGCAACATCAAGAAGCTATCCCGGGATGGCGTGTTCAAGAAGGAATGGCTGCAGCTCGCACTCGACATGGGCGCCATGATCGGCATGAAGGACCTGGCACCCGTCGAGCAGATCTACGTCGAAACCTTCAAGCCGGTGCCGACCAAGGCATGAGCGCCGCGTGAGTCAGGCACAGATCGTCGCTTTCCGGCTGGCCTTGCTGGCGGCCGTTGCGGCTGCGTGGCAACTGCTGCCGAGCTCCGGCATCGTCGACGCTCGGCTGCTGCCGCCGCTTGGCGATGTGCTGGCGATGCTGGGCCAGCTTCTCGGCCGGTCACAGGTCCACGAGGCCATTGTAGTCACGGCATCCGAGGTCGTGCTGGCGTTCGTGATCGCGGTGCCGCTGGGCGCCGCGATTGGCGTGCTGGCGGCCGAGAACGAGTATTTCGGCGAGATCTTCAAGCCCATGCTGTTCTACGTTTTCAGCGTGCCGAAATCGATCTTCCTGCCGATGTTCATTCTGATCTTCGGCATCGGCTTCCAGCAGAAGGTGGCCTACGCCGCCTTCTCGACCGTCTTCATCGTCATCATGAGCGCCACCGCCGCCGTCGAATCGGTGAAGGCCGACCATGTCTTGGTCGCCCGCTCCTGTGGCGCCACGCGCACCCAGATCCTGCTGCGCATCTACGTGCCCAGCATGATGCCGGTGCTGCTGGAGACACTGCGGATTTCCATGATCTTCAACTTCACCGGCGTCATGATCGCCGAGATGTACGCGTCGCGCACCGGGATCGGGCATCTGATCGCCAATTGGGGAGAGAATTTCCAGATGCCGCAGCTTTTCGCGGGCGTGATCCTGTTGGCCACCGTCGCCATCCTGTTCAACGAGGTGGTTCGCCATCTCGAAGCCCGCTTTTCAACGTGGCGGACATGAGCGCGATCGCCGTCGACCGCTTGAGCCACGTCTATGCCGGCGCCGAGGGCGGCGTGCCGGCGCTCGAGGACATCACCATCGGCGTCGAGGCCGGCAAGTTCGTGGTCATCGTCGGACCCAGCGGCTGTGGCAAGACCTCGTTGCTGATGATGCTGGCGGGGCTGCGCCATCAGACCGAGGGCACGATCCTGTGCGCCGGCAAGCCGATCTCCGAGCCGGATCCGGAGCGGGTCGGCGTCGTCTTCCAGGAAGCGAGCCTGTTCCCCTGGCTGACGGCACTCGACAATGTCGAGTTTCCGCTGGCGCTACGCGGCGCGCCGCGCGACGACCGCCGCCGCCGGGCCGAGGAGATGCTGTCGCTGGTCGGCCTCGACGGCTTTGGCGGCCGCTATCCGCACGAATTGTCCGGGGGCATGAAGCAGCGCGTGTCGATCGCCCGCGGCCTGGTGCAGGACCCACCGGTGCTGCTGATGGACGAACCTTTCGCGGCGCTCGACGAGCAGACGCGCATGACCATGGGCCACGAGCTGCTGCGCATCTGGTCGACCACGCGCAAGACCGTGGTATTCATCACCCACAGCCTAACCGAGGCCGTCTACCTTGCCGACGAGGTGCTGGTGATGTCGGCCCGGCCCGGCCGCATCATCGATCGCATCGAAGTCACGCTGCCGCGGCCGCGGACCTACGAGATGATGGCCACCGACACTTTCGGCCAGCTGCGCGAACGGATCTGGCAGCAGATCCGCAAGGCGCCGTGAGGCCCGCGATGCGCTGGCCCAAGCCCTCGACCGTGCGCTGGGGACTCCTGGTGGCGCTACTCGTGTTCTGGGAGGTGATGCCCAGCACCAAGATTATTCCCGAGCTGTTCCTGCCGTCGCTGTCGAAGACGCTGACGGTGCTGTGGATCGACCGAGTGGAGTACGCCGAGGCCCTCGTCGTCACCCTCTACGAGGTCGGCGTCGCCATGGTGATCGCCTGCGGCGCCGGCATCCTGACCGGCGCGGTGGTGGGCGGCATCGCCACGCTACGCAACATCATGCTGCCGGTCTTCTCCAGCCTCTACGCCGTGCCGATCGTGATCCTCTACCCGATCTTCACCGCCTGGTTCGGCATCGGCTCGGAATCCAAGATCGCCTTTGCCGGTATCTACGGTTTCTTCCCGGTCATGCTGTCGACCGCGGCCGGCATCCGCACCATCGACCCGCAGTACCTGTTGGCCGCGCGCAGCATGGGTGCCACGCTCGTCCAGCAGATCACCCGCGTGATTATCCCGGCCTCGATCCCGACCGTGCTGACCGGATTGAGGTTGGGTGGTGCGCTCACCATCATTGGCGTCGTCGTCTCCGAGATGCTGACGGCGTCGGCCGGAATTGGCTACCTGGTCTCGCGCTACCGCACCATCCTCGACAGTCCGCACGTCTTCGCCGCGATCCTGATGATCCTGGTGCTGTCGATCATGTTCGACCTGCTCGCCCGCACCGTCGAGCGGCACACCCTTGTCTGGCAGACCGCCGGCCGCCGCGAACGCGGCGCGCCGACAGCCCAGGCATCCACCCTGCCGGCGCCCGCGCCGGTCTAGTCCAAGGAGCGTACCCATGGCTGAACCCCTGTTGCAGACCACCGTCGTCGGCAGCTACCCGCAGCCCGACTGGCTGGTGAACCGCGAGATGCTATCGAAGGTTGTGCCGCGCACGCGCCTGAAGGAGATCTGGCGCGTGCCGGAGGCCTATCTGCAGCAGGCCCAGGACGACGCCACGCTGCTCGCCATCCGCGACATGGAGCGGGCCGGCATCGACATCATCACCGATGGCGAGATGCGGCGCGAAAGCTATTCCAACCATTTCGCCACGGCGCTTGACGGCATCGACCAGGAGAACCCCGGCTACGTGATGACGCGATCGGGCCAGAAGACGCCGGTGCCGCGCGTCGTCGGCAAGCTCCGGCGCACGCGGCCCGTGGAGCTGCGCGACATGCAGTTCCTGCGCGCCAACACCGACCGTCCGGCCAAGATCACCCTGCCCGGCCCCTTCACCATGGGCCAGCAGGTCAAGGACGAGTTCTACAAGGACGCCGAGGCGATGTGCATGGACTACGCCGCGGCGGTGAACGAGGAGGCGCACGACCTGGTCAAGGCCGGCGCCGACGTGATCCAGCTCGACGAGCCGTGGCTGCGCAACAATCCCGAGGAGGCCAGCCGCTATGCGGTGAAGGTGATCAATCGGGCGCTAAAAGGCATCACCGTGCCCACGGTGGTCCATCTCTGCTTCGGCTACGCCGCCGTCGTGCCGGGCCTCAGCAAGCCCACGGGATATTCGTTCCTGCCGCAGCTCGCCGACACCATCGCCCAGCA
>CAMDOT010000051.1 GCA_945903635.1 Rhizobium sp. Q54 | reverse complement strand
CAGGCCCGCTCACGAATCTGAAGCGGGCCTGGAGGCCCGCGGTCCGGAAGACTATGGCTTCCTCGCCAACACGAAGGCCGTGAGACCAGCGAGACGGTTATGGGGAAACAGCGGCAGCTCTGCTGCGCAGATTGCCGTCAGGACGCCATTCGTGAAGGCGCCGTGCCGCTTGAGGCTGCTGCGCCGTTCACTCTCGCCGCGGCTGGCCAACCGCACCGCCGCCGCCAGTGGAAACACCAGCCCGAAGAAATAGGCGCCACGCACGATCTCGAGGCCCGACTCGCGGAGCGTGGCCTCGATCTCGGGGAGGCGATAGCGCCGCTTATGTTCGAGGAAGACGTCGTGGCCGCTCCACAGGAAGGTGAAGGCCGGAACCGTCACCAGGAAATGCGCGCCCGATGGCACCTTCGAGACGTAGTGGCGGGCGAGGCCGCGGTCGTCATCGACATGCTCCAGCACATCCATCATCAGCACGAGATCGCAGTCGGTCGGGCCGGTGTCGCGGCGATAGCGCACCGGCTTGCCGGCGACGCTGTCGTCGCGGTCGCGGGCGTAGCCGGTATCGACACAGAGCGCGCTTTCGGCCGATGTCGCGGCCAGCAGGTGGCGGGAGAAGAAGCCCGAGCCCGCGCCGACGTCGAGCAGGTGTCTCGGCCGCAGCCCGGCCACGGCGCGGCGCAGTGCTGCCGCCTTCGATCGGTAATACCAGTGCCGTCCGATATCGGCGCCGAGGATGTCCTCTTCCTTGAGATCCATCGCTCGCCGTCAGGCCTTGGGCGGCGCGTCGGCCCCGTCCTCGTAGACCCCCTCGACGATGTAGATCGGCCGTCCCTTGACCTCGAGGAACAGCCGCCCGAGGTACTCGCCGATGATGCCGAGCGACAGCAGCTGGATGGCGCCCATCAGCAACACGGCGATCAGCAGCGAGGCGTAGCCCGGCGTGTCGATGCCCAGGATCAGCACGCGGGTGATGATGAAGATCGCATAGAAGACGGCGATGGCCGCGATCACCACGCCGACATAGAACCAGGCGCGCAGCGGCGCGGTCGAGAAGCTCACCACGCCGTCCAGCGCGAAGTTCCACAGCCGCCAGTAATTGAACTTGGTGGTGCCGGCGGCGCGCTCCGGCCGCTCGTAGGGCACGCCGATCGAATTGAAGCCGACCCAGGCGAACAGGCCCTTCATGAAGCGGTTGCGTTCGGGAAGCTGGCGCAGCACTTCGGCGGCGCGCCGGTCGACCAGGCGGAAATCGCCGACGTTGGGCGGGATGCGCACCGGCGACATCGCATTGAACACCCAATAGAACGAGCCGGCCGACATGCGCTTGGCGGCCGTGTCGGTGTGGCGCGCCGTGCGCACGCCGTAGGCGATGTCGTAGCCCTCGCGCCAGCGCTCCATGAACCGCCCGATCAGGTCGGGTGGATCCTGCAGGTCGATGTCCATTGGAATGAGGACATCGCCCTTGGCATGGTCGATGCCGGCGGTGAGGGCGGCCTCCTTGCCGAAGTTGCGCGACAGATTGACGATCCTGATATGACGGTCGGTGACACTTCGGCCGATCAGGCGGGAGAGCGTGTCATCCTGCGAGCCGTCGTTCACGAAGACGAACTCGTAGCGCAACCGGTCGCGCTCCAGGATCGGCACGACGGTATCGATGAAGAGGTCGATCGAGTCTTCCTCGTCGAACACCGGGATCACGAGCGAGAGCAGCGGGTTGGCGGGTCGCCGCGACCGCTGCAGGGCAAGCTGGCGCTCCAGTGCGGCACCAGCAAGCCGCGGGGCGGGGAGGGACGAGTCGGGCACGAACGATGGTTCCGTCAGCTCTGCGTCAGGTGACAGGCTCGAGGGCGCCGTTCAGGTCCATGATGCCGAGTTCGACGATGAGCTGGGGTTGACGCTTCTTCGCCTGGTCGCGGAAGGCACGCAGCGCCTGGCTCAGCATCTCGGTCTCAAAGGCCTTGTCGGTCTTGATGCGGTCGCCGTAGGCGACGGCGGCGGCGCCGCAATCGCGATGCGTCATGCCGATCAGGCGCTTCACGTTGTGAAGCTGTACGGAGATGTCGAGGTTGGCCTCCCAGGCTGCGCGCCATTCCTGGAAAACCGGTGCCACCGCCGCAATCGGGCCGCCGGCGATGTTGAACTGGCTGTACTTGTTCTGCCAGCCGCGGCCGGTCATGTACTTCCAGGTGTCGGTGGTGAAGCGCGGGTCGATGCATTTCATCAGCATCGCCTCGTAGCCTTCGTCGACAGCCAGCGCCGGCAGGGTGGTCGAAGCGACGGCGGCGCCGAGGCCGAGGCCAAAAACATGGCGGCGAGAAAGTGCCTGAAGACAGCCGCAGCCGCGATGGTGGAGATGCTTGGTCATCGAAACGTCGCCTTTCCCTGCTGTGCCAGGCCGCCTTTGGGATCGGCGATCCAGGTCGTTACCGAGCCGTCAGCTTCGCTGCGGGCCTGCACCGAGAAGGCCGGACCCGAAAACACCGGCGAGAGTGCGCGGAACTCGAAACTCCTGGCGACCTTATCCGGGTGAGTCCGGCGCGCCAACTCGATCTGCAGCATACCGAGCAGCGGGCCGTGCACGATCAGCCCGGGATAACCTTCGACCCCGGTGACGTAGGGCTGGTCGTAATGGATGCGATGGCCGTTGAAGGTGAGCGCCGAGAAGCGGAACAGCAGCACGGGGTCGGGCACGATGGTCCTGGTCCAGGTGGCATCGGTCGGCGCCGGCCGCGGGTCCTTGGGCTTCTCGCCGGGCTTCGCTGCCTCGCGATAGACGATGTCGTGTTCCTCGACGAATGATAGGCCACGCGGCCCCGATATCGTGTGCTGGACGGTGACGAACACCATGCTGCCGGTCGACCCGGTCTTGGGCTCCACCGACTTGATGCGCGAGGTGCGCGTGATCGCCTCGCCGACACGCACCGGTTCGCCGTCGAAGCTGAACCGGCTGCCGGCCCACATGCGCCGGGGCAGCGGCACCGGCGGCAGGAAATCGCCGCGCTCCGCATGGCCGTCGCCGCCGATCTTGGATTGCGGCGCGGTATCGAGGAAATAGAGCCAGTGCCAAAGCGGCGGCAGGGCGTCGCCGTTTTGCGGGTCGGGATCGTTCTCGTCGAAGGTGGCGGCCAGCGCCCGCACGGGGAAGGGGGCCGCGAGATCCTCCACGGTCTGGGTCCGGCCGACCCAGTCTTTCAGTCCTTCCAATGACATGCCTTGGCTTCCTCCGCGGGGCGCGGGACTTTGCCACCGCCAAGGCGGGGTGGAAAGACCGTGTCGTCGTCGCTATATACCGGCGCGACGAGCCCAACCCGGAGCGGCCATGACCAGTTTCGACGATCGCGAGAAAGCCTTCGAAAAGAAGTTCGAAAAGGATCAGGAGATCCAGTTCAAGGTCAACGCCCGCAGGAACAAGCTTCTGGGCCTATGGGCCGCCGGCCTGATGGGCAAGAGCGGGGCGGATGCTGAGGCCTATGCCAAGGAAGTCGTCATGGCGGATTTCGAGAAGCCGGGCGATTCCGATGTCATGGCCAAGCTGGTCAAGGACCTCGCCGCTGCCGGCAAGCCGACCGAGGAACACACCGTCCGCAAGCAGTCGGAGCGGCTGGTCGAGGAAGCCAAGAAGCAGGTCATGACGGAGACGCACTAGGCGTCTCCCTCTGACTGCCCGTTAGTCCCCAAAGGGTCAGCCGAACACGCGCTTGAAGATCGTGTCGACGTGCTTGGTGTGATAGCCCATGTCGAACAGCGCCGTGAGTTCGTCGTCGGACAGGAATTCACCGACTTCCTTGTCGGCGCGGCACAATGCCAGCAGCGAGGCATTGCCGCGCCACGCCTCCATCGCATTGCGCTGGACGGCGGCATACGAAGCCTCGCGGCTCATGCCCTTTTGCGTCAGCGCCAGCAGGATGCGCTGCGAGAACACCAGGCCACCCAGTGAATCGAGATTGGCCTTCATGCGGTCGGCATAAACCACGAGCTGTTCGACGACGCCGGCGATCCGGTTGAGCGCGAAGTCGAGCGTGCCGGTGGCGTCGGGCGCGATGAAGCGTTCGGTCGAGGAGTGCGAGATGTCGCGCTCGTGCCACAGCGTCACGTTCTCGAGCGCCGGCATGACGGCGCCACGCACCAGGCGGGCGAGCCCGGTCACGTTCTCGGTCAGCACCGGGTTGCGCTTGTGCGGCATCGAGGAGCTGCCCTTTTGACCGGGCGAGAAGAACTCCTCCGCCTCGCGCACCTCGGTGCGCTGCAGGTGGCGGATCTCGGTGGCGAGGTTCTCGATCGAGGAGGCGCAGACGCCTAGCGCCGCAAAGAACGCGGCGTGGCGGTCGCGCGGGATGACCTGCGTGGACACGGGTTCGATCGCGAGGCCGAGCTTCTTCGCCACATGCTCCTCGATCCGCGGATCGACGTTGGCGAAGGTGCCGACCGGGCCGGAGATGGCGCAGGTGGCGATCTCGGCGCGTGCCGTCACCAGGCGGGCGCGGTTGCGGGCGAAGGCGGCGTAGTGGCCGGCGAGCTTCACGCCGAAGGTCGTGGGCTCGGCATGGATGGCGTGGCTGCGGCCGATCGTGAGCGTGTCCTTGTGTTCCAGCGCGCGCTTCTTGAGCGCCGCCAGCAGCTTGTCGAGATCGGCCAGCAGGATATCGGCCGCCTGGGTGAGCTGGATGGCGAAGCTGGTGTCGAGGATGTCGGACGAGGTCAGACCCTGATGCACGAAGCGCGATTCCGGGCCGATGAACTCGCCCAGCCAGGTGAGGAAGGCGATCACGTCGTGCTTGGTCACCCGCTCGATGGCGTCGATCTTCTCGACCTCGCCCTTGGGATCGGCCTCGAGGGCGGCCATCGCCTTGGCGCCGCCGTCCCAGATCGCCTTGGCGGAGGCTTTGGGCATGATGCCCAGTTCGGCCATGGCGTCGCAGGCGTGCGCCTCGATCTCGAACCAGATGCGGAAGCGGTTTTCGGGTGCCCAGATGGCCGCCATTTGCGGCCGGGAATAGCGTGGGATCATGTGCGGGCTTTTAGCCCCGAAGTGCGCCCGACGCCATGTTAAGAAGTGTCCCACCATGATGATCCCGCTTGCGGCCTGTCCCCGCGCTACCCTGGCCGCCGTCAAAGGCGTGCTGACCGACATCGACGAAACCGTGTCCACCGAGGGCAGCCTCACCGCCGACGCCTACGGCGCGCTGGAGGCGCTGAAGAAGGCCGGACTGCTGGTGGTTCCGGTCACGGGCCGGCCGGCCGGCTGGTGCGACCATATCGCCCGCTTCTGGCCGGTCGATGCCGTGGTGGGCGAGAACGGTGCCTTCTGGATGTGGCACGACCGGGCTGAAGGAAAGCTCCGTACCCGCTTCATCCAGTCGGAGGCCGAGCGGGAAGAGGGTCGCCGCCGGCTCGACCTGATCCGCGTCAAGGTGTTGCGCGAGGTGCCGGGCGCCGGCATCGCCTCGGACCAGCCCTATCGCGTGGCCGATCTCGCCGTCGATTTCCGCGAGGACGTGCCGCCACTGGCGCCGGCCGACATCCAGCGCATCGTGGCGATTTTCGAGCGCCAGGGCGCGCACGCCAAGGTGAGTTCGATCCACGTCAACGGCTGGTTCGGCGACTACGACAAGCTCACGACCAGCCGGCTGATGATGGGCGAGCTGTTCGGTGTCGATCTCGATGTCGGGCGCGAGCACTACCTGTTCGCGGGCGACTCGCCCAACGATTCGCCGATGTTCGGCTATTTCCCCAACGCCGTCGGCATGGCCAACGTGGGCGACTTCACCGGCCGCCTGGAACATCAGCCGCGCTGGGTGACGGCGGCGCGCTCGGGCGCCGGCTTCGTCGAGCTGGCCCGCGCCCTCCTTGACGCGCGGCGCGGATAATTCAGCCTAGAACGACCTTCGCCACTCCTCGGGCAAGCCGACCCAGGCGCATCGGCCGTCGTTCGACACGGTGACGGACGGCGCGTCGAGGGGGATGTCGGCAAAACAGCCGCCGGCAACGCCGGTAAGTCCGGGCCTGGCGGCGGCCTTCCAGAAAAGTGTCGACCCGCAATTCCTGCAGAACCATCTTTTCTGGGTTTTTGCCCCGCCGATCGCATAGACGGCGACGTCGCCCCGCCTGTTCCTGATCTGGCTGTCCGCAAAATAGGCCGACCAGCCGAAAGCGCTGCCGGTGCGCTTCTTGCAGTTGAGGCAGTGACATACGCCGTTGATCTCGGGTTCGCCGTCGACGTCGATCGTGCATTGGCCGCAGCAGCAAGTGGCCCTACGAGTCATCTCTCACCTCCTGAAACGGTCCAGCACAAAGTCAGCGCTGCGTTGGATTGACCAGCAGCGAGCCGTAGTAGGTGACGCTGTCGGCCTGGCTCCAGACACCCATGGGACCGGCCTGGGGCAGCGTGCGGTCGGTGGCGCTGAACAGCGACGTGCCATCCAGCATCACTTCGAAGCGGTCGGCGACCACGACCACGCGGAGCGAATGCCATTTGCCGCTCTCGACCGGGACCTCCTTGCCGCCGATCCCCCGCCGCTTGCCCTTCTCCATGCGGTAGAGCCGCACCGAGTTGTCGAGCGCGCTCGCCCGGACGACGTAATAGTCATTGGCGCTCTGGGCCCGGAAGATGAAGCCGGCGACGCGCTCACGGACCCCCGACACTGGCTTGAAGCGCAGCGTGGCATCCATATCGCGCAGCACCGCCTGCTCGTTGATGCAGAGGGGGAAGCGCGAATCGGTAGGGTCGGCCGCGGTCTCGGTCAGCACCCAGCCGCTCGGCCCTTCGGGATCGGCCAGCGCCTGCCACGACGACGGGCGGCCGATGCCGGTCAGACCCTGGGTGCAGGCGACCCGGCCGTCCGGCGTGGTGAGCGGGACCAGCAGCTGGGCCGATGCGGGAGCTGCAACGACGATCGAGGCCAAGAGAAACGGGGCGAGAAACAGGAAACGCATGCTGCATTCTAGCAAAGCTTGACCACTCGTGCTGGAGGGAGGAGTTTACGCCCCGGCCGTAATTCGGGCGAAATTCCAAGGGGGAAACCATGCGTCTTTGCACAATCATGAGCGGCGGCAAGGCCGCCGTCGGCGTCAAGATGGGCGACGGCAAGATCGTCGATCTCAGCAAGCAGATGCCGCGCGGACCGAAGTCCGTGGTCGAGATCCTGGCCGGCGGCAAGGCGGTCCAGGCAGCCGTCGCCAAGGCTTGCGCCAAGCCCAAGGCCGGTGCCGTGGTGTCGGAGAAGTCGGCCAAGTACCTGACGCCGATTCCCAGCCCGGGCAAGATCCTGTGCATCGGCCTCAACTACCGCAAGCACGCCGAGGAGACGGGCAACCCGATCCCGCCCTATCCGGTGGTGTTCACGCGCTTCAACAACACGCTGGTGCCGCACAACGGCAAGATGCTGTCGACGAGCCACTCCGACCAGTATGACTGGGAGGCCGAGCTCGCCGTCGTCATCGCCAAGAAGTGCCGCAATGTGGCGAAGGCGAAGGCGCTACAGGTGATCGGCGGCTATGCCTGCTTCAACGACGGCTCGATCCGCGACTGGCCGCGCAAGTCGGGCGGCCAGTTTACGCTCGGCAAGAACTTCGATGCCACCGGCGGCTTCGGCCCCGACATCGTGACGCCCGACGAACTGCCCAAGGGCGGCGCGCCGCTGCGCATCATGACCCGTGTCAACGGCGAGGTCATGCAGGACAGCAACACCGACGACCTGATCTTCGACGTGCCGACCCTGATCCACGAGTTGACCAAGGTCATGACGCTCGAGCCGGGCGACGTCATCATCACCGGCACGCCGTCGGGCGTGGCCATGGCGCGCAAGCCGCCGAACTGGCTGAAGCCGGGCGACGTCTGCGAAATCGAGATCGAGAAGATCGGCGTGCTGCGCAACCCGATCGCGAAGGGCGCCTAGAGTCTTTTAGACACGACGTGTTCGGCCAGGTGTTCGAAAGAGCATCTGGCCGAAACTGTTTTTGCGCTCACCGCCGCGGCACATGAGGCAGTCCACCCAGCATCAGCCGGGTCGCGAATTCCGTGGCGCCCGCGGGATCGACCGGATCGCGCGCGACCATGACAACCGAGACTTCGAAGGCGACGCCGGCCAGCGACGCCGCGAGATAGGAGACGTCGACGTTGGGCAGCACGTCCCGGGCGATGGCGGCGCGGATATCCTCGTTCAGCGCCAGTGCCAGCGCCCGCACGTCGGGCTTGTCGAGCAGCGTGCGGATGGCGGTGAAATTCTTCTGCGCCATGGCCAGCAATTCGGGGTCCTCGACGATGAAGTCGAAATAGACCGCGTAGTGCTTGCGGAAGAACTCCTCGGCGGTGCGTGCCTGGGCGCGGCCCAGGCGGTGGCGCTTCAGCAGTTCGCCCGTCAGTTCGCCCACCACGGCCTCGAAGATCTCGTCCTTGTCCTTGAAGTAGTTGTAGAAGGGGCCCGAGGCGAGGTCGGTGCGGCGCACGATGTCGCGCACGCTGGCCGCGCCCGATCCCATTTCGGCGAACACCGCGCGCGCCGCCTTCAGGAGCGCGGTGCGGTTCTCCGCCTTGTTCTGCTCGCGCCGGCCCGAGCGTTCGCCGCGCAGATCGGTGGCAGCAAGGTCAGGGGCGTCGTCGTCGTTCATTTCGGGCATTCCCATCTCATCGTCCCCATCTCATCGCCCAAGTTGCGCCAGCTCGTGGCGCAGTCCGGCCACCATGTCGTCCATCGCCCGCGCCGCCGCCTGGATGGCGCCGCGCATGCCGATGAAGCCGTGGATCAGCGAGTCGAACTCGCGGTGGAAGGTCTTTACGCCCGCGGCGGTCAGCCGGTCGGCATAGGCGTGGCCTTCATCGCGCAGCGGGTCGATGCCGTTGGTGAAGATCAGCGCCGGCGCCACGCCCGCGAGGTCCGCTGCGTGCAGCGGCGAGGCCCGGGGATCCTCGATCTCGGCCGGATTGTTCAGGTAGTGGCCGCGAAACCACTCCATCGCGGCGCGGGTCACGAAGAAGCCCTCGCCGCAACTCCTGTAGGAGGGGCTGTCGAACGCGAGGTTCGTCGCGGGAAACATCAGCCATTGCAGGCAGGGCGGGCGTGGCTCTTCGCGCAGCAGCTGGGCCGCGACGGCAGCGATATTGCCGCCCGCCGAATCGCCCGCCACCACGATGCGCGCCGGATCGATGCCGAGGCTCACGGCATCGGCCGACAGCCAGCGGAAAGCGGCAACGGCATCCTCGATGGCGGCAGGGAATTTGTGCTCCGGGGCCAGACGGTAGTCGACGGCGACAACGGCGCAGCCGCTGCGGGCCGAGATGTAGCGGCAGACCAGATCGTAGCCTTCGAGGCCGCCCATCACCCAGCCGCCGCCGTGAAAGTAGAGGATGGCCGGCAACAGCCGCGCCACCGTGCCGGCGGGGCGGTAGATCCTGACGCGTATCCGGCCGGCCCCTCCCTTGGAAGAATGGCCCGCGATGGTGCGATCCACGAGCTCGCCGATCGGCACGCGGCTGCCGCCCATTTCGAGCATGAAGGCGTCGTAGGAGGCCCGCGCCTCGACCACGCTCGTCTGCTCGACCGGCGGCTGGCCGTTGCGCGCGAGCAGTTGCAGGAGCCATTGGCTGCGGCCGTCGAGGGTACGGCCGTCGACCGAAACAGGCGGTCCGGCCAGGATGTTGACCCAGGAAATCGGCACGCGCAGAGCCAGGTTCGTGGCCTTGCCCTGCAGCTCGCGGACGATCTCCTTTATCGGCATGACCCGTTCCTAGCATTCCCGCCAACCGTTGTGGAGCCCGCGCCGGCTGGCTAGCGTGCCGCCCATGATGGCAAAGGCCGCCCACGATCCCGCCCAAAATCTTTACGACGACGCGCTCCGGCGCGAGATCCTGCGCAGCGAACTGCAGCGCATGCGCGCCCTGGCGATCGTCCTGGCGGTCCTGCTGGCAACAACCCTGATCGCCACCAACCTGCTTACCGACCTCAACCAGCGCATGTTCAAGGGCGGTATCGCGGGGTGGCTGCCGTTCGCCGGTATCGGCCCATTCCTGCTCTACGAACTGGTGGCAATGACGGCCCTTCGCTGGCGTCTGGCCAGGGACAAGGACTTCCCGCGGCCCGCCCGCTTCGTCAATGCGTTGATCGAGACCAGCCTGCCCGGCGTCATCATCACGGTGTTGGCCCTTCATATGGACCCGCAGCTCGTGTTCGGCTTCTGGCCGCCGCTGCTCTATTTCATCTTCATCCTGCTCTCGACGCTTCGGCTCGACTTCTGGCTGTCGCTGTGGACCGGCGTCGTGGCGGCGGTCCAGCAGATGATCCTCGTCCTCTGGCTGCTGCCGATCGTGCCCTGGGGCAGCGTTCCGGACGAGACCCTGATGTACCATTTCAGCCGCAGCTTCATATTGCTGTTGGCGGGCGTCGTCGCCGGCGTCGTGGCCGCCAGCCTGCGCCGGCAGTTCGAACTCTCGGTCGCGGTGACGGCGGCACGCGACCGCGTCACCAACCTGTTCGGCCAGCATGTCTCGCCCGCCGTGGTCGACCGCCTGCTCGCCACCTCGACGGAACCGCCGAGCGAGATGCGCACCGTGTGCGTTCTGTTCCTCGACATCCGAGGCTTCACGGCGATGACCCGCACACGGCCGGCCGCCGAGACGGTGGCGCTGCTCAACGACTTCTTCGCCGACATGATCGAGGTCGTCGACCGGAACAATGGCATCATCAACAAGTTCCTGGGCGATGGCTTCCTGGCGCTGTTCGGCGCACCGCTCGACGATCCGGCCGCGGCGCGCAACGCACTCGCGGCGGCGCGCGGCATGCTCGATGCAGTCGACGCCTGGAACAAGGTTCGCCCCTTGCAGGTGCTGCGCATCGGCATCGGCATCCATATCGGCGAGGCGGTGACCGGCACCGTGGGCTCGCCGCGACGCAAGGAATATACGGCGATCGGCGACACGGTGAACCTCGCCGCGCGGCTCGAGCAGCTCACCAAGGAGACCGGTTCGTGCCTGCTCGTGTCCGATCAGGTCCATGCGAGAGTCGAGGCCGACGGCGCGATCGATCTCGGCCCGATGGCGATCCGCGGCTACGAGGATAGGGTGCGGGTTTGGAAACTGGCCTAGGCCAGTCGTCGATCGCCATCGGAGGAGTGTCGGGAATGTTGAGGGTCTGGGGGCGTCGAAGCTCCTTCAATCTGCAGAAGGTGATGTGGCTGGTCGACGAGCTGGGGCTGGCGCATGAGCACATCCTGGCCGGTGGTGACCATGGTGGCCTCGACACACCCGAGTTCCGGGCCATGAACCCGCACGGCCGCGTGCCGGTCATCGACGATGGCGGCGTCGTTGTCTGGGAGTCGCATGCCATCCTGCGCTACCTGGCGGCACGGCACGGCGGCGAACAATATTGGTCGCCCGATGCCGCGACACGCTCGCTGGCCGACCGGTGGATGGATTGGTCGGGGACCACGCTGCAACCCGATTTCCTGACGGGCGTGTTCTGGGGCTTTTACCGCACGCCCGAAGGCCGACGCGACAACGCAGCCGTGGCACGCAGTATCGGCCGCTGCAGCGCTCACTTCCGTCTGCTCGATCGCATCCTGGCCGACCGGCCGTTTCTTGGCGGCGATGCTTTTAGCCTGGCCGACATCCCCGCGGGCACCGCGCTCTACCGCTATTACGGGCTGGAGATCGACCGGCCGAACGTGCTCAATGTGGAGGCTTGGTATCGGCGTCTGCAGGAGAGGCCGGCCTACGCCCAGCATGTCATGGTCCCCTTCGGCGAACTCTACGGCCGCCTCGACTTCTGAGCCTCGCATATGCCCTGGTACTTTGCCTACGGCTCCAACATGGACGCCGCCCGCCTGTTCGATGAGCGTCTTGCGCCACGCGGCGTCGCCGCCAGCGAACGCGTCGGCGGCCGGCTCGACGGCTGGCGCCTCACCTTCGACAAGCAGGTCACGCGGGCCGGCGCAGCACCTGGCACGGGCGCCGGCAACATCGTCCCGGCCCCGGGCGACGTCGTCTACGGCACGCTGAATGCCCTGCCGCCGGAGGGCTTCGAGATTCTCGACATCCATGAGGGTGTGGCAAGCGGTCACTACGAGCGGCGCCGGATGCCGGTGGTCCGGATGGACAACGGCGAAACGGTCGAGGCGATCACCTATGTGGCCTTGAAGGTGGGGGAGGGCTTGAAGCCTACGCGCGTCTATCTCGGCTTCCTGCTGGCTGGCCGTGACCTGTTGCCAGCCGACTACTGGGACCGCCTCCGCGCGACGCCGACGCTCGACTGAAGGGCGGGGGTTACCCCGCCCGAATCAGCCGCCTTGCAGGTGGCGGCGCACGTAGCCCTTGAGGTCTTCCATCGATTGCCGGGCGGCGGCATCGTTCGGTCCGCCGCTGGTACCGAGGGTCCTGCAGACTGCCAGCGCCTTGGCCAGCGCGCCCTGGATCGGCCGGCCGTCGGTACCGATGGTCATGACGCCGCTCGCGCGCTCGATCCACGAACGGTCGGCCTGCTGCTGGAACACGCACTTGGCGTAGTTCTCGCCCTTCGGATCGAAATAGGCCCGGCCGCCGTCGAAGCCGTGCATGGCGTTGGGGAACACCGTCACCTCGACGCGCGCTCCGGCCGCGCGCATCGCCTCGCCGTAGGTCTGGCAGGGCTCGAAGCCGACATAGGTGTCGGCGCCACCCAGCAGCATGTAGATCGGCGCGCCAGTGCTCTGCGGCCGGTAATACTGCGCGCTGCAGGACGGATAAAACGGCACGTGCAGCGCATAGCGCAGGCCGGCGGGAATGCCGGCGGCCACGACCTGCGCTTCGTGCGCCGCCATCAATGCCGAGGTGCCGCCCTTGGAGAAGCCGGTGATGCCGATCCTGGCCCGGTTGATGCGGCCGTTCGCGCCCAGCGCCTTCAGCACCATCAGCGCATCGAGGTTGAAATCCTGGCCGGTGACGGCGGACTGGTCCTGCACCGTCGAACTCACGCCGCGTGGCTTGAAGGAATCGATCACCACGGCGGCCACGCCCATCGCCACGATCTCGCGGGCGAACCGGCCTTCGCGCCCGTCGGTGACGCCGCTGCTGCCGTGATGGATCACCAGCGCCGGCACGGGGCCGGCCGCCGCCGGCCAGTAGATTTCGGCCGTCACCTGGACCGGCTGGCCCTTCTGGCGGCTTTCGAACGAGATGGTCTCGCGCTGCTGCGCCTGGGCGGTGCCGACGGCGAGCGTTGCAACCAGAACCGCCAGGGCAGCAAGGCGCATCAGGCCGCGACCTTCGCCTTTGTCTTGGCCTTCTTCATGCGTTCGCCGGGCATCGTGCGCGAGGCGTCGATCTCCGGCACGTCGGCTTCGTTCCAGAAGTTGAGCTCGATCATCACGCCGTCGGGATCGTGCAGGAAGACCTGCTGCAGCGGCCGCGCCGGGACCTTGCGGACCTCGAACGGGACCTTGTCCTTCTTGATCTGGTCGATTGTGCCGCGGATGTCGGCGCAGTTGATCGCCACGTGGTCGATGGCGCCGCCGCCGTGATCCTTGCGGCCGGTTTCCGACACCAGATGAAGGATCGCCTTTTCGCCGGCATAGAGCCAGGCGCCGGGGAAGGGGAACGGCGGGCGATCGCCGTCGCGCAGGCCGACATAGCGTTCATAGAAACGCACGGTGGCCTTCAGGTCCTTGCAGTAGACGTTCCAGTGATCCAGCGAGAGTGCGGGCATCCATGCCTCCTACCGTTCCGAATGCCTCAGTCTAGGGCGAATCGGGGGGAGGAGAAAGCGAGGAGACGGTCTCGGGCCGGCCCAAAACCGCATTGAAGACGGTGGCCGGCACCGCCACGCGCAGGTCGTCGTAGGCGCTTCGCAGCGCCTGTGAATCGGCGTCGGGCGCACGGCTCACCTCCGCCAGGCGGTCGATGAAGCCAAGGTCGATCTCGTCGTCGGTCCGGCTCATGCCGCCCCAGATATCCCACGGCAGCATCTCGCGGTTGTTGAGCGCCGCCACGTCGCGGATGACGTTGCCCGCGATCAGCCACAGGCCAGACATGTCGAGGATGGCGAAGGCCTTGGGCTCGGCCTTGCCGTCGCGGCAGCGCCGCCAGGCATCGCCCGCCACCAGGAATTGCTCGCGCGGCACGTCGAGCGGATCGAACGTCACCTTGAAAAGCTCGCGCTGGCGGGCATCGAGCTGGGCATCGACCAGCACCCAGCGGCGCGCCGCCTCGTCGAAATATTCCGTCACCCAATGGTCGATGAACATGTCCTTCACGAAGTAGGCGGCAAAGCCGCAGCGCGCCCGCGCGGCGATCCCGCGGCTGCGCAGCATGGCGACATGCAGCAGGGTGCAGTGCCGGCAGACGCCGACCGGGCGCGCCTCGACCGGCCGCTGGGCGGTGAGCGGCCGCGGATCGTGCCCGACGATGCCCTCCAGGATGTCGGCGACCGCCCTTGCATGGGCCTCGGCGTGCTGCTGGGGCGTGAGGGCCAGGCCGTAGGCCGAGGCGATATGCTGGTGCATCATCACGCCCTGGACGACCTTCGCCAGCCCGCCCACGTCGCCCGGCAGCCCGTTGAAGAGCGCCGCGCGGGCGCCGGCATCGCTCATCGCCACGGGATGGCGCCAGGCTTCCAGGGTCGAGGTATCGAGAGTCATGCGAACATAAGCTCCAGATTGTCGAGCGCCTGGGTCCATCCGCCACGATGGCCGTCGCGCGCCTTCTCGTCGAAGAACTGCTCGTGCGTCAGGGTCAGAAGGGTGCCGTCGGTGTCGGGTTTCAGATCCACCGTCACCTGCGATTCACGCTCCGGCGTGCTTTGCCACGCCCAGGAAAAGACCAGTCTCTCGGCCGGCACGACCTGGCGGTAGACGCCGCTCACGCTTTGATGTTCGCCGTCGGGTGTCCAGAACTGCACGCGGAAACGGCCGCCGACCCGGACGTCGGCCTCGGCGATGGGCGTTCTCTTATGATCGGTGACGCCCCACCATTGGATCATTTTTTCCGGGACGGTCCAGGCTTCGTAGACTTTTTCGGGCGGCGCTTTGAGCCGGCGCTTGAGGGCGAGGCTGGGCTTGCTTGCCATGAGTCGTCCTCCACGAAGGCGGCGAGGCGGTCGAGCTGCTCCGTCCAGTAGCGCTCATATTTGGCCAGCCAGTTCATCGCCTGCTCCATCGGTTCGGCCTTGAGCTGACAGGTGACGGTCCGGCCGACTTTCTTGCGTGCGATCCGGCCGGCATCGGAGAGCACGTCGAGGTGCTTCATGATGGCCGGCAGTGACACCGGGAACGGCCGGGCGAGATCGCTGACCGAGACGCCGCCCTGGGCGTCGAGCCGGGCGAGGAGTGCCCGGCGCGTCGGATCGGCGAGGGCGGCGAAGGTGCGGTCGAGGACGGGGCTTTGATAGTTAACCATAAAGTTAACGATTAGGCATCGGCCCTGCCCAAGTCAAGGGCGATCCCGCGGTGGATCGGGAAAACGGCCGGCCCTACCGAATGCTACGGCAGCCGCCGAAGCATGAGCCGCCGTGTGGGGCTTATGGTCGTGCCTTCCAATGGGAGGCGTGCCATGACCGTCACTGTTTTCATTCGCTATGTTCTCGATCCCTTCAAGCTCGAACTGTTCGAGCGCTACAGCCAGAAGTGGCTAGAAATCATCCCGCGCTGCGGTGGCGATCTCAGGGGCTATTTCATGCCGCACGAAGGCACCAACAACATCGGCTGGGCGTTGATCTCGTTCGACAGCCTGGCGTCCTACGAGGCCTATCGCGCCAGACTGCGGAAAGACCCCGAGGGCGTGGCCAACTTCGAGTTCGCCAAGCGCGAGCGCTTCATCCTGTCGGAGGAGCGAACCTTCCTGAGGCAGATCACGCCAGCTTCTTGATCAGCTCCTGCGCCGCCGCCGGATTGCGCACCTTGGCGCCGGAGATGAAGTAGACGAAGGCGTCGCCCTTCTTCGCCCAGGCCTTGGCGCGCTTGGCCCACGTGTCGAGTTGGGCCGGCTTATAACCCGTCTTCACCTTCTCCTCGGCCTGCATCAGACGGGCATAGGTGAAGTCGGCTGTGGGCTCGTCGATCTCCGGAAAGTCCTTGTCGTGGGCGTAGACGATCGCGGCATTGTACTTGCGGCAGAGATCGTAGAAGCGCTTGTCCTTGAAGCTGTCGTGCCGGACCTCCAGCGCATGACGTAGCGGCAGCTTGCCCGCTTCGCGCGGCAGCAGCTTGAGGAACGCCTCGAAATCCTCGGGATCGAACTTCTTCGTTCCCATGAACTGCCAGTTGATCGGCCCCAGCTTGTCCTTGAGCTCGACCAGCCCCTGCGTCACGAAGCGCTGCACCGATTCGCCCGCCTCGGCCAGCACGCGGCGGTTGGTGCAGAAGCGCGAGGCCTTCACCGCGAAGACGAATCCCTCGGGCGTGTCGTCGTGCCACTTGGCCCAGCTCGCCGGCTTGAAGCTCGAATAATAGGTG
Organism: Rhizobium sp. Q54; assembly: GCA_945903635.1. Lineage (GTDB taxonomy): Bacteria > Pseudomonadota > Alphaproteobacteria > Reyranellales > Reyranellaceae > Reyranella. The sequence goes on along the minus strand of CAMDOT010000051.1, from coordinate 14,538 downwards.
CCGTTGATCTCGATCGAGGTGAGCTTGCGGCTGGCATATTCCAGCTCGCGCTTCTGGGTGAGGCCCTCGGGATAGAACGTCCCGCGCCACGGTTCGAAGGTCCAGCCGCCGATGCCGACGAATGTTTTTCCGGTCATGATGGGTTCGAGTATATCGCAGGTCGCGCCCGTGGAGTCGCGGGAAGCGCGGTCGCCTGTGGGCGATGCCGACAATGCTCGCGGATATCGCCGCCACGCCTTGAAATACCGGGTTTACCGCCTACGTCCGAAGGTAGCCGGGCCTGTTCGACCCGGTCGAGCGGGTGCCGGACTGACCGGTGTCCTGACCGTCTGATCGCGTTGCTTAAATCAAGAGTGTGGGGATGGGGCGTTCGCCTTCGATCCACGCTGACGAGCGAGCGAAGGACTGTGGCAGCGTCCTGCGCGCCATCGCCGGTTTCGATCTGGCGAACATCGCCCCCATCCGGACCAGAGACGGGTCGACCGTCTTGTTTGTCGGAGGAGGTCGAAATGACTGAGCTAACTTGGAGACAGAACGCCATCGACATAGCCAGCCTCTTCTTCGCGGCTGTCCTGTGCATGGCGCCCTCGATGTTCGGTTTCGCGACGGATCAGCCCGCGGCGTCGAACGCCTGGCTAAGCGGGCTTGCCATCGCCGTCGTGTCGCTCATGGCGCTCCTGAAGTTCGCCATGTGGGAGGAGTGGATCAACCTCGCGCTCGGCCTGTGGGTCGCGGTCTCGCCCCTGGTGCTGGGCTTCGCTGCGCGGGACGAAGCGGTGTGGGTCCACGTCGTCGTCGGCCTGATCGTGGCAGGGTTGGCCGCCGTAGCGCTGTGGTGGAAGGCCGAGCCGCCGCACGCCGCCGCCCATTGAGCAATCCTCGTTCAGGTCGGGCGTCGGTGAGTTCGATGCCCGACCGGCGGCGTCAGGGACCGCGTTGGCATCGCTTCGCCGGCTTGAAGCGCGAATAGTAGGTGCCGTTGATCTCGATCGAGGTGAGCTTGCGGCTAGCATATTCCAGCTCGCGCTTCTGGGTGAGATCGTCGGGATAGAACACTCCGCGCCACGGCTCGAACGTCCAGCCGCCGATACCGACGAAGATCTTGCCTGCCATGGATGTCTCCCGAACGGAATACGCTATCATCCCGAGCCGAGGACGGGATGACAACAGCGGCTAGAAGGAGATGAAACGGTGCCCAGTCAACTCCGGTTTTCCGTGCTCGTGCTGCCAAACGTGCCTTGGCCCGAACTTCTGCGCCGCTGCCGCGAGGTCGAGGAGTTTGGTTTCGATTCCATCGGCCTCGCCGATCATCTCGTCGATTGGGCTGGCGGAAAGGGTCCCTGGTTCGAGCTGTGGACACAGGTTGCAGCCATCGCCCAGGCAACCACCCGCATTCGCCTGACGACCCTGGTTGCCCAGATCCCCCTGCGCAACCCGGCCCACTTTGCGCTGCAGGCGCTGACCGCCGATCACATTTCCGGCGGCCGGCTCGACGTGGGCCTTGGCACCGGCCTGGTGATCGACCTCTCGTATCGGATGATGGGCATCGAGAACTGGAGCCCGAAGGAACGGGTCGCCCGCTTCGGCGAGTATGTCGAGATCGTCGATCGGCTGATGTCGCAGGAGGAGACAACGTTCAAGGGGCGCTTCTATCAGGTCGAAGGTGCCGCGCTCGGTCCGCGGCCCGTCCAGTCGCCCCGTCCCCCGATCATGATCGCCGCGATGGGGCCGATCATGCTGGGGCACACCGCGCGATATGCCGATATCTGGAACAGCATCAGCTTCGCCAAGACTTTCGAGGCCCAGCTCGAGGAGACGCGCGGACGCGTCGCCACCCTCGACGCCTGTTGCGTCGCGATCGGGCGGGATCCCGCCACGCTGCGGCGCTCCTACCTCATGTTCGACGCCGCGGCCCGCCAGAGCGGCGGCAGGGTCAACTACTACGACTCGGAGGAATCTTTTACCCGGATGGTCGAGCAGGTGATCGCACTCGGCATCACGGAGATCGCCCTCTACTACCCCATCGCCGACGAGCAGAAGCCGGTGTTCGAGCGCATCGCGCGCAATGTCCTGCCGGCGATGAAGGCGGCGCACAGGTGAAGGTTCAGACGCGACTGCGCGCCAGCCTCGCGTCCTTCCAGGCAAAGTAGCGCATCGCCAGCGGCAGGAACCACGGATTGCCGCGATAAAGCGGCAGGGTGGGAAACGTGGCCGCCTCGAAGGCGCTGGCCTCGACCGGAAGCCTGAGAATCTTCTGCGCGATCCTCAGGCCGAAGTACGATCCCATCGGGACGCCGGCAAAATTGTAGCCCATGCCGTACCAGATGCCGTCGTGGCATCCGATATGCGGCATCATGTCGAAGGTGCCGGCGCATTGTCCCGTCCAGACATGGCTGATCTTGACGTCGGCGAGGTCGGGTAGCGCCTGTCGGAGACGTCCATGCAGGAGCGCCGCGATGGCCGCAGGATCAATCAGGCCGTTGGCCGTGGCGCCGCCGAACAGCAGGCACGGCGAATCGGGCGCCGGCCGGAAAAAATCGATATCGAGATTGGAATCGATCACCGTGCGCCGGTGCGGAAGCTGCTTCTCCAGCAACGCCGGCGGCAGCGGCTCGGTCGCCGCCATATAGCCGACAAAGGGAATGACGCGCCGCGCATGCCAGGGCAGGCTCTTCGGCGTGTAGCCGTTGGTGGCGACGACGACATCCCGCGCGCGTGTCTGTCCAGCGACCGTCGTGACGCGGAAGCGCTCGCCCTGGACGGCATGCTCGACCGCGGTCACCTCGCAATTGCCGAAGATCGTGACGCCGGCAGCCAGCGCACTCCTCATCAGGCCAAGGTGATAGAGGCCCGGATGCAGCGATCCGAGATCGGGAATGATTGCGCCACCGTCGTAGAGGTCGGTCGCCATTTCCTCACGCAGGCGGGCGCGCGGCACCATGGAATAGGGTAGTCCGAGATCGGCCTTCATGCCGGCTAGTTCACGCTCCAGCCCGGCATAGTGGGCGGCCGATGTCGCCGCGATGAGGCGACCACAGCGGACGGCATGGCAGTCGATGCCTTCCTCTTCGATGAACGCCAGGGTGCTCTCATAGGCCATCGACAGGTCGCGATAGATGGCCGAGGCATAGGTGGCGCCTTTGGCCCCCTTCAGGTCGACGTATGATTTCTTGAGCGTGCGTCCCAGGAAACCGGCGTTGCGGCGCGACGCGCCGTAGCCCGGCCGCTCCTTGTCGAACACCGCGACGCTTCGCCCGGCCCGCGCCAAGGTCAAGGCCGCGCGCAACCCGGTGTAGCCCGACCCGACGATGACCGCGTCGTAGGACGGCGCGAGCGCGTCCCCCACACTCTCTGCAAGCGGTGCCGCGTCCCACCAGTAGGGCGCGTTCCTGAAGTCAGTGGTCAGCAGGTTTTTCATCAAGCGAGTTTCCACGGCGGAATTTCACTCATGCCCGGGGGCTTGACCATAAGTTTCGATGTAGGATCGGATGGCCACGAGGGAGAGCCTGATGCGGATGCAGCCAATGGTCATCGGCCACCACTACATGGCATCCGCCGGCCAGTATCTCGCCACCGAAGCGGCCCATGCAATTCTGCGCGCCGGCGGCAATGCGATCGATGCCGGCGTCGCCGGCGGCATCGCGCTCGGTGTCGTGCATAGCGACCAGGTCCAGTTCTCCGGCGTGGCACCAATGCTGATCTACCTGGCCGACCGCGACGAAACCGTGTCGATCGCCGGTCTCGGCTGGTGGCCGAAGGCACTGAACATCGAGAAGTTCATCCGCGACCACAATGGCACGATTCCCATGGGTATCCTGCGCACCGTGGTTCCGGCGGCGCCGGATGCCTGGATCCTGGCACTGCAGCGCTACGGCACCATGAGCTTCGGCGACGTCGCAGAGTCGGCTATCCGCTATGCCCGCGACGGCTTCGCGGTGCATACCGTCATGGCGACGTTCCTGCAGGACAAGGTCGATGACTATCGGCGCTGGCCGCAGAACACCGCGATCTATCATCGCGACGGCGCGCCGCTCGGCGAAGGCGACCGGCTGGTGCAGACCGATCTCGGCCGCACGATACAGTTCATGGTCGATCAGGAAAAAGCCGCGGCGGGCCGGGGCCGCGACGCCGGCCTGGCGGCGGCACGCGACGCCTTCTATCGCGGCGACATCGCCCAGACGATCGCGAAGTATCACCGCGACAACGGCGGGCTGCTCGCGGAGGAGGACCTCGCCGAGTACCGATCGGAGGTCGAGAAGCCGCTGCGCTACACCTTCAAGGGCACCGACGTGCTGAGCTGCGGTCCGTGGTGCCAGGGACCGGTGCTGCTGCAGATGCTGTCGATGCTGAACGAGGTCGATCTGAAGGCACTGGGCCATAATTCGAAGGAATACGTTCATCTCCTGGCCGAGGTCATGAACCTCGCCTTCGCCGACCGCGAGCACTACTACGGCGATCCGCGCTTCGTCGACGTTCCCATGGAAACGCTGCTGTCGCGTGGCTATGTACAGGAGCGGCTGAAGTCGATCAGGAACGATCGCGCCTTCGGTGAGATGCCGCCGCCGGGCCATATCGCTGGCCACATCGCAGGTCACACCAAGGTGCCGTCGGCCGCCGTCGGCGAGCCGGGCCTGCCGGGCGATACCTCCTATGTCTGCGTGGTCGACTCGGCGGGCAACGCCTTTTCCGCGACGCCGAGCGACGTGTCCTGGGAAGGGCCGGTCATTCCTGGCCTCGGTCTCTGTCCGTCGTCGCGCGGATCGCAGTCCTGGGGCGATCCCGCCCATGCCTCGGTCGCAGCACCTGGCAAGCGGCCGCGGCTCACGCCCAATCCGTCGATGGCGATGCGCAAGGGTGAATTCCTCATGCCGTTCGGCTCGCCCGGCGGCGACCTGCAGCCGCAGGGCATGCTGCAGGCGCTCATCAATCATCTGGTCTTCGGCATGGATATCCAGCAGGCGGTCGAGGCGCCACGCTTCGTTACTCGCAACTTCCCCGACAGTTTCGAGCCGCATACCTATTATCCCGGCCGCGTCGATCTCGAGCAGGCGATCGGCCAGTCGACGGGCGATGCCCTGGGCGCCATCGGCCACAAGGTGAACTGGCTCCCCGATCTCTCCCTCAAGACCGCCAGCGTCTGCGCCGTTTCCGCCGACCTCAAGAGCGGCAAGCTCTACGGCGCGGCGGATCCGCGCCGCACCGGCCGGGCGATGGGTTGGTAAGCGATGGCGGTTCTATTCGAGATCGAGCACATCACCACCTACAGCTATGCCAACCCGGTGACGTTCGGCAGGCACCGGGCCATGTTCCTGCCGAGGCCCGCCGCGCGCGGGCGGCTCATCGATTGGTCGGCCACGACCAGCGCGCCCTCGACGATCCGCTGGACCACGGATGCGCTGGGCAACAACGTCACGGAGATGGAATTCAGCGAACCGGCGAAAGAGATGACCTTTTCGTTCAAGGTGCGAGGGCTCCACTTCGGTGTCGAGGAGGCCGAGAGTTTTGCCCTGGAACCACGGGCGGAGACGGTACCGGTGCAATACACCCCCGACGAATGGAACGACCTCCTCGTCTATATCCGCCCGCATGCCGAGGATCCCGACGGCACGGTGGCCGCATGGGCCAAGAGTTTCGTCACCGACAACCGGGATCGGACGACCGACGTCCTGCGGCGGATGCTCGACGCCTTCGGCGACACGTTCACCTACAATGCCCGGGAGGCCGAAGGCACCCAGCCTCCCGCGGAAACGCTCCGAACAAAGTCGGGCACCTGTCGCGACTATGCCTGGCTGATGATCGAGACCTTGCGCCGCCTGAGCTTCGCGGCCCGCTTCGTGAGCGGCTACCTCTACGATGCCACCCTGGATGGCGGGGCGGTCGGCACGGTCGGTTCCGGCGCCACCCATGCCTGGCTGGCGGTGTACCTGCCCGGCGCCGGCTGGACACATTACGATCCGACCAACCGCCTCAGCGCCGGCTATGACCTGATCCCGGTGGCGATCGCCCGCCATCCTGGCCAGGCGGTTCCCCTGGAAGGATCGTGGTTCGGCAACGCCCAGGACTATCTGGGCATGTCGGTCAACGTCGCGGTCCGCAAGCTCGCCGACATCCCCGACCTGTCCGCGGGATGAGGCGCGGCGCATTCGATCCTGCGTCTCACGCCGCCCGAACGAGACTCGGCAAGGCTCCCTTGCCGCGCACTTCTGCCTCCTCGAAGTCGGCGGCGGCGATTGCCCGGTCGAGCGCGGCCCGCAGCTCCTTGGCGGTCTCCAGCGAGAGTTCGATCCCGGCCCGCGCGCCGGGGTCGAGGCCGGTGTTGATGAAGTCGAGCGTGATGACGTCGCCCAACGGCGCATGACGGGCATGGTCGTAGGCCACCACCGCCTGCGTGAGCGGGAACCAGTCGTCGCCGCGCTTCGCCATGCCTTCGGCACGAGCGATTTCGATGATCGACGTGCACATGTTCTGCGCTCCTACTTCGCCAGGTGCTTGCCGAAAAAGGTGAACACCTTGCTCCAGCCATCCATCGCCTGCTCCGGCCGGTAAAGCGGCCGGTGCCAGTAGAAGAAGCCGTGGCCAGCGCCGTCGTAGCGGTGGAACTCGTGCGCCTTGCCGTGCTTCTTGAGCTCGGCTTCGTGCTGGTTCACCTGCTCGGGCGGCGGCGCGCGGTCGTCGTTGCCGAACAGGCCGAGCAGCGGGCAGGAGAGGTCCTTCGTCATGTCGATCGGCGCGACCGGCGTCTTGGCGTTGAGATCCTCATTGGGCATCACCACGCGGCCACCCCACAGCTCGACGCAGGCATCGACGTCCTTCTTCTGGCAGGCATAGATGAAAGCGTGCCGGCCGCCGGAGCAGGAGCCGAACAGGCCGACCTTGCCGTTGTGGTCGGGCTGGGCGCGCATCCACGCCACCGCGGCCTCTGTGTCACCCACCATCTGGGCGTCGGCAATGCCGCCGTCGGCACGCACCTTGGCCGCGACATCGTCCGGGTTGCCATCGCTGCCGCCGCCTTCACGCTGATAGAGGTTGGCGCAGATCGCCATGTAACCATGGTGGGCAAAGCGCCGCGTCGTCTCGATGTAGAACTCGCTCCATCCCGGGAGATGATGGATGAGCACCACGCCAGGGAAGGGGCCTTTGCCTTCCGGCTTGGCGACGTAAGCGGTGATCGGGGTGCCCTTGTCGCCTTTGAGGGTCACGTTCTCGCAGGTCATGCCTCGGTAGAATGACATCGGTCTTCCTCCTCCGTGGGAGACGCAGTATTCGACGATCGCCTATCGGGCGCAACATGAGGCCCGCTGCTGCCAGCCGAGGAGGAATGCGAAAATGTTAAAGGTACATACGCTCAACGATCAAATTCGCGCCCATTCCAGCAATGCGGCGCACGGCATGGAAGTTCCCGCCGTCGCCAGGATGCTGTTCTGCAATGGACAGGTCGGTGCGCGCCTGGACGGGACGGTGCCCGAGCAATCGGCGGAACAGATCGAGGTGATCTTCGAGCGCATCGGCATCATTCTGACCGCGTCCAACATGACGTTCAGGGACGTCGTGAAGTTCAACGTCTACGTCACGGACGAGTCCATCCTGGACGACTATTTCCGCATACGCGGGCGGATCATGGATGATCACAGCCCGCCCGCCACGCTCCTGGTCGTCAAGAAGTTTCCCCGGCCGGGCGTCGAAATCGAGATCGAAGCCATCGCGGCCAAGGCCGACTAGCCGTCGATATCGCCGCTCGCGTCAATCGATCAAGGGCGCGTGGCCCTGTCGATGCCGGCGCGGTACGCCAACAGGGATTTGTCGTAGCCCGCGGCGAGCACCGCCGACTTTATGGCAGCCGATGCCCTGTCGGGATTGCCGGAATCGAAGGGCGGCGCCGGATCGTATTCGATGCCGAGCTGTATTTTTCGGGCCGCCGTCTCGCCGGCGATCTCGGCGGCAACGGTGAAGGCAAAATCGATGCCCGCGCTGACGCCAGCCGCCGTGATCACGTTGCCGTCCTGGACGACCCTGGCTTTCTCGTGGGTGGCCCCGACGAGAGGCAGCAGATCGGTGAAAGCCCAATGCGTCGTGGCCCGCCGTCCTTTTAGCAATCCGGCGACGCCCAGGATGATCGCGCCGGTGCACACCGAGGTGACATACTTCGCCGTGCGCGCCTGGCGGCGGACGAACTCGATGGTTTCGCGATCGCAGAAAGCGTCGACCACGCCCAGGTTTCCGCCGGGCACGCAAATCAGGTCGAGGGATGGACAGCTCGCGAAGGTATGTGTCGGCACGAGCCCGACCCCGCAATCGTTCGGCACGGGCGCCTCGGACTTCGCCGCGATGTGCGTCACCGATTGAGGCACGCGCGAGAGCACCTGCAGCGGTCCCGTAAAATCGAGCAGTGTCAGGCCGGGGAAGATGACAAAACCGATATTGAAGAGCGGCATTTTTGGCGTCCTTTCGTCGTGCAGCGCGAATGAAATCAGATAGGCAACACTACTTTTGTTCCGCCGCTGTGGAGGTGGCGGGTCCTTCGCCGGTGATCAGCAGCACGGTCTCCTCATCCTTGGCGCCATCGTAGTGCACTTGCTTGCCAAAATGCGTGACGAAGGTGCCGGCCGGCATCGGGACCGTGCTGTTGGGGTCGAACTTGGCGCCCGTGCCCACCCACCACGTGCCCTTGAGCACCGTAATGAAGCGATCGTTGGGATGGAAATGCGGACGGCTCATCCCGCCGGGCAGCCACTTGACCATCACGACATAGATGCCGGGCTTCGACGGGTCGCCCGCCAGGATTGCCTGCTGGGCGCGGCCGGATCCCTGCTTCCACTCGATCTTGTCCGGGAGCGTGAAGGTGACAGCCGCGGGATCGAGGTCGGCGGCCATCGCGCTCGTGAACACCGTGGTCGACGCAGCCATGCCGAGCAGCAGGTGGATCAGGGAGCGCATTCAATCCTCCGACGGTTTCACGCCGTTCAGGATAGCAGCCTCAGGCTCCTGAAGCTCGCATCGCCCTTGTGACCCGTCACCAGGTGGTCGTGGATGGCGATACCGAAAGCCTCGGCCGCCGGAGTCGCTTATCGATCGACCCGGTACAGGCGCCACCGCTTCGGCACGCCTTTGAGCTGGTGACTGCCGCGATCCTTGAACTGGATTTCAGACGGCGACATCAGGTCCTTGACCGCGCTCGAGACCAGGATTTCGCCGGCGCGCGCTTTGGCGGCGACGCGCGCGCCGATGTGAAACGCGAGACCGGTCACATCGGGCCCGCTCACCTTGTATTCGCCCGCGTGCAGTCCCAGCCTGATCTCCAGCCCGAGCGTGTGCATTGCCTCGCGGATTCCCGTCGCACACCGGACCGCCGACGCCGGCGCCTCGAACGTCGCGAGCAGCCCGTCCCCCGTCGTCACGACTTCCGTCCCGCGTGACGTTTTCAGCTCTCTACGGACGGCGGCGAAGTAGTGATTCATTATCTTTGTCCAACGCGCATCGCCGAGCCGCGCGGCTTTTTCCGTCGACTGGACGATGTCGACGAACAGGATCGTGGCGAGCACCTGTTCGGGTTCGGCGTCACGCTTGGCAGGCCGGCGCCGGATCGCGATGCTTCCAGCCAGCGGTTCATAACGATGGCTGCGTCGCCGGGCGATCGCGTCTTTTACGTAGTCCTTGGCAGGCTGCACCTTGCCGCAACGAATCGTCTTCTCACGTGGAGGGATCGTCCAGTAGACCTTTCGGTCCTCTCCCACGCCATCGACCTCGACGGCGCCCCACTTCAGGAAAACCGTCGTGCCGGCCCGGCGAATCAACCAGGCCTTCGACGTGTATCCGGAAACGTTCGACTGATGGATTCCAATGCGAAGGAACTTGGGCATGTACGTGCGACGCGACCAATATGTATGGCACTCAAGGATAGAATGTGGTCGCGCCTTCCTGCATTGGCAACAATGTTCCAAACCAAAAATTGCGCATGGCTTCGGTCAACCCCTCAAGGCTGGACGAAGCCCCGTTACGCTATCGTTGGCAGATCTTGTGAGCCTGAACCTTAGGCTAAATCGAACGCTGCCCAAGTCTTCGGCCCAACGATGCCGTCGGGAACCATTCCGTGGTTGCGCTGAAATTCGCGCACTGCGGCCTCGGTGCCAGCTCCGAACACGCCGTCGGCTGTCGCGCCGACTTTCTTCTGAATTTCCTTGACCAGATCACCGCGTGCACCGCGTCTCAGCGTCGGCCTGTCCTTGGTGTCCACGGCTGGAATCGTAACCGGAGCAGGCGCGGTGCCGCCCATGATGGCGGTAACTCGTGCACGGAACTCGTCCATTGCCTGGACGCGTTCTTGGCGCGTACCGACCGAGAAGCTTGGATCGGGCTTGCGCCCCGCCGGCAGGGCATATTCAAGATGGGCGACTGCCATGATCGGCGGCGCTCCGATGTGCTTCAGGATCGCCGCGACCCCGCGCGCATAGGCATCCAATTGCACGTCCGGCCAGGGATGATCGTTCGCGAGGCCCGTGTTCTCGGCCTCAATCCCAATAAAGCTCATATTGCCGGATGTGATGCCCTGCCACTGGCCTGGCCCCGCGTGAAACGCCCGTCCAGCAGCAACGACGAAGTACGTACCGTCGCGCCCCAGGCAAAGCTGCGCGAGCGGGCCAGCGAGATCGGGCCGCCCGTTGGTTACGATACCGAGGCTCGGCATGATTCCGTTCACCGGGCCGGCCGTGTGATGACACATGACCCCGCGCACGTTTCCCATGTCGCCGTGCCCGCGCGTTCGCCAGCCCGGCTGTTCGGCGACCTTGAGACCGGCGCGTTCGAGCACTTCGGGCAACCAAGTCAGTGAAAAGACCATGTCAGCTCACTCCCCCTGTGGCGGCCGGCAAATCCTCGTCGGCGGTCGGCTCTGCATCCTTGAACTCGAGATCGCATCCGTCGTCGTCATCGGCCCCCTTGTGCCCCTGCGCGGTGGCGACGCCGCCCGAAGCCATAGGGAGGTCCGAATCCGATGTGACCTCGTCATCCTTGAGTTCGATGTCGCAGACACAATTGTCGTGATGTTCGTGGCTGTCAGGCATGCCCGGCTTTTGGACCATGTTCCCTCCTTGCTTTCCCGGCTCCTCTATCTCTTCCGATGCCTCAGTTATTGAGAGGTATTTGGCTACCTGTAACGTGGCTCCCTGATTGCGCCGACGCGTAGCTCGCCGAAGAGACTCTCGAACATCGTTTCGACTTTTTTACGTTGCTCGGCAAATGCCCGATATTGGTCCAATATCTCAACGCTGGCTGTAGGGGGCGCATCCGGAGGGACCGGCACGGGTACTGGTACGCTGGCGGCGTAGTTGGCGAACGAACTCTCTGCTTTGACGAGTTCATCCAGCGCGACGTCGAGCTCTTGAATAGCCGGCCCGTCGACCACCTTTCCGCCGAGATAGACGACCTGGCTCAACCCAAGCACCCCAAGCATTGCTTCCGGTATTGTAAAAGTGGCCAGTTCCGTGAATCCGACTTGCACCAGCGCAATCCCGACAACCAGGCTGAAGATCAGCATCTGAAACCGGTAGACATCGAAGCCATCCACCCCGCTGACGATCTCGCGCCATTTGGCGACCTTGGTTGAAGCGATGCCGTGAGGCGGCAGCCAGTCCTTCCTCATAAGCCAGGCCCAATTCTCGAACTTCAATCGCTGGCGTTTTAGGTCCGTACCGTGTGCCGCAGCGGCCCCGATACCGGAAATGCCGAGCAGGAGCAGCACGGTCTGGGACATGTCCGACAGCAGGCCGACGCGAAGCAGTATGTAAAGCAGGAGAAAGAACAACAACACCGAGAAGAACAGGACCTGAAGCCGGGAGATGCTGCCGCTTCCATTGGGGCCGGAACTCAGGAGGACGGGATCCAGATAGCGATACCAATTGAGTTTCGGGTTGCGAATCTCATTTTCACATCTTGCGACGCCGTACGCGATGAGGAAATAGAGCCCGACTGCGACGAAGCCGGTCAGGAGGAACACCGGAACACGATTGCTGAAGAACGTCTGACGGCGGCCGACAAGTTTGCTCACGTCCGCTTCGCAGGCAATCACCGTGATCGTTCCGCTCTGCCAGGGTAAAACCCCCGACATTATTTGAGGCACCTCGAACGACAACAGCGTGGTGCCCTGGGCGACCGCTCCGGATACTCTCAAGAAGTACTTTTCCGGAACCGACTTGGCGCTGATGTCGCGGTTCTCGAGTATCCGGACATTCTCGATGTTCGTGCTGGCGGATTCGCCAAGCTGGAAGACGATGCGGAATGTCCGCTTTGTTTCATTGGGACGATCGAAGGGACGATCGACAACCAACTCTGCAGGCGCGCCTGCAGGTGCGCGGCTGAAGGCCGGCACCAGTGCAGGAGTCTCCTGTCCGCTGGGCAGAGCGAGTGCCGTGACGAGCTTGGCGTGATCGCGTTCGGTGCATATGTTCACCGCACCTTGTGCCCTGACCTCCTGATGCAGGATCGCAAAGACAGCGATCGCAACTAGTAGCCTAATCAGATGCATTTCCTTCCCCCTCCTACATGTCTATTGCGGCGCTCCCCGAACGCGCTCGGCGAACCATCGACCTCATGCGGAGGGGCCGGCTGGCAGGTCGAATCCCGGCACCGCCGAGATCACGCGTGACAATTCGCGACGGCTGCTGACCGCTTCGTCGTGCTTGGAGCTCGGCAGGTGCGCGAGCACGATGTCCTTGGCGTCGAGCCTGGTGGGAACGTCATCGTGCAGCTGGAATGCCGGTTCGTGTTCGACCATCACCTTCAGGGACTTGGCCCGGCTCAGCGTCTCGTTATTCGACGTGAAGTGCGTGGTCACGAAAGCCGACTGGGGAATTGCGCGGCCGATGTTCGAGAAGCGGGCACTCTCGGCGGGAAGATGCTCTGCCCCGTCCATCAGCGGCGTGCTCCAGTAGAGGCAGTCGAACAGCGAGTGCCCGACCCGAGGCAGGGTGGTCGAGGCCTGCGGCGAGGTGCGCAGCGTCTTGATGGCCTGACTCCAGGCGACGTGGCCGTTGCTATAGGCCACCAGATGGAGCTTCGCCTGCGCGACGGCGGCCTTGGCCTCGGTGCGGTCGGCGATCTTGCCCACGGCCTTGCCCGCCGTCAGCACAGCTTCCGCCACGAGGGTGACGATCTTCTCGAAGGATGCGAGATAGCCGGCGTTGACGTTGCCACTAACGCGCATTGTCGGCGCGACCAGGATGGTGTTCTTCGTCGATGCAGCTACCTGCTCTGGCAGGCGATGATGGGTCTGGGCAAAGGTCTGCGGATTTTCTTCCAGGCCGTGGAAGAACAGCACGATGAGCAGCGGCGCATCGAACGAAACGCCGGGATTCCACGTCACCAGGGCGTTGGCATCGCCTGGCGCGAGGCCGTCGATGGGCAGTGTCACGAGCTGCATGTTGTCCGGCGGGGACATCAGTCGAACCGCTTTTTCAGGACAACGAACCAATCGTGGTTCGGATCGACGAGCTGCCCCTTGCTGTTCAGCGCCAGCGTCTTCTTTGTCACCGAATCTCGGACATTGCCGCCGATGACGTCGATCTCGCCCGCCCGCTTGGCCACGACGATGTCCGCGTGACTCTGATATGACCCGGTCTTGTCGAAATAGGCCAGGGCCTGTGGGCGGGTGAGCTGTTGGCCGCGCGCGCAACCAACCAGGTCGCCGACATCTGGCAGCGCCTCGTCCTCGTCGACGCGGTAGCCCCAGTAGGCGGCATCGTGCTTCTGCTGTTTCCGGTTTGCGATTCCCCAGGTGAGATACGTCGCATGCGCTTGGGAGAAGGGAAAATCCGCCTTCAAGAACCCTGCCGCCTTCATGATGTACGAGATGGTCACGGCGGACCAGGGGTAGTCGTCGTTGGAGATGTTGGCCAAGCTTGGCCAGGTGATCGGCGGGTTGAAGAAGAGCGGCAGGTAGGTGTCAATGACGTACTTCGCGAACGTCGCTTCGTCATCGTTGTGGAAGCCCGACGATTTCGCGCCGGTGATACAGCTCCACGTCGAGTTGCCCCAGTGATTCCACTCGGCCGTTGAAGCTTGCACGATGGTATTGGTCGAGAACGGCATGACGTAATCCCCCCGGCCGTCAGCCCCGACATTTTAGAATAAGTGGAGTGAAAGTCAATTCATTCTACACGCATAGCGCGATTGATTGAGGATCGACCGGCCTGCCCACGGTCCTTGGATAGGGGTACCAAGCGGCGATGGCTGCGCACGAGGCAAGGTGTGAGGTCAGAGCAGCCCTAGGCTCCGGAAGCTCGCGTGGCCCTTGCGGCCGATCACCAGGTGATCGTGGATGGTGATGCCGAGAGCCTCCGCGGCCTTGCGGATGTCTTTCGTCATCTCGATGTCATCGCGGCTGGGCTTGGGATCGCCGCTCGGATGATTGTGCACCAGGATCAGCGCCGCGGCATTCAGCGCCAGCGCGCGCTTCACCACCTCGCGCGGATAGACCGGCGTGTGGTCGATGGTGCCGCGCTGCTGCACCTCGTCGGCGATCAGCACGTTCTTGCGGTCGAGGAAGAG
>CAMDOT010000050.1 GCA_945903635.1 Rhizobium sp. Q54 | reverse complement strand
TTCAGCCTCCCCTTACAAATGGGGAGGTGGCCCGAAGGGCCGGAGGGGTCATTGACCCCATCGCCCTCGTAAGACGAGGGCACTTCCCCCGATGACGGGGGAAGCAAATGACTCCGAGCGTCCCGATCAGCGTTGCCTGAGGGTAGCGGTACGGCCTTCATCGACGCTGCGGCCATCGGCGGCGATCGCCACGCCGTAGTCGCGCTCGGCGCCGACGGCACTCACCACGCCGTCGCGCATGTCGCGCAGGACATGCGCCGGATCACGCGTGCGAGGATCGCCATAACCACCGCCGCCGGGCGAGAGCGCGCGGTAGGTGCCGGGACCATGCCGCTCGACGCCGTACTTCGGCGCCTGGATGTGCGTGCCGTCCGTCAGCGTGAGGGTCACCTCGCCGCCCGAGCCGGCGCGGCCGCCCGCGGCGCCGTAGCTGGAGGGCGCACCCGCGCCTTCGCCGCGGAAGGCGTAGTCGGCCGGTGTGAAAATCTCGACCTCGTAGTCGCAGCCGGCGCCGCCGCGGAACCGGCCGGGGCCGGCGGTGTCGCAACGCAGCTCCTGGCGCCGGAAGCGCACCGGGTAGAGCTGCTCGTAGGTTTCGAGGTTGGGCAGGGTGAGGCCGCCCAGCGTGATCAGGTGGCCGATGAGATGGAAGCCGTCACGGCCTTCGACGCCGCCGCCCGCGGGCGCGCCGGCCCACTGGTACATCACGTAGCGCCCGCCGTCGTCGCGCACGCCGGCGGTGACGGCATGCACCGCCTTCGACCAGCCGGCCGAGGCGCGGTCGGGCAGCGCCTGGCTCAGCGCCTTCCACAGCGCATGGATGATCTCGTGCGCCACGAACACCGTGTTCATGGTCATCGGCGCCGGCATCCGCGCGTTCACCAGCGTGCCCTCGGGCAGCCGGATCTCGACGCCGCGGAAGGTGCCTTCGTTGCGCGGCAGGTCGGGCTCGAAGAACGAGGCCAGCGCCATGAACACCGCCGAGGTCGAGTTGGCGACCGAGCTGTTCTTGAAGCCCTTCACCTGCGGCGAGGTGCCGGCGAAGTCGACGATCAGCCGTGAGTCCCTGACCGTGAGCGTGACAGCGATGCGGGCGTCGATCTCCTCGAAGCAATCGTTGTCGACGGCTTCCTCGGCAATCCACGTACCGGCTTTCAGCCGGTCGATGCAGGTGCGGAAGCGGCGGTCGGCATGATCGAGCACGCCCTCGAAGAATTCGGCGGCACGGTCGGCGCCCAATTCCTCGACCAGGGCGGCCAGCCGTTCCGCGCCGATGCGGGTCGAGCCGATCATGGCGTGCAGGTCGCCGTCGAGTGCTTCGGGCAGGCGGGTGTTCAGCATCAGAAGCCGCCACAGATCGGCGCGCGTTTTGCCACCCTCGATCAGCTTGAGCACCGGCAGGCGGATGCCCTCGTGGAAAATCTCGGTGGCGGCCGAGTTGTAGGTGCCGGCGGCGCCTCCGCCGATGTCGGCCTGGTGGGCGCGGTTGCAACAGAAAGCGACGAGCCTGCCGCCGACGAACACCGGCCGCGCGATCACCCAGTCGGGCAGGTGATTGCCGCCCGCGGTGTAGGGATCGTTCAGGAGGAACACGTCCTCCGGCTCGATGGAGCCCTTGAAGTCTCGCAGGATGGCGCGCACGGCGAAGCCGCCGCCGCCAGTGTGGATCGGGATGCCATCGGCCTGGCTGATCAGGGTGCCGTTCTGCTCGGCGATGAAGCAGGAGAAATCGTGGCTCTGGCTGAAGATCGGCGACCGCGCCGTGCGCGTCATCACCCAGCCCATCTGGTGCGAGATGTGATCGAGCCGGTTCTGCACCAGGGCGAGCGTGACGGGATCGAGGTTCATCGGATGATCCTCCGGTCACCCACCCTTCGAGACGGCCGCTTCGCGGCCTCCTCAGGGTGAGGTGTTGCTGTTGATCGAAATGACCTCATCCTGAGGAGCGCGCGCAGCGCGCGTCTCGAAGGATGGGCAACAGACGTGGTGCTACGCGGCATTGGCACCGACATGGACCAGGAAATCGTCGCGCGGGTCGACCTCGAGCGAATCGCGCGGGCCGATGAAGGCGGTGGTGGTGCGCTCTTCGATCAGCAGCGGGCCGTCGAGCTTGCAGCCGGGCCGCAGGTCGGCGCCGTCATAGACCGGCACGTCGCGCCAGCCCTGGGCCGTGTCGATCCAGATCTTGCGCACCTGCCGGGGCTTGGGTGCCGTCGCCTGCGGCGAGCGTGCGGCAGGCGGCGTCCAGTCGAGCGGCGTGCGGCCGACGACGCGCAGCGCCGTGATGTCGATGCGGCCGCCCGGCTGGATGTGGCCGAACAGGCGCTGATGCTCCGTTTCGAACGATTTGCGCGCCGCGGCGGCGTCGAAGGCAGAGCCCGCGGCTACGCGCACCGGCCACTGCTGGCCTTCGTAACGAAGGTCGATCTCGCGATCCTTGACCTCGGCGTCGCCCGCGCGGGCGTCGAGCTCAGCGAAGGCTTTGTCGAGCGCGGCGCGCCCCTCCTTGTCCTGGGCGACTTTGTCGAGATCGGCCAGGAAGACCTGCAGATAGTCCTGCCGCACGTCGGACTGCAGCATGCCCATGGCGCAGAAGGCACCCGCGGCGCGGGGCAGCAGGGCCCGCTTGCAGCCGAGCGCTCGCGCTACGGCGGCGCCGTGCATCGGTCCCGCGCCACCCGCCGCGACCAGGGTGAAGGTCGCGGGATTGTGGCCACGCTCGATCGAAAGCCGTTCGACGGCGTGCAGCAGATTCTGTTCCAGGAGGCGAATGACGCCGGCCGCGGCCTCTTCGACCGAGAGTTTTAGCGGTTTGGCGAGCTTCTCCTCGACAGCCTTGCGGGCCAGCGCCCCGTCGAGCGTGACGCCGCCGGCAAGCGGACCGGGCCGGAGGCGTCCCAGCACGAGCTGGGCGTCGGTCACCGTCGGATTTTCGCCGCCGAAGCCGTAGGCCGCGGGGCCTGGCCGCGCACCGGCGCCTTGCGGACCGACATGCAACAGGCCCGCGCCGTCGACCCAGGCGACGGTGCCGCCGCCGGCGCCGACGGTGTGGATCTCAACCGAGGGCGTCGTCAGGTGATAGCCGTCGATCACCAGCTCGTCGGCGACCGGCACGTCGCCCTTGGCCATCACCATCACGTCGCAGGACGTGCCACCGATCTCCATCGAGATCAGGTTGGCGCGTTCGCCGGGGGCGGCGCAGCCCTTGAGCGCACCGACGCCGGCGGCGGGTCCGCTCAGCACCAGCATCACGGGGCGCTGCGCGACCTGGTCAACCGAGACGGCGCCGCCGTTGCTCTGCAGCAGGAGCAGCGAGCGCGGCAGGCCGAGCTGGCGAAGCTGCTGGTCGAGCGCCGAGAGGTAGCTCGTCACCTTGGGCGCGATGTAGGCGTTGACCACGGCGGTCGAGCCGCGCTCGTACTCGCCCATGGTCGGCATGACCTCGCTCGAGAGCGAGATCCATTTGCCCTTCCACGACTTGGCGAGTTGCGCGCCCACGCCGCGTTCATGCGTCCCGTCGAGGAAGCTGTTGAACAGGCAGACCGCGACCGATTCGACGCCTTCGTCGGTAAAGGCCTTGGCGGCGGCATCGATGTCCGCCGTAACAAGCGGCGCCAGCTCCTGACCGTCGGCGCCGATGCGTCCGCGCACCGGCAGGCGCAGGTAGCGGGGCACCAGGACCTGCGGGAAGGGCGCGCGGTGGTCCCACTGGTTGTCGCGAATGCCGCGGCGGATTTCCAGGGAGTCGCGAAAGCCCTCGGTCGTCAGCATGCCGACCTTGGCGCCCTTCTTCTCGAGGATGGTGTTGGTGGCGACGGTCGAGCCGTGAACGAACAGCGCGCAGTCGCGCATCAGCGCCGTCAGCGGCAGGTCGAGTTCCTGGGCGGCAAGGCGCAGGACGCCGAGTACGCCCTCGCTGGGGTCGGCCGGTACCGAGGGTGACTTGAAGATGCGAACGGTACCGGCGGCATCGCGCAGGACCATGTCTGTGAAAGTGCCACCGACGTCGACGCCCATGCGCCACGGAGCATTGAGGGGCGGAGCGGTTAGAGAGGAACGTGCTGCATCCAACATGGAGGTGAGCTTAGCGGGCCGCCATCAAGAGTTACAGAACGCCGGTGTTTTCGCTGGCAAGCAGACGGCCCATCAAATCCTTGTTCGCGTAGCGAGCCGGGCTCAGCGGCTTGGCGAAAGCGGGCAGAGGCTCGCTCGCGACCCACGCGGCGATCAGCGCCCCGGTGGCGCAGGCGCCCATTGTGCCGTAGCCCGACAGCGCCCCTGCGAGATAGGCGCCTGGCGTCCGCATCGGCCCGATCAGCGGCCAGTTCTCCCGGGTCATGGTGTAGTAGCCGCCATAGTGCGACAGCCGCGCCGGCAATCGGCCGTAGTAGGCGCGCAGGCCGGGGTTCAGTTGGCTCGCGCCGCGCAGCACGATCTCGGGAAAGCTTGGGTCGAGCGGCAGGTCCGCGGTCACGGCCGAAGGCTGCGTATTGTACGCCCAGCCGAGCTTGATCCACGTCCCGCGCTCGCCGCCGTCGGGCCGGCAATGGATGGCGCCTTGCATGGGCTCGGTGAGCCGCCTTGTCGCCGGATCGTCGGCCAGCAGCGCGCGCTCCTCTTGGGTCCAGTCGATCGTCTGGCCATCGAGGTCGATCGAGAACGGCATCCGCCGATCGATCACGCCCTCGGTGTCGGGAAAGGCGGTCTTTTGCTGGAACACGGTCTCGACCGGCAGGCTCTCGCCGAGCAGGGAAGCGATCTGGGCGACATAGGGACCGGCAGCGTTCACGAGCGCGTCGGCCGAGATCGTGGCGTTGCCGGCGGTTTCGATCTCGAACCGGCGGCTGCGCTCGATACCAATGACCTTGTCCTGGATGAGCGTACCGCCGAGCGTCCGGATCTGCTCCAGCATGAAGCTGCCGAGTTGCTGGCCGCTCAAGTCGCCCGCGCGCCGGATATGGACGACGTTGGCGATCTCGGGATCGAAGCTTGGGAAGTGCCGCTGGATCAGATTGCGGTCTTGCAAGACGTCGACGCCGTCCGGCGCCTCGCGCCAGTCTGCCGACAGTGCCGGGCGGTAACTCGCGCTGTCAGCTCGATCATGCAGCCGGATGCGAGCGGCACCCTCCGCGCCGTAGCCATGTTGGAGCTGCCGCAACAAGCCATCGGGATCGGCCTGCCGGGTGGCGAGCGCATAGCCGCGCCGGGTCAGGTGGATTCGATTGCCGCTCGCCGCGGCGATCTCCTCCATCAGGCCGATACTGTAGTCGGTAAAGGCCGTCATCTCGGGATGCGGCCACCAGTTGCGGTAGTTCTCTCCCGACGCGGCCGACGTAAGACTCATCGGCGGTAGCGGATCGATCAGCGCAATCGTCGGCCGGCGGCTCGAGCGCGCGAGATAGTAGGCGCATGCGAGGCCGACGATGCCCGCGCCGACGACCGCGATGTCGACATGCCTAGACGAGGTTCATTTCCTTGTAGCCCTCGGCCGCCACGCGGTCGCAGCGTTCGCGATAGGCCGGCGCGCTGCCGGAATAGCGGGCGACGATGCGCTCGGTCTTGCCGTCGACGTTGCGGTTGATGCCGGTCATCCACGAATCGATCTCGTTGGAGAGCAGGCCTTCGCCCAGCTTGATCACGTGCTCGGTCCACGACTTCACACCCTCGGCGTTTGCCTCGAGCCGCGTCAGCCTGTGGTCGCGGGCATAGTGCATCAGGCCCGAGACCCACTCGACGCTGTACTCGATCGAGCGCGGAATGTTGCCGAGCGCCGTGTGCGGGCCCATCAGCATCATCATGTTGGGGAAATCCTCGACCAGTATGCCGAGATAGGTCTTGGGGCCGCCCTTCCACTTGTCCTTGAGGCGCAAGCCGTTCTCGCCGCGGATGTCGATGGCATCGAAGGCGCCGGTGATGGCGTCGAAACCCGTGGCGTAGATGATGATGTCGAAGCTGCGTTCCCTGTCCGACGTCTTGATGCCGGCTTCGGTGATGCGATCGATCGGCGTTTCGTTGATGTCGACCAGCTCGACGTTGGGCTGATTGTAGACCTCGAAGTATTTGGTCTCGAGCGGCACGCGGCGGGTGCCGAAGCCGTGATTCCTGGGGATCAGCTTCTCGGCCGTCTTCTGGTCCTTTACGCGCCGGCGGATCTTGCGCGCCACGAAATCGCTGATCAGCGCGTTGGCCTTTCGGTCCATCAGAATGTCGCGGAAGTTGCCCTGCCAGATGCCGAAGCCACGGTCGGCGTAGAGCTTCTCGAAATGCGCCTCGCGCTCCGCCTCGGTCACCTCGTGGGTGGCGCGCGGGTCGGGCGTGTGCAGGAAGCACGCGAAAGTCTCCAGGCAGCGCTTGAAGATGTCGGGATAGCTCGCCCGGATCTTCTGCATCTCCTCCCTGGAGATCTTGTCGTTGTGCAGCGGCGCGCACCAGTTGGGCGTGCGCTGGAACACCGTGAGCTGTCCGGCCGTCTTGGCCACTTCCTGGATGGTCTGCACGCCGGTGGCGCCGGTGCCGATCACGGCGACCCGCTTGCCGGTGAAATCGACGCCCTCATGCGGCCAACGGGCCGTGTGGCAGGACCGGCCCTTGAAGCTCTCGACGCCCGGGATCTTGGGCATGGTCGGCGCGGAGAGGAGCCCGATCGCCGTGATCATGAAGCGCGACGTGAGCTTGCCGCCGTCTTCCAGCGTGATTGTCCAGGTCCGCGCCGTCTCGTCCCACTGCGCGCTCTTCACCCGGCTCTTGAACTGGATGTCGCGGCGCAGGTCGAACCTGTCGGCGACGTGGTTCAGGTACTTCAGCGTCTCGGGCTGTGGCGAGAAATGCTCGGTCCAATCCCACTCGTCGAGCAGCTCCCTGGAAAAGGAGTAGCCGTAGGAGTAGCTCTCCGAGTCGAAGCGCGCGCCCGGATAGCGGTTCCAGTACCAGGTGCCGCCGACGCCGGTGCCGGCTTCGAGCACACGCGCCCGCAGCCCCAGTTCGCGCAGGCGATAGAGCTGATACAGGCCGGAAATACCCGCGCCGATGATGATGGCGTCGTAGTCGAGGGCGTTGGGTTCGCGCGAGGCGGCCATCTGCTGTCGCTCCTGTAAGCGATCCAATATGTGGTCCAAAAATCGGGCGCTGTCCGCTTCAGGTCAACCTCGGCGAAGAGCTTTTGACCGCCCTGCGAGAGGGGGCCGGCCTCGCGGGACCATCACGCAATCGTAAAGCGCCTCGCGGGAGCGGTTGTGCCAAGTTTTCGGCACTTGAACGGGAGGATTTTCATGACACGCAGTCGCTTGATGGCCGGTGGTGTTGCGGCGTTGGTGGCGTTTGCCATGGCCGGCAGTGCACTTTCCCAGTCGCCGCCCCCGTCGCCCCCGACGCGCCTGCGCGGGACCATTACCGCCATCGACGGCAAGACCGCCACCATCGCCACGCGCGAGGGCACCTCGGTCGACGTCAAGCTGGCCGAAAACTGGGCCGCCGTCCTGGTCGTACCCACGGCCTTGTCGGAAGTGAAGCAGGGCGCCTTCGTCGGCATCGCCTCGCTCAAGGGTCCCGATGGCGTCCAGAACGCGCTGGAAGTGCTGGTGTTTCCCGAGGCGGCCCGCGGCAGCAACGAAGGCCACTATCCCTGGGACCTGCAGCCCGAAAGCATGATGACCAACGCCACCGTGGCGACCGTCGCCGCGGCGGGCGACGGCCAGACGCTGACCCTCAAGTACAAGGACGGCGCGCAGGATATCCGGGTGAAGCCCGGTATCCCCATCGTCACCTTCGCGCCCGGCGACCGCGCCGACGCCAAGGTGGGCGCCAAGGTGTTCCTGGGCGCGGCCAAGGGCGCCGACGGCAGCCTGACGGCGGGCCGGATCCTGGTCGGCAAGGATGGATTGACGCCGCCGATGTAGGCTCGGCTGTTCTCCTACCAGCCGAGATCGCGTCTCAGCCGCGACACGGTCTCAAGGTGGCGTTCGTGGTCGCCGGCGAAGCGCAGCACGAGGTGGCTGGCGCCGGCATCGGCGTAGCTCTTCATCCACGCCGCGGCGCCAGCGGCCGGACCGGCGTAGGACATCTGCCGCTGGCGGATCACGCCGGCGGGTTGGCCGTAGTAATTTTCGAGATAGGCGTTGAGCCTCTTGTCGGCGCTGGCCGCGTCATCGTCGATCGCCAGTGTCAGGTACATGGCGCCCGTGAGCGCCTCGGGATCGCGTCCGGCGGCCCGTGCCGCCTGCTTCACGTCGGCCCATTGCGGGGCATATTCCGCAACGCCCGGCGAATTGGGGAACCAGCCGTCGTACAGCCGTCCGATCCGTTCGCGGGCCGACGCCACTGCGCCCGCGACCCAGATCGGCGGGCCGCCCGGCCGATGCGGCATCGGCCCGAGCACACTGGACGCAACCTTCCAGCGGCCTTCCTTGCCCGCCACCGGCCACTCCACAGGCTGGCCGGTCCACAGGGCGCGGCAGAGCGCGAGGCCTTCGACCATCCGGCCGACCCGCTTGTCGAACGTCACGCCCGCGGCCTCGAACTCGGCGCGGATGTTCGGCAGGTCGGCGGCGATACCGACGCCCAGGATCAGCCGGCCCTCGGAGATCTGGTCGAGCGTTGCCACTTGCTGGGCCAGCACGACGGGATTGCGGAGCGCGGGCAGCAATACCGCGGTTCCCATCTCGACCTTGCGGGTCCGCGCCGCGACCGCGGCCAGCAGAGTGAGGGGATCGTGCCGTGGCCGGGCGAGCAGCGAGTCGCCCACCCAGACCGAATCGAAGCCCAGCGCCTCGGCGCGTTCGGCCAGCGCCAGCAGCGACGCCGTCTCGGGCTGTCCCTCCATGACCCGCTCGCGGGTCGGCAGCAGGTATCCCAATCGCGGCATCGGTTCTTCCTCCGGTTCGTCTGACCTCGAATCATAGCCAAGTACGCTGCCCGATGCCCGCAACCTTTGTCGGGGTAGAGTCGTTGCTCACTTTCCATGCACACAATCGAAATCGTCCACCGCACCCGCTACGAGTACGCCGAGCCGGTGACTCTGGGGGAATACCGCCTGATGTTTCGCCCGCGCGACAGCCATGACTTGAGGCTGTTGCACACGGAACTCGCGATCTCCCCGGCGGGCAGCATCCGTTGGATCCACGACGCCTTCGGCAATTCCATCGCCATCGCGTCCTTCACGGGGCCTGCCGAGGTCCTGGAATTCGTGAGTACGATCAGGCTCGAACATTTCGAAACGCCTCCCGAGGTCCCGCCGATCGAGGCCTATGCCGTGAAGCTGCCGTTCAGTTACGCGGCGGAAGAAGCGCCCGATCTCGCGCGTTACATCGAGCGCCAGTATCCCGACCCGAATGCGGCACTCAGCCTGTGGGCCAAGGAGTTTCTCGAAGGCGAGGGCGGCGACACCTTTGCCACGCTCAGTCGCATGTGCACTGCGATCCACGAAACCTTCGCCTACAATCAGCGCTTCGAGCCGGGCACGCAGCCGCCGGCAACGACCCTGGAACAACACAACGGCACCTGCCGCGACTTCGCCCTGCTGATGATGGAGGGCGCCCGGTCGCTCGGGCTCGCTGCGCGCTTCGTGACCGGTTATCTCTACGATCCGGCGCTCGATGGCGCGCCAGGTATCGCCTCCGAGCCCGCCCATCCGCACGCCTGGATGGAAGTCTACCTGCCCGGCGCGGGCTGGATGGAATTCGATCCGACCAATGGCATCGTCGGCACAGATCGCCTCATCCGCGTGGCCGTCGCCCGCGACTCCGAGCAGGCGATGCCGATCAAGGGTTCTTTCACCGGGCCCCCCGGCGCCTGCGTGAACACCATTGTCGACGTACAAGTCCGGACGCTGCCGCCTGCCGCACCGGTTTCACTTCGGAAGGCAAGCTTGAGCGAGGCGGCATAAGGCCGGATCAGTTCAGCAGAGTGCTTGCACTGCCTGCACTTGCTCATGCAGATGTGATATGCAGGTTCAGCAGGAAAATGCTATAAGTTTTGGTAGGTTGGCGCTTGGAATGCGCCGGCCTTTTTTCATTCCGGCACGACCGCCCGCGGCACGCCCGCGGGTCGCGCAATGCGCTGGTGCAGCCGCCACGGGTCCTGACCCGTGGATAGTCCCAAGAACAACCCCGTCCCAACCACACGCCGAATAACGACGTGGGAACAGACACTTAACGACGCCTGGGAAACAGAGCGCGCTGGGGTACGTGTGATCGAAGAATTCAGAGTGTCTAAAAGCCAATGGAATCAGGCTCATCCCGGAATCCCGGACAGGGTCGCGGACAACACGCGTTACATTCAGGTGTCCGCAATGATCGGGCGACAAGCCCGCCGTTACTGGCTTTCCGGCGTGCGGAGAGCTGGAATCACCGAGGTGGACTTGGCCTGGACAAACCTGGAGGCGCTCCACTCTAGGCGAGCGCTGAGGCCAGGCGACCGAACTCGGCGGCATTGGCGGGGAGTCCCAAGCGCAGCCATTGCGGGCTTCGAGCAAACTGGCGAACGTGAATGCCCTGCCGTCCCAGCCTGTCGGCCAATCCTGCAGCGTCTGCGTGACGGGCCAGGCAGAACAGCGGCGTACCGCCCACGATCTCGCAGCCCGTCGACACGAGCAGGGTGTCGAGCCTCCGCCGATCGGTGGCGAGCCGGGCGGCCGCCGCCTCCAGCCAGGCCGAGTCCGCGAGTGCGCGGCGGCCGATCTCCAGCGCCGGGCCCGATACCGCCCATGGTCCAAGTTCGTCGCGGATCCGATCGATGATGGGCTTTTCGGCGACGGCGAATCCCAGCCGCACGCCGGCGAGACCGTAGACCTTGCCGAATGAGCGCAGGACGATGGTGTTGGGGGGCAAATTACCGGTGAGGCTCGCACCTTGCGGAAACAGGTCAACGAACGCTTCGTCGACGATGAGCAAGCCATTCGTGCGGCGGAGCGTTGCCGGCGGCAGAAGCAGGCCGGTGGGGTTGTTCGGGTTGACGACAATGACGACATCGGCACCTGCCGCGCTATCGAGGTTGGCGACGATGCTGACGTCGTGCCCTTGCCGGGCCCAGCATGCCTCGTGCTCGTCGTAGGTCGGTCCCACGATGGCGACACGGGATTTCGGAACGATCCGCGGCAGGAGCTGGATCAGCGCCTGCGTGCCGGGCGCCGCGGCGATCGTGGCGAGGTCGCGAACGCCGTATCTCGCGGCAGCGGCCTCGAGCAACGCCTGTTCGAGCGGTTGCGTCGGCAGGCGTGACCAGGCCTCTGACGGCAGGTTCATGACCGGATAGGGCACGGGGTTGATTCCCGTCGACAGGTCGATCCAGGGTTCGGGTGCCTCGGGAAAGCGACGGCGGGCCGCGCTCAGGTCGCCGCCATGGGCCACCGGTTTGACGGTCGTGGTCGCCGTGATAGGCAAAGCACCCATGTTCGCAGCCCTTGCCCTCATTGCCGTCGCGACCGAAGCGGCCGTCGGGTATCCGGACGGTCTCTATCGCCGGATCGGCCATCCCGTGTCGTGGATCGGCGCGCTCATAGCATGGTGCGACAAGGCGTGGAATTCCGAGGCTCTGTCTTACGATGAGCGGCGCTGGCGCGGCATCTACGTGCTCGTGCTGCTGCTGGCCGCGGCCCTCCTGTCGGGCCTGGCGATCACCGCCCTCTTCGACGAACTCCTTCCTGATCTTGTCGCCTTGCTGCTGTGCGGCGTGGTCGGTAGCTCGATGCTGGCACAACGCAGTCTTTATACGCATGTCGCCGCTGTCGCTTCGGCACTGGAAACCGACGGAATAGAAGCCGGCCGCCGGGCGGTGTCGATGATCGTCGGCCGCGACACGCGTGCGCTCGACGAGGCCGCCGTGAGCCGCGCCGCGATCGAGAGCCTCGCCGAGAATTTCTCCGATGGCGTGGTGGCGCCGCTCTTCTGGATGGTGGTCGCGGGATTGCCCGGCGCCATCGCCTACAAGGCCGTCAACACCGCCGACAGCATGATCGGCCACAAGTCCCCGCGTCATCTCGCCTTCGGCTGGGCCTCGGCGCGCTTCGACGATCTCGTCAATCTGCCGGCATCGCGGCTCTCGGCCTTCTGGATGGTACTGGCCGCCGCCCTCTCGCCGGGCCTATCGCCGCGGAGGGCGATCGAGGTGCTGTCCCGCGATGCCGGACATCACCGCTCGCCCAATGCCGGATGGCCCGAGGCCGCCATGGCTGGCGCACTCGGTATCCAGCTCTCCGGTCCGCGCATCTACGATGGTGTCGAAGTCGCCGAACGCTGGGGGGGGGAGGGGCGCAATGACCTCACCGCCTGCGACATCCGCGCGGCGCTCGATCTCTATCGCGCCGCGTGCGGCCTGCAGATCGCGGCGCTCGTTAGCATCGTCGTGATCAGCTTGATGGTTTGAAGCTGGGTTCGCGCGCCAGCGCCAGCAGCCGATCGCAGTCGACATACATTTCGATATGGTCGGCGAGACGATCCAAGGTCGCGTCGACGTCGGCTTCATAGTCCAGCGCCGAGCCTGTCACGCCGATGCGTTCCAGCCAGTGATGCCGTTGCCGGTCGTCCGACAGGAGGCCGTGAATGTAGCAGCCGGAGATCGTGCCGCTGTCGTTGGTTGCACCCTCGTCCCGACCGTTGGCGAGTCGCAGCAGCGGGCGAAGGCCGCCGGTGGTCCGGCCGATATGCATCTCGTAGCCCCTGAACGGCACCAAACCCTGAACGGTCTCGCCGCTGGTCTCGACCAGCACCTTGTCGCCATCGAGCACGGTGTCGACGTCGAGCAGGCCGAGGCCGTCGACGCTGCCGGCGGGCCCCTCAATGCCGTCGGGGTCCGAGATGTGCCGTCCCAGCATCTGATAGCCGCCGCAGATTCCCAGGACGTGCCCGCCGCGGCGCAAATGCGCCTTGAGGTCAACGTCCCAGCTCGTCTCGCGCAGGGCGGCGAGATCGGCGATGGTGGCTTTCGATCCCGGCAGGATGACCAGCGCCGCATCGCCGGGGATGGGTTCGCCGGGCCGCAGAAAAGCCAGGTCGACGTTCGGTTCGAGACGCAGAGGATCGAAGTCGTCGAAGTTGGCGATGTGGGGATAGGCCAGCACGACGATGCGCGGTTTTCCGTTGCCGCCGGTTGCTTTGCTGTTCGTAAGGCCGAGTGCATCTTCGGCCGGCAGCCGGTGGGCGTCGGCAAAGAACGGCACGAGCCCCAGCGATTGCCAACCGGTGCGCTGCGCCACCGTCTTCATGCCGTCAGCGAACAGCGAAGGATCGCCACGGAAGCGATTGACGATGAAGCCCACGATCATGGCATTGTCGGCGGGATCGATGACGGCTTGGGTGCCGACGAGGCTCGCGATCACGCCGCCGCGGTCGATGTCGCCCACCAGCACGACGGGAACATCGGCGGCGCGCGCAAAACCCATGTTGGCAATGTCGGCGGCGCGCAGATTCACTTCCGACGCCGACCCAGCGCCCTCGACCAGGACGAGATCTGCCTCGGACACCAAGCGCTCGAAGCTTTCGAGCACGGCGCCCAGCAGCCTGGGCTTCATCCCTTGGTACTCGCGGGCTTTGGCTGTGCCGATGACCCGGCCTTGCACCACGACCTGGGAGCCGATGTCGCTCTGGGGCTTCAACAGCACCGGGTTCATGTGAACGCTGGGCGCCACGCGGGCGGCGCGCGCCTGCAGCGCCTGGGCCCGGCCGATCTCGCCGCCGTCGGCCGTCACTGCAGCGTTGTTCGACATGTTCTGCGGCTTGAATGGCCGGACGCGAAGCCCGCGCCGAGTGAAGACGCGGGCGAGGGCCGCCACGAGCAGGGACTTGCCGACGTCCGAGCCGGTGCCCTGGATCATGAGGGCCCTGGCGGCCTTCCGGGCCGTCATCAGAATTCGATGCCTTCCTGCGCCTTCACGCCTGAAGCGAAATGATGCTTCACAAGGGTCATCTCGGTCACGAGATCTGCCGCGTCGGTCATCTCCGCCTTGGCGTTGCGGCCGGTAACGACGACGTGCAGATCGGGCCGACGTCCCTTGAGGGCGGCTACGACCTCGCCGATTTCGAGATGATCGTAGCGCAGGGCGATGTTGAGTTCGTCGAGCACGATCAGGCGGATCGACGGGTCGGCCATCAATTCCAGGGTCTTCGCCCAGGCGCGTCGGGCGGCCTCGACGTCGCGGGTCCGATCCTGGGTTTCCCAGGTGAAGCCTTCGCCCAGCGTGTGCCATTGCACCTGGTCGCCGAAGCGTTCGATCGCCGTGCGCTCGCCCGACTGCCAGGCGCCCTTGCCGAATTGCACGACGCCGCAGCGAAAGCCGCGGCCGACGGCACGCAGCAGCAGACCGAAGGCTGCGGTGGACTTGCCCTTGCCCTTGCCGGTGTGGACGATGAGCAGGCCCTTCTCCAGGGTCTTCCCGGCAACCTCGGCGTCCTGAATGGCCTTGCGATTGGCCATCTTGGCCTTGTGGCGGAGGTCTTCGTCGGTATCGGTGGCCATGTTGTGCCTGCTGTACGGTCGGGGGCTGCAGAATGGTGGGCGAGACCCGCGTCAGCAAGGCTCGCCAGGCCCGGCTGAATCTCGTTGACGGAGCTTCGCCGTGGCCCGTATCAAGGTCGCGACGGTGCCCCTCGCGGGGCTCAAAAGGGAACGCGGCCAGAGGCTTAGGCTTCAAATCCGCGGCTGCCCCCGCAACTGTAGTCGGAGAGCCAACGGCCAAGACACCACTGGGAAACCGGGAAGGGGGCCTGCGGCGAAGATCCGAGAGCCAGGAGACCTGCCGTCATATGTTACATTCAGGCCGCCGGTGGGGCAGCCAAGGAGAGTTGATATGGCCAACACGACCGCATCCGTCATCAGGACGACCGAACGAAGCGATGCCCTCCGCGCGGCGGGGGTTGCGTTGATCCTGGGACTGGGCCTGATTTTTCTCACGGGCTTCGCCTACCCCGAGGTCATCCACAACGCCGCCCACGACACGCGTCACAGCCTCAGCTTTCCCTGCCACTGACGCGGCGGCAATGCTTACCCGAATCCTGTCGGTCGGCCTTTTGGCCGGGCTTCTGGCTGGGCTGCTGATCGCGGCCTTGCAGCAGGTCACCACGACGCCGCTCATCCTCGCGGCCGAGACCTTTGAGAAGCCGGCCGTTGCTTCAGCCACGCCCGCGCCGCCGCATAGCCATGCGGCTGGCACCGCTCACGATCACGGCGAGGGCTGGAAACCGGCCGACGGCATGCCGCGCTTTTTCTTCACCGCCATCACGACGGTCGCCACCGCCGTAGGCGTCGCGTTCGTGCTGATGGCCGCCATGGTCTTTGCCGGCGCTCCGATCGACGAGCATCACGCGTTGGCCTGGGCGATCGCCGGCTTCGTCGCCTGCGGTCTGGCGCCTGCCGCCGGCCTTGCGCCCGAGCTGCCCGGCAGCGCTGCCGGCGATTTGGTTGGCCGCCAGCTGTGGTGGGTCGGCACGGCCATCGCGACAGCCATCGGCCTGTGGGCCTTCCTGCGCACCGACCATCATCCGGTGGTGCGTCTTGGCGCAATTGTCCTGCTGTTGGCGCCACATCTCATCGGTGCGCCGCATCCGCATGAATTCGAGAGCAAGGTGCCGGCCGAAATTGCCGCGCGCTTCACCGCGCTGTCGCTGGTGGTACAGGCGTTGCTTTGGGCCCTGGTAGGGATCGGCGTTGGCCTGCTCTGGCCGAAATTTGCACCGAAGCCGGCGAGCTGAATTGATCCGGCCGGCCTGGAGTATGTCTGAATGACTGAAGCCCCCGTGACGATCTTCGTCTGCGTCTCGTGCCGTCGGAGCCTGGGCGATGCCGAGGAGTCGTTCGACCAGCCGGGCCATGGCCTGGTCGACATGCTGAATGCCCGGTTGCGGAACGGTGGGCAGACGAGCGTGACTGTGACGCCGGTCGAATGCCTGGCCGTGTGCAAGCGTCCCTGCACGGTGGCCCTGGCGGGCGCCGACAAGTGGACCTACCTGATCGGTGATTTGGATCCGGACACCCATGCCGAAGAGATCGTGGCCGCCGCACTGAGCTTCGCCGCGTCCGAGAACGGCATCGTTCCCTGGCGGGAACGGCCTGCCTCGTTCCGCAAGGGCGTGATTGCCCGGGTCCCTCCCATTTCTTTCTCAGAGGCCGTTCAATCATGACTTCTTTGGCCAAGGTGCCCTGCACGATCATCACCGGCTTCCTCGGCGCCGGAAAAACCACGCTGGTCCGGCATGTCCTGGAGAATGCCGGGGGACGGCGCCTCGCGGTGATCGTCAACGAATTCGGTGACGTCGGCATCGACGGCGACATCCTGAAGAGCTGCGGCATCGAAAGCTGCACCGAGGATAGTATCGTCGAGCTGTCGAACGGTTGCATCTGCTGCACGGTGGCCGACGATTTCGTGCCGGCGCTAAAAAGCCTGCTCGACCGGCCCAACCCGCCCGAGCATATCGTCATCGAGACCTCGGGCCTCGCGCTGCCCAAGCCGCTGGTAAAAGCCTTCAACTGGCCCGAGATCGCCTCGCGCGTCACGGTCGATGGCGTGGTGGCCGTCGTCGATGGCGCCGCCGTGGCGGCCGGCCGCTTTGCCGACGACCCTGAGGCGATCGCCCGCCAGCGCGCCGAGGACGATTCGCTCGATCACGACAATCCGCTGGAAGAAGTCTACGAGGACCAGCTCCTGTGCGCCGATCTCGTGGTGCTGAACAAGGCCGACCTGATGTCGGCGGCGGAGCTGAAATCGGTGACCAGCGAGATCGGCAAGACCATTCCCAAGGCCGTGAAGGTCGTGGAAGTCCAGAACGGCAAGGTGTCGGTGTCGGTGCTCCTCGGACTCGGTGCGGCCGCGGAAGCCGATCTCGAAAGCCGGCCGTCGCATCATGATCTCGAGGGCGAGCACGACCACGAGGATTTCGACACCTTCGTCGTCGATATCCCGTCGTTTGCGGCACCGCAGGATCTCGTCGACCGGATCGCCAAGGCCACAGGCGCGCACGACATCCTGCGCGTAAAAGGTTTCGTGGACATCGCCGGCAAGCCCATGCGCCTGCTGGTGCAGGGTGTCGGCGCGCGCATCCAGCATCAGTTCGACCGGGCGTGGCGGCCGGGCGAGGCGCGGCGGGGCCGCCTGGTGGTGATCGGCGAGAAGGGTTTCGACAGGGAAGCCATTCGCGCCGCCATCGCGGGATAGGTATCGGCATGCACGTCCTGGCGACACAGCTCGCGACCCTGGACGACGCCGACGCCGCCATCGACCTCGGCCAGTCGCCGGCCGATGTAGTCGTGCTCTCCTTCTCCGACAGCGACCTCTCCGCGCTCGCCGCGGCGTGGCAGCAGGATGCGGAGTCGTTGCCCACGCTTCGGCTCGCCAGCCTAAAAAAGCTGCGGCATCCGATGTCGGTCGACCTCTATGTCGAGCGCGTCGTGGCCCATGCCCGTGCCGTCATCGTTCGCGGCCTGGGTGGGCTCGACTACTGGCGCTACGGCTTTGAGCGCATCGGCGACATCGCCCGCGAGAACGGCGTGTTGTTCGCGGCGCTGCCGGGCGACGACAGGGCCGATCCCCGCCTGGTCTCGGTCTCGACCGTCGCGGCCGAGCCGCTGGCGCGCCTCGAACAGTTCTTCCGCGAAGGCGGCACCGAAAATCTCCGCCAGGCGCTGCACTACGTCGGCGCGCTGCTCGGCCGCGGGAATGTCTGGACGCCGCCGGCGCCGGTCGGTCCGATCGCAGGCTTTACGCTGGATCGGCGCACCGTATCCATCGCCGAGCTTTGCCAGGTGCAAGACCCCAGGCCTTCAGCGCTTGTCGTCTTCTATCGCGCCAATCTCATGGCGGCCGATGCCGAGCCGATCGCGGCCCTTCTCGAAGCGCTGGATCGCCAAGGCCTGGCGCCGTTCGCCATTGCCGTGAACAGCCTGAAAGATCCCGCCGTCGAGGCGGAGCTCGGGCGATTGATCCGGACGCGTAAGCCCGCCGTCATTCTCAACACGACCGCCTTCTCGGCGCGGCGCGAGGACGATTCGACCGTGCTCGATGCCGCCGACGTGCCGGTGCTGCAGGTCGTGCTGTCGGGTAGCACGCGCGAGGGCTGGGCCACCTCGCCGCGCGGCCTGTCGCCGGCCGACCTCGCCATGAACGTGGTCCTGCCGGAGCTGGACGGCCGCCTGCTCGCGCGCGCGATCTCGTTCAAGGCCGAGGCCCCCGTCGATCCCCGGATCGAATTCGGCAGCGTCCGCCATGCGCCCGATCCGGATCGTGTCGACTATGTCGCTCGGCTGGCGTCGTCGTGGGCGCGGCTGGCGCGCAAGACTCCGCGGCAACGGCGACTGGCGCTCGTTCTCTCCGACTATCCCGCGCGCGGCGGCCGCACCGGCTATGCCGTCGGCCTCGACACATCAGCCAGTGCGGCCGAAATCCTGCGCCTGCTGCGAAGCGAGGGCTACGACACCGGTGCCCTGGAGCAAGGCACTGCAGGCGTCGAGCGGTTCCTGCTCGACCAGGCAGAGCGCGTAAAAATCCCGCTAGAAGTCTATCGGACGTGGCTTGCGGCGTTCCCGGAAAGCCTGCGTCGTGCGATCGACGAGACTTGGGGCGACGCCAGCAGCGATCCTGCCGTGGCAGGCGATTCGTTCGACCTTCCCGTCCTGCGTTGCGGCCATGTGCTGGTCCTGCTGCAGCCGGACCGCGGCCTCGCCGACGACCGCAAGGCGGGCTACCACGACATGTCCTGCCCGCCGCGTCATGCCTATGTCGCGATGTATGCGTGGCTGCGCGAGACGGAGAAGATCGACGCGCTCATCCATCTCGGCACCCACGGCACGCTCGAATGGCTGCCGGGCAAGGCGCTGGCGCTGTCGGCCGAATGCTGGCCCGAGGCTGTGCTGGGGCCGGTGCCGGTTATCTATCCTTTCATCGTCAACAATCCCGGCGAGGCGGTGCAGGCCAAGCGTCGCCTCGGCGCCATCACCATTGGCCATCTCACGCCGCCTCTCAGCGCCGCCGGACTTCATGGGGCGATGGCCGAGATGGAAGGCCTCGTCGAGGAATATGCGTCGGCCGACGGGCTCGATCGGCGGCGGCTGCGCTTCCTGGAGGACGAGATCGTCGAGCGCGCCTGGAACAGCGGCCTGGCGACGGAGTGCGGTCTCGCGCGCGGCGAGCCCAACCAGTCGGCCATCGCCAAGCTCGATGCCCAGCTTTGCGACATCAAGGAGCTGAGCATTCGCGATGGTCTGCACATCTATGGCCAGACACCAGATGCCGAGGCGCAAAACGCCTTGGTCGAAGCGATGGTCCTGGCATCGGGCACAGAGGACTCCGCTGGGCTGCGACAGCGAATCGACACCGCCGTTCGCGCCTGTGGCGGGCACGAGCGCAACGCGCTGCTGGCGGCACTCGATGGACGGCGCGTGGCGCCGGGACCGGCAGGCGCGCCGACACGCGGCCGCGCCGACGTTCTGCCGACCGGACGCAACCTCACCTCCATCGATCCGCGTGCGATCCCGACGCGCACCGCGTCGGTCATCGGCGCGCGCGCGGCCGACGAGGTGGTGCGCCGCTACCTGCAGGACCACGGCGAGTATCCGCGCGCGCTGGTCATCGATCTCTGGGCGTCGGCGTCGCTGCGCACCGGCGGCGATGACCTTGCCCAGGCGTTCGCTTATCTCGGCGTCCGCCCGACCTGGGACAAAGCATCGAGCCGCGTCACGGGAATAGAGATCATGCCGCTGGCCGTGCTCGACCGGCCGCGCATCGACGTGACGCTGCGAATCTCGGGCCTGTTTCGCGACATATTCGAGACCCAGATCGCGCTGTTTGACGTGGCCGTCCGGCGTGTCGCAGCACTCGAGGAAGACGCCGCCGACAATCCGCTGGCGGAAGCGGCCCGGCGCGGCGCCGATCTTGCGCGTGTCTTTGGCGGCGCGCCCGGCAGCTACGGCGCCCGTGCCGCCGACCTCGCGCTCGACGGCGCCTGGACGTCGCGCGACGAGTTGGGCGAGGCCTATCTCTCCTCGGCCACGCACGCCTATGGCAGCGCCGAGACGGTAAAAGACACCGAGGGCGGCTTCCGCGACCGGGTGTCGGTAGCCGACGTCCTGGTCCATCCCCAGGACGATCGCGAGCGTGATCTTCTGGATGGCGACGGCGTCGCCGATTTCGCCGGTGGTTTCGCCGCGGCGGCAGCACTCCTCGGCAACGATCCGGAACTCTACCATCTCGACACCAGCCAGCCGTCGGCGCCGAAGGCGCGCCGGGTCTCAGAGGAAGTCGCGCGCGTCGTGCGCGGGCGGCTCACCAATCCGCGCTGGATCGCCGGCATGCTGGGTCACGGCCATCGCGGCGTCGCCGAGATCGCCCAGACCGTCGATGCGCTCTATGCCTTTGCCGCGACCGCGCGGGTCGTGCCCAATCACCTGTTTGAGGCGACGCACGACGCGCTGATCGCCGATGGCGCTGTCCTGGTGGCGATGCGCGAGAAGAATCCGGCCGCGGTTGCCGCCATCGCCGAGCGTCTGAGGGACGCCCTGGCCCGCGGCCTCTGGACGACGCGCCGCAACGCGGTCGACGAGGAGTTGGCCCAGGCAATCGAAGCGGCGATCGGGGCTTGCGGACCCGCCGCAGTCGGCCGATGAAAGCCGGATCATGAGCGTGGCCGCCGCAATCGACGTGAAGGGCTGGTGCCCTGGCGTTCTGCGCCCGATGCAGAGCGGCGATGGGCTGCTCGCCCGCGTGCGGCCGTGGTGCGGGGCGCTTCGCCTGGACGAGGCGAAGGGTCTGGCCGATGCCTCGGAGCGGTTCGGCAACGGCCATATCGATCTCACGCGCCGCGCCAATCTGCAGATCCGCGGCCTCGAGGCCGTCGGCGTCCACGGGCTGCAGGATGCCGTGGACCGGTTGGGCCTGGTCGATCGCGATGTCGAAGCCGAAGCCGGGCGCAACATCATGGTGTCGCCACTGGCCGGCATCGATCCGGCCGAAGCCGATATCCGTCCCATTGCCCGTGCTCTTGCGGATCTGCTGGCGAGCGACACGGGCTTGCAGCGCCTGCCGTCCAAGTTCGGGTTCCTTTTCGATGGCGGCGGCTCTGTCTCGATCGCCGGTGAGCGCGCCGATATCTCGCTTAGGGCTCTGGGCAGGATGATGGCCGTCGGACTCGACACGCCTGAAGGCACCGATTGGGTCGGCAGCACGCCCGTCGAGGAAGCCGCCGAGGTGGCGGCCGCGATCGCCAGGATCTTCGTCGGTCTTGGCCAGCAGGGTCGCCTGCGCGATCTCGGCGAGGTATCTTTCGGACGGCTCCGCGCCATCGTTCGCAAGGGGCTGGGTCCCGTCGGCAATCTGTCGATCGAGTCGCGGCGGTTCATCGGCGTGAAGGGATCGGCCGTTGGCGTCGCGGCACCCTTCGGCCGTCTCGACGCGTACCAGCTTCGCCGCTTCGCCGGCCTCGCGGAGAAGGCAGGGGCGGCGGACATGCGTCTATCTCCGTGGCGTGCTCTCTACGTCGGGACACGAGACACCGCAGCGGCGCAGACTTTGATGAAGGGCGCCCGCGAGATCGGCCTCATCGTCGATGCCGACGACCCGATCCTCCGGATCGACGCCTGTCCGGGCGCGCCGGCCTGCCGGTCGAGCAGCGTAGATACGCGCCGCACCGCGCACCGGCTCGCCGCCTCGGCGTTCAGGGGCAGCGTCCACGTCTCGGGGTGCGCCAAGGGCTGCGCGCGCTCCGCACCGGCCGATCTCGTGCTGGTGGGCGAGCAGGGACGCTACGGCATCATCCGCAATGGCACGACGCGCGACCTGCCGGAACGCACCGTCAAGGCGGAAGACGTAGGAGCGTTGCGCGATGTCCGATAGCCGCGCCTATGTCCGCGACGGCGCCGAGATCTACCGTCAGTCGTTCAGCATCATTCGCGCCGAGGCCGATCTCGCCCGCTTCACGCCGGCCGAGGAGCGGGTGGCGGTGCGGATCATCCACGCCTGCGGCATGGTCGAGATCGCCCGCGACATCGTGATGTCGCCAGGTTTCGCCGACAACGCGCGCTGGGCGCTGATCGGCGGCGCGCCGATCCTCTGCGATTCGAAGATGGTCGCCAACGGCATCACGCGGGCGCGCCTGCCTGCCAGCAACGAGATCGTCTGCACGCTCGACGATCCTGCAGTGCCGGCGCTCGCAGCCAAGCTCGGCAACACCAGGAGTGCCGCCGCCATGGAGTTGTGGCGTGACAAGCTCGCGGGGTCCGTCGTTGCGATCGGCAACGCGCCGACGGCGTTGTTTCATTTGCTTGAGATGCTGGACGCGGGCGCACCGCCGCCGGCGGCGGTGATCGGGCTGCCCGTGGGCTTCGTCGGCGCGTGCGAATCCAAGGATGCGCTGGCCGCCGCCGGCCGCGTGCCATTCCTGATCGTGCGCGGACGCAAGGGCGGCAGCGCCATGGCAGTGGCCGCCGTCAATGCACTGGCAAGCGAGATCGAATGACCAGCCTCGATGTCATTGCGGGCACGGCCAGCGCGGGCACGCTCTACGGGATTGGCGTCGGGCCGGGCGATGCGCGCTATCTGACGCTGCGTGCCGCTGCGCTCGTGAATGCCGTCGATGTGGTGGCCTATTTCGCCAAACACGGACACCAGGGAAACGCCCGTCGGATCGTCGATCCGCTGATGGCGCCGGGCAGGGTGGAAGTCCGCTTCGAATATCCCCTGACCGACGAGGTATCAGCGGAAAGCCCCGAGTATCAACGCCAGATCGGCGATTTCTACCGGCAGACGTCAGATGCGCTGGCGCAGTTGCTGCGGCAGGGCAAATCCGTCGGTCTCCTGGCCGAGGGCGATCCGTTCTTCTACGGCTCTTTCATGCATATGTGGCGCCGGCTCGAAGCCGACTTCCCGGTCGAGGTCGTGCCCGGCGTGACCGGCATGTCGGGCTGCTGGACGCGGGCCAACGTGCCGATCACTTGGGGCAACGACACGCTCGCCGTGCTGCCGGGAACGCTCGATGAGCAGCAGCTCGTCGATCGCCTGCGGCAGACGGATGCCGCGGTGATCATGAAGGTCGGCCGCAATCTCGGCAAAGTACGGCGCGCCGTCGAGGCTGCGGGCCTGCTCTCGCGTGCCGTCTATGTCGAACGCGGTACGATGGAGAACGAGCGAGTCCTGCCGCTCGCCGATTGCAACGATCCCACCGGCGCCTATTTCGCGATGATCCTGATTCCCGGGCAGGGGAGGCGGCTGTGACCGGCTCTCTCGTTGTCGTGGGTACCGGACCGGGAAATGCCGAACTGATGACGCCCGCGACATCGGCGGCACTGGCTAAGGCGACAGATCTCGTCGGATACGGCCCTTATCTCGATCGCATTCCCGCGACCCGGGCCGATCAATGCCGGCACGCCTCCGATAATCGGGTCGAGCTCGATCGGGCGAGGCACGCGCTGTCGCTGGCGGCGTCGGGCCGGCAGGTGGTCGTCGTCTCAGGCGGCGACCCCGGCGTGTTCGCCATGGCCTCGGCCATCTTCGAGGCGGTGGAAATGGGCGAGCCGGCGTGGCGCGCCCTCGACATCCGTGTCGAGCCCGGTGTCACCGCCATGTTGGCGGCGGCTGCCGAAGTCGGCGCGCCGCTGGGCGGCGATTTCTGCGCCATCTCGCTTTCCGACAATCTGAAGGCCTGGACGACGGTCGAGCGGCGGCTGAAGGCGGCGGCCGAGGCTGACTTTGTGATCGCCCTCTACAATCCTGCGTCGAAGGCCAGGCCGCACCAGCTGGGCCAGGCGTTCGATCTGCTGAGATCGATCAAGTCTGCCGAAACGCCGGTGCTGTTCGTGCGCGCGGCCGGCACGGCGGAGTCCAAAGTCGTGACGACAACGCTTGGCATCGCCGACGGGGCGCTGGCCGACATGCGCACCCTGGTGATCGTGGGCGCCAGCACGACGCGGCAGGTCGGCCGCTGGATTTATACGCCGCGCAGCGAGCCAGGAGCGCGGTCGTGAAGCCAGGCCACCGCTTCCTCGGGACTGTGGAGGACATGGCCGGCCGGCTTGTCGGGGCGCGCGATCATGATGACCGGCAAGTCGAGTTCACGCGCCGCCTCGATCTTGGCGTAGGTAGCGCTGCCGCCGGAGTTCTTGGAGACGATGACGTCGATCTCCTCGTCGGAGAGAAGCTTGGCCTCGGAGTCGCGATCGAACGGGCCGCGTGCCTGCAGGATCCTGATGTTGGGCGGCAGTGCCGCCTGCTCGGGCGCCTCGATGGTGCGGGCGAGGTAGCGATGCTGCGGCGCGGACGCGAAGGCGTGAAGGTCCTGGCGGCCGAGGCTGAGAAAGACGCGGAGCGGCGTCTTGCCCAACGCCGCCGCCGCGGCCTCGGCAGTCGGCACTATCCGCCAGCTATCTTCTTCCTGTCGCCGCCAGGGCGGCCGCACGATGGAGCCCAGCGGTATGCCGGTCTGGTTGCAGGCAGCCGCAGCGTTGGCAGACATCTGGGCAGCATAGGGATGAGTGGCGTCGATCACCGCATCGACCTTTTCGTCGCGCAGCCAGGGCACGAGTCCTTCGACGCCGCCGAACCCGCCAATGCGTGTGGCCAGCGGCTGCGGTCTGGGATTGGACGTCCTGCCGGCAAGAGACAGGGTCGTGCTGAAGCGCTTGTCGTCGGCGAGCAGCTTCGCCAGCGCCGAGGCTTCAGTGGTGCCGCCAAGAACGAGGACGCGCATTGCGGGACCAACCCATGACAAGTGAGGGCGCAAACTGCACGGCGACGCGCTGGCTGTCCATCATCGGCATCGGTGAGGATGGCGTGGTGGGCCTCTCGCCGGTGGCGCGGCAACTGGTGTCCTCGGCCGAACTGGTCGTGGGCGGCAAGCGCCACCTCGATCTGGCCGATGGTTTGATTCATGGTCGTCGGCTCGTCTGGCCGAGCCCGATCGCCGGCGCCTTGCCGGAAATCCAGAAGCATCGCGGGGAGCCGGTCGTGGTGCTGGCCAGCGGCGATCCGTTCCACTACGGCGTCGGCACGATGCTGATGGAGCAGGTTCCCGCCGCGGAAACGCTTTGCCTGCCGCAGCCTTCGGCCTTCAGCCTGGCGGCGGCTCGCCTCGGCTGGTCGCTGCAGGACGTGTCGATGGTGAGCCTGCATGGCCGCGCCTTCGAGGCGATCATGCGCTACTTGCAGCCTGGTGCACGCATTCTGGCACTCGCTTGGGATGGCGAGACAGCGGACAAGCTCGCCCGCTTGCTCGATGACCGCGGCATGGGTGCTTCGAAGATCACCGTGCTCGAAAACATGGCGGGAGCGGGCGAGCGCGTGCGTACTACGACAGCTTCGGCGTTCGATCTCGCTGCCGTCGCGCCCCTCAACACCGTCGCGTTGGAGATCGTGGCGCCGGAAACGGCGACGGTTCTGGGGCTTGCACCAGGTCTCGACGACGATCTGTTCGAGAGCGACGGCCAGCTCACGAAGCGCGAGGTGCGCGCCGTCACACTGTCGGCGCTGGCGCCGCGGCAGGGCGAGTTGTTGTGGGATATCGGCCTGGGTGCGGGCTCGATCGCCATCGAATGGCTGCTGCGTCATCCGTCGCTCAAGGCTATCGGCTTCGAGGAGAGACCTGACCGTGCCGCTCGTGCGGCGCGCAATGCCGCCGTCCTGGGGACGCCGGATCTGCAGATCGTGCAGGGCCGCGCGCCAGAGAACTTCGACGGCTTGCCGCGACCGGATGCCGTGTTCATCGGTGGTGGCCTGTCCGACCCAGGTGTTCTGGATGCGGCATGGGCGGCCCTGAAGCCAGGCGGCCGTCTGGTCGCCAATGCGGTATCGATCGACTCGGAGGCGCGGCTGATTGAATGGTTCCAGCGTCACGGCGGCGAACTGGTGCGACTACAAGCTTCCAAGGCCCACAAGATCGGGACCGTGTTTGCCTGGAGATCGGCCACGCCCGTCACCCAGTGGCGTGCGAGGAAGCCATGATCGT
Source organism: Rhizobium sp. Q54 (assembly GCA_945903635.1). Lineage (GTDB taxonomy): Bacteria > Pseudomonadota > Alphaproteobacteria > Reyranellales > Reyranellaceae > Reyranella. The sequence goes on along the minus strand of CAMDOT010000050.1, from coordinate 5,056 downwards.
CGCGGGCGTGGGATTTCGGCGCGACACCTCGGGCGAGGAAATCGAGCGTGCGGTGCGGCTGGCGCTCGGCCTGTTCCGGCTGGCGCCGGAGCGTCTCGACGCGATCGCCACTGAATCCGGGAAGGCGACGGAGCCGGGTCTGATCGAAGCGGCTCGGCTCTTGTCGGTGAAGCTGGTCGGCTGCACGGTGCTGGATCTCGATCGCGTGGCGGGCCAGGTCCTCACGCAATCGCTGCTCGCGCTGGCGACCAAGGGTGTGCCGTCGATCGCCGAAGCCTCGGCGCTCGTCGTCGCCGGCCGGGATGCGCGCTTGCTGGGGACGCGGGTCGCAACCGAGCGGGCGACCTGCGCCATCGCGATTGGAGACGGCCGGTGACGGTTCACTTCATCGGCGCGGGGCCAGGGGCGGCCGACCTGATCACGGTGCGTGGTCGCGACATCGTCTCGCGTGCGCCAGTCTGTCTTTACGCGGGTTCGCTGGTGCCGAAGGCGTTGCTCGACCATTGCCCACCCGGCGCCCGCATCGTCGATACCGCGCCGATGTCGCTCGACGAGATCGTGGCCGAATGCCAACGGGCGACCGACGCTGGCCAGGACGTCGCACGGCTCCACTCGGGCGACCTGTCGATCTGGAGCGCGCTCGGTGAGCAGCTCCGCCGCCTGGACGCGGCCGGCATTCCCTACACGATCACGCCCGGCGTCCCGGCCTTCGCCGCCGCCGCCGCCGCCCTCGGCCAGGAACTGACCTTGCCCGAAGTGGCGCAGACGGTGGTGCTGACCCGCACATCGGGCCGCGCCTCGGCGATGCCTTCTGGCGAAAAGCTCGAGGCCTATGCCGCCACCGGTGCGACACTGGCGATTCATTTGTCGATTCACGCGATCGACAAGGTGGTGGCCGACCTAGTGCCGTACTATGGCGCCGACTGCGGCGTCGCAGTCGTCTATCGCGCGAGTTGGCCCGATGAACGGATCATCCGCGCGACGCTCGGCACCATCGCGGCCGAGATCGCCAAGACACCGATCGAACGGACGGCCTTGATCCTTGTCGGCAAGGTGCTGGATGCGCGCACGTTCCGCGACAGCGCACTTTACGACGCGGGCTATCAGCGCCGCTTCAGAGGCAGGGGTACGTGAAGCTTCCCGACAATTTTCCGGCGCTGCCCGACTTCCCGGCCGGCGAAGTCTGGCTGGCGGGTGCGGGCCCCGGCGATCCGCGTCTGCTGACGGTGCTGGCGCTCCATGCCATATCGACGGCCGACACGCTGGTGCATGATGCCCTGGTCGATCCACGCATCCTGGAAATCGCCGACAAGAGCGCCGAGCGCATTTTCGCCGGCAAGCGCGGCGGCCGGCCGTCGCCGCAGCAAGCCGACATCAATGCAGTCCTGATAGATCGCGCTCGCGCCGGCCGGCGCGTCCTGCGCCTGAAGGGCGGCGATCCGTTCGTCTTCGGGCGCGGGTGGGACGAGGCGGCTGCCCTCACCGAAGCCGGCATCCGCTTCCGCGTCATCCCGGGCATCACCTCCGGCCTGGCGGCTGCCGCGCTGGCGGGCATCCCGGCCACGTCGCGCGACACCAACCATGCCGTGATCCTGGCGGCCGGCCATCGCGCGCAGGACGGCAAATCGGCGGCCGACTGGGAGGCGCTCGCCAAGGTGGGCCAGCCGATCATCCTCTATATGCCCATGGCACAGCTGGCCGACATAACCGCGGCCTTGCAACGTGGCGGCATGGCCGCCGACATGCCCGCCACCATCATCCAGGGCGCAAGCACGGCCGCCGAACGCGTGGTCGAGAGCAGCCTGGCGAGGCTTGTCGACGATGCCGAGCGCGAAGGCATCGGTGCGCCGGCGATCGTGGTGATCGGCAGGATCGCGGGGCTTCGGCGGGGCATGCTGACCTCGATGGTCGGCTGGCAATGATGCCGCCGCCGCCAATGGGACGGGCAGGGGGGCTGGTAGTGGCGGCGCCGCACTCGGGCGCGGGCAAGACCACCATCACGCTGGGCCTGATGCGTGCGCTTCGTCGGCGTGGCCTTGCCGTACAACCCTTCAAGTGTGGTCCCGACTACATCGATCCGGCCTTTCATGCCGTGGCCGCGGGTCGGCCGAGCTACAATCTCGATACCTGGGCGATGGCCGAGGGCACGCTGTCCGATCTGGTCGCGCGCCACGCCGCCACCGCTGATGTGACCGTCGCCGAAGGCGTCATGGGTCTGTTCGATGGCGTGGCCCAGTCTGGGCAGACGGCGCGTGGCACCACGGCCGATCTGGCGGCGCTGTTCGGCTGGCCCGTGGTGCTGGTGCTCGATGTCTCGGCGCAGGCGGAAACCGCCGCGGCAATCGCCCTGGGATGTGTGCGCTACCGCGACGATATCGGCGTCGCTGGCGTTATCCTCAACCGGATTGCAAGCGCGCGTCATCTGGCCCTGATCGCACCGGCTTTGGAGCGGATCGGCCTGACGCTGTTCGGCGGCATCGCCAACGATGCAGATCTGACACTGCCCGAGCGGCATCTCGGCCTCGTGCAGGCTGGCGAGACCGACGATATCGAACGGCGCGTGGACGGCTTCGCCGACGCGATCGCAAAGTCGGTTGATCTGGACGCCATCCTGCGTGCCACGAAGCCGGCAACGCTTCGGCCCTCGGTTGCAGGTGATTGCGGCCTGCGTCCGCCCGGTCAACGCATCGCGCTGGCGCAGGACGAAGCCTTCTCCTTCATGTACCCGCACCTCCTCGACCGTTGGCGCTCGGCCGGAGCGGAAATTGTACCCTTCTCGCCGCTCGGCGATCAGGTGCCCGATCCGGCCGCCGATGCCGTGTGGCTGCCCGGCGGCTATCCGGAACTTCATGCCGGCGTATTGGCCGCAGCGCAGCGTTTTCAGGCCGGCCTGCGGTTGCTTGCCAGCCGGTCGGTGCCGATCCATGGCGAGTGCGGCGGCTACATGGTGTTGGGCCGCGGCATCGTGGATGCAGAGGGTGCCACCCATGCGATGACAGGTCTGCTGCAACTGGAATCGTCGTTTGCCAAGCGCGCCCTTCATCTCGGCTATCGCCAGGCCCGGCTGCTGGCCGATTGTTCGCTGGGCTCGGCGGGAACCGAGATCATGGGGCATGAGTTTCACTATGCCAGCGTGCTTGCCACCGGCGATGACGCGCTCGCCGAGTGCCGGGATGCGGCGGGAATGTCGGTGTCCGAAGGCGGGGCGCGGCGCGGCTCCGTGACCGGCTCCTTCTTTCACGCCATTGATGGGAGGCAGTCGTGACTCCGACTTTCGATGAGGCATTCCGCGAGCGGTTTCGCGAACTCGTCCTGTGGCGGCGCGACGTCCGGCGCTTCAGGTCGGATCCCGTCGAGCCGGCGCGCATCGATGCACTGCTCGAGGTCGCGAGCCACGCGCCATCGGTCGGGCTCAGCCAGCCCTGGCGCTTCGTGCATGTCCTCTCACCCGAGCGTCGGGCTGCCGTCGTGGCGAGCTTCACCGAGGCCAATGAGAAGGCGCTGGCGGGCTATGCCGGTGAGAAGCAGGCGATCTATGCCGGCTTGAAGCTTGCCGGTCTCAAGGAGGCGCCGGTCCATCTCGCGGTGTTCTCCGACGACACGACGCACACCGGCAGCGGCCTCGGTCAGCAGACCATGCCGGAGACGCTGCACTACTCGGTGGTGGCCGCGATCCAGACCCTGTGGCTGGCGGCGCGCGCCGACGGCATCGGCATGGGCTGGGTGTCGATCCTGGATCCGGTCGCGGTGACGCGCGTGCTCGATGTGCCCAAGGGCTGGAGCCTGGTCGCCTATCTCTGCCTCGGCGTGCCGGCCGAGGAGCATCTCGACCCAGAACTGGAACGCCATCACTGGGAACAGCGGACCAACGCCGAGGCCGTCACCTTCACGCGCTAGGAGTGTCGGTGCCGAAAGGACGTTCCGTCGTCCTGAGCGAAGCCGCCCGAATCGGCGCTGTTTACAGCGCCTGTGGCGGTGCAGTCGAAGGACCTCTTTTCGAGGGCACGGCCTATCGAAGCGAAAAGAGGTCCTTCGACTACGCTGCGCTCCGCTCAGGACGACGGAGGTCTCCGTGTCGGACCTCAAATCATCCCGCGCCAGGCGCGGTCCACTCGAAGACATGCGCAGATTGGTCGGGCCGCTGCGACGCCAGCATCGGCTCGGGGACGTTGATCGGTGTGCCGACGGCGAGAAAGCCGACGAGCCTGTTCGGCGCCCGGAAGCCAAGAGCTTCGTTCACCCTGATGTCGTAGGCATTGGCGCCGGTCACCCAGATCCCGGCGTAGCCCAGCAGGTGGATCGCATTGAGCATGTTCATGGCGGCGGCCCCTGCGGACAGGACCTGCTCGATCTCGGGGACGGGATGGCCGAGCCGGATGCGGGTGCCGACGGCGATCAGCAGGGGGCTGCGCACCGCCCACGCCCTGTAGCGATCTTGCAGGGCGGCCGGCGCCGTTCGGTCGCGGGCCTTGACGGCCTCCGCCAGGCATTCGCCGAAGGCGGTCCGGGCCTCGCCGCGGATCAGCACGAAGCGCCAGGGCCGCAGCCGGCCGTGGTCCGGCACGCGCAGGCCCGCCTCGAGGATCAGGTCGAGTTCGGTTCCACTGGGCGCCGGTTCGGCCAGCGCCCCTGTCGATCGGCGGGACAGCAGTAGATCCAGGGTACGCAGGCGATTGCGCTGCTCGGTGGTTGCTGCGGCAAAGGCATTCCGCGCGGCGCTTGCATTGCTCATCGGGTCACCTTTCCTTCGATGATATTCGAGGGATTAAATAGGCTAGTTGCGAATGATTGTCATTCGCTTTAATATACCTAGCTCCTGCCCTCACGTAGATGTGATGAGCAGGTTCAGCAGGAAAATGCTATGTCTTCGGGCAGGCTGGTGGTTGGACCGCCCCAGTCTTTCTGCTTTGGACAAGACCCTCCCGCGCACGCCGCAGGCAGACGCTCGAGGGCGAGGGTGTAGTCACACGGATGGTACGTCACGCCAGGCCGTAACGAGTCCGTTTTAGCCCGTCCCCACCGAGCATCGATAAGACTCGGAACGGACACATGGCGC
>CAMDOT010000049.1 GCA_945903635.1 Rhizobium sp. Q54 | reverse complement strand
GGCACATGGCATCTGCCCGCGGGAAGCGCCGGCTGCCTGGCGCGGGTGCCAGATCAGCATGGCAACGTCCCCGCCGGGCAACAAGTTGCGCCCGACACAACCCTTCGTGAACGGGCCTTCTTGAATGGGCCTTCGTGAACGGGCCTTCGTGAGCCGGACTACGCCTGATGCGACAGGGTGTTCAAGATGGGGCAGAGATCGATGCCACCTTTTCGCGGACAGGCCGACACCAGCGGCTCCAGCATCGCTTCCAGGCGCGCGAGGTCGTCGCGCCGGCGGCGGATGTCCAGGAGATGACGCTGGGCCACATCATGGACGTCGCCGCAGGTGCTCGACGACTTGTCGGTCATGTCGAGCAGTTCGCGGATGGCCGGCATCGAGAAGCCCAGTTCCTGCGTCCGCCGGATGAAGGTGATACGGGCGATATCGTCGAGCCGGTAAAGCTGCAGTCCGCCGGCGGCCCGCCGCGGCTTGGGGATCAGGCCCAGCCGTTCGAAGGCACTGATGGTGGCAATATCGACCCCGGCCTGTTCGGCCAGAGCACCAAGGGCAATCGTTGCAAGCGCGGACATGGCGGCTTTGCCTCAAAACTGTGGTTCAGAGCCTCCCGGACCGGGACGGCTCTTGAACACTGCCAGCGACCCGGACCACCGTCCAGATGCGGCCGGTTCGGAGCCTCGCAGGCCGATACCAGCTCGCAATATCTGGTCGCCATCAGCGCCCGCGCTTCTGCGCCTCGACCGCCCGGCGGTATTGAGCCGCGAAACCGGCAAGGCTCTGCTGGAAGGGGCCGGCCATGTTGTCGTTCTGCAGGCTGACCTGGACCACGATCTGCGACCCGGTAAGCATCTGCTGCAGCAGTTCGGCCGACTTCTCCTGCACGTAGGAGCAGATTCCGCCGCCGGCGCAGATCTCGGTGGAAATGAAGGGATTGCCATCGACCTGCAGGCTGGCCCGCTGGCCCACGCCATCGGCCACGACCGAGAGCGTGGTGTAGGCCGCCGAATAGCTCAGGATCAGGAATGAGCCCAGCAGGTTGTTGGGGCCGCCGTCGATCATGTTGGAGACGCTGCAATCGAGGCCACGCTGGGTGTTGCAGTTCATCACCCATTGGTCGGGCGGCTGGTTCTGGCCCATGCCCTGGGCGGACGCCGGCGATGCCAGGGCGAGCATGCCCAAAGCCACGAGCAGAGATCTCATCATCGACTGTTCACTCCCTTGCCTTCCGGCACTCCATATCAGCCCGCCGCCACGTCGCCCACCACCCTCACTCGCACGCGCACCGAATTGCCCGGCAGGTAGGCCAGCGGCATGTCCTCGCTCTCGATGGTGGCCAGCGTGGCGCGGTCGGCGCCCGCCGCCACGGCGCGGTCCTCGGCGATGCCCTGGGCGGCGGCGATCGCCTCGCCCCGGGTCAAATCCTTGAAGATCTGGTCGCACTCGCCCGAGACCTGGGCGATGGCCGCACCCACGGCGTTGGCACAATCGCCATGCTCGACATGGATCACCTGGCTGACACCCGCGAGCTTCTCTGGGATCAGGAACGCGCCGCCACCGACCGCGATCAGCGGCACGTTGCCGGCCTCGGTCTTCATCCGGTCGATCGCCTCCTCGGCGAGCCGCGCCGCCTCGGCGAAGACCTTCTTGCAGGTTGCCGGATCGAGATGCGCAACCTTCGCCTTGTCGCCGAGCGCCAGCACGCCTGACGCGACGGCGATGTCCGTCGTGGTGAGCTGCTCGCCGCCGAAGGCGACGCCGTCCTTCAGCAGGCGGTAGCCGACCGACACCGGGCCGACCTTGAGGGGATCGAGCGAGACATGGCTGCCGCCGCCGAGACCGATGGACAGGAGATCGGGCATGCGGAACAGCGTGCGCACGCCGCCCACCTGCACGACCGAATTGGCTTCGCGCGGAAAGCCGTGCCTGAGCTGACCGACGTCGGTAGTTGTGCCGCCGACATCTATCACCATGGCGTCCTGCAGACCCGAGAGATAGGCCGCGCCGCGCATCGAGTTGGTGGCGCCGGAGGCAAAGCTGTAGACCGGCAGGCGCCTGGCCTGCGCCGCCTCGGCCACGGTGCCGTCGTTCTGTGTGATGAACAGGGGGGCGGCGATGCCGGAATCGCGGATAGCTTTTTCGAAAGCCGCGATGGTGTCGCGCGCCAGATCGGCCAACGCCGCGTTCAGGAGACCGGCGTTCTCGCGCTCGAGCAGGCCGATGCGGCCAAGGTCGGAAGAGCAGGTAATGGCGGCATCGGGGATCACCGCGGCCACGAGCTCGGCTGCCCGCCGTTCATGGCCGGGATCGAGCGGCGAGAAGATCGCGGAGATGCCGACGGACTTGAGCCCCGCCGCCTTCATCTCCTGCGCAGCCGTCGTGATCGCCGCTTCGTCGAGCGGCATGAACGGCCGGCCGTCATACTCGTGACCGCCCTCGACCATCCAGACACCACCCCGCACCAGGGCCGCGAGATCCTCCGGCCAGTCGCAGAACGGCGGCAGCGAGGCCGAGGCCGGCATGCCGAGCCGCAAGGCGCCGACCTTGGTGAGATGACGTCGCTGGACCACGGCATTGATGAAGTGCGTGGTGCCGATCATGACACCGTCGATGCGCTTCAGCTTGCCGGCGGCGTCTTTTAATGCACCAGTCGAGCCTAGGCTTTTAAGCGAGTCGAGGATGCCTGATGTGACGTCCTCGCTGGTCGGCGCCTTGACGGCGCGGACCACTTTCCCCTCTTCGATCAGGACGGCGTCGGTGTTGGTGCCGCCGACGTCGATGCCAATGCGCCTCATGCTGCAAACACACTCTTGAAGTCGATGTCGTAACCGAAGGCACGTGGGCCGACGTGCTGCAGGCCTTTGGGACTCAGGAACACCGGGGGCGGCGGCAGTGCGATCACGGTAACGCGCTGGCCGTAGCGGATGGTCTCGGTGCCAACCGCCTCGCCCGACACAGAATCGAGCACGCAGATCAGGTCGGGCGACATGGCGATCGGCTTCTTGTCGAGCCAGGCCACGATCCACTCGTTCTGGAAATTGAGCTCCATCGTGGCGCCACGCCAGTCGTCCATGCCGTCGAAGCGCGTCCTGCCGCGCAAAAATCCTTCGGTGGCGCGGCGTTCGACGTCGACCACCTTGCCCTTGTAGAGCACCTTGCCCGGCTCGACCGACAGGATGGCGGCGATCGGGTCCTCGTGCTTGCGCTGGGCCTCGCGCACGGCGTGGCCGATGGCGATCGCCTTGGTGGTGGTGCCCTGGATGCCCCACTTCTTCACTTCGGCGCCGGTCCGTGGCGCCTTGCAGGTCGACGCAATCGAGCCGTATTCGGTGCAGATCTTGCGGCTGACCCGCTCCATCCATTTCCAGGTCGGCACTTTTTCGACCACCGATTCCAGGCCGCGCACATCGACGGTGGTGAGCGGACAGGGCGCGAGATCGGCGACGGCGACCGACGTCATCTGCGCCTCGGGATAGGCCCGGCCCATCATATCGGCGTCAATCACGGGGCGCTTGAGGTGCGCTGCCGCCATCAGCGGCTGGATCGAATTCCCGCCGCCGATTTCCAGCGCCATGATGCCGCGAAAGCGATAGCCGGTGTGACGCTCCATCAGGTCGACGGCGCGGGCGATGGTGCGGCTGTCGGTCAGGCGCTCCTGGCCGACCAGGGGTGCGCCCATGTTGGACACTGCCGCCACCCAATCGTCGTCGGCCAGATCGGACGACGGCATGAGCTGGACGCGATGGCCCTCCTTGTAGAGGGCCCGCATGTTCAGCAGGCCGAGATAGGGGCTGCCGCCGCCGCCGGTGCCCAGCACCCAGGCGCCGACGGCCAGCGATTCGATGTCATCCAGTGTGATGTCGTGCAAAGGCATAAGTTTGCTAATTCTCCCCGCGGCACTTATGTAGCCGCCAGTCTCGCCGCTGACAAAGTGCCAGTCACCAAAAGGATACCGAGCAATGTCCGAGCCAAGCATCAAACTCATCGCGTTCTGCGGCAGCCTGCGCAAAGGCTCCTTCAACCGCCTGGCGCTCGCCGCCTTCACCGAGCGGCTGCCGGCTGGCGTCACGCTTTCGACGATCGAAATTGGCGATTGGCCGCTCTACGACGCCGACGTGCAGGCCCAGGGCTTTCCCGCCGGGGTGCAGGCCGCGCAGAAGGCCATGCTCGAGGCCGACGGCATCGTGTTCGCGACCCCGGAATACAACTATTCGGTCTCGGGCGTGCTGAAGAACGCCATCGACTGGCTGTCGCGCATGACCCCGCAGCCCTTCGCCGCCAAGCCGATCGCCATGTTCGGCGCCGCCGGCGGCCCGCTCGGCACGGCGCGCGCGCAGTATCACCTCCGCCAGATGATGGTGTTCCTCGACGGCCGGCCGGTGAACAAGCCGGAAGTCATGATCGGCGTCGCGCACACCAAGTTCGTCGACGGCAAGTTCACCGACGAGGTGGGCGCCAAGCTGCTGGCCGACCTCGGCGCGTCGCTGGCGCTGGCGGTGCGGCAGGCGCGGGCCGCGGCGAGCGTCAAATAGGGACCGCGGGCCTCCAGGCCCGCATCATGAGGCGGGCGCGGGCGGAGTAGTCTCCGCCCTGAGGAGGCCCGCGGTCCAATGACCCAGAACATCTACGACAACGACGCGTTCTTTTCGGGCTACAGCCGCCTGCCGCGCTCCGTCGAGGGTCTCGACGGAGCGCCGGAGTGGCCGGCTCTGCGCGCGATGCTGCCGGCGATGCGCGATCTCAAGGTGGTCGATCTCGGCTGCGGCTTCGGCTGGTTTTGCCGCTGGGCTCGCGAAGCGGGCGCCGCCCGGGTACTGGGCCTCGACGTTTCGGAGAACATGCTGGCGCGCGCCCGCGCGACGTCGCCGGACACTGCGATCGTCTATGAGCGCGCCGACCTCGATCGCCTCGTCCTGCCGCCCGGGTCGTTCGATCTCGTCTACAGCTCGCTTGCCCTGCACTACCTGGAGAACCTAAAGGCACTGTTCGCCGAGGCCCATCGCGCGCTCGTGCCCGGCGGCCATCTGGTCTTTTCCGCCGAGCATCCGATCTACACCGCGCCCAGCCGGCCGGGCTGGTCCACGAACAACACCTGGCCGCTCGATCGCTATCTCGAAGAAGGCCCACGCTCCACCGACTGGCTGGCCAAGGGCGTGATCAAGCAGCACCGGACGATCGGCACCTATCTCAATCTCCTGCTGGAAGCCGGCTTCACGCTGACGCACCTCGAAGAATGGGGACCGACCGATGCGCAGATCGCAGCCCATCCGGAATGGGCGCCCGAACGCCAGCGCCCGCCGTTTCTTCTGGTGAGCGCGCGGCGCTAGACGGGCTTCGTCTTCACATGCTCGGGCCGAACGCCCATCGCCAGCAGTCGCGCGGGCAGCCGGCGCAGGATCGGAAAGCGGTCGAGCAGCAGCATCGGCCAGGGCGGGCTGACCGGGCCCTTGCCCAGCAGGGCCGGCGCGATCACGCGGTTCTGGATAAAGACCTGCGCCGCCTGGGTCGCGCGTGCCGGAAAGAGACGGCGCGCCTGCACGGCAGCCAGGTCCGAATCGGCCAGCCTGCCCTCGCGCAACGGCGCCGCCAGGATGTTCGAGGCAGCGACCGCATCCTGGATCGCGAGATTGATGCCAACGCCGCCGATCGGCGACATGGTGTGCGCGGCATCGCCCAGGCAAAGCACGCCGGGCCGCCACCAGGTTTCCAGACGATCGACGCCGACGGTCAGGAGTTTCAGGTCGTCGATACTCTTGAGCTCATCCACGCGCTCGCCGACGAAAGGCATCAGCCGCAGGATCAGCGCGCGCACCTTCTCGATGCCACCGGCGCGCACTGAAGCGGCCGAGCCCTTGGGGATCACGTAGGCGCACTGCCAGTAATCGCCGCGGTCGAGCATCACGAACATGCTGCCGCTGTCGATCCGGCCCATGACGGCGGACTCGTCGGTCGGCCGGTGTGAGAGCTGAAACCACAGCACATCCATCGGCGCGCCGATTTCCGTGACCTTGAAGCCCGCCTTCTCGCGCACGACGGAACGCCGGCCGTCGGCGCCGACCACGAGATCGGCGCGGATCTCCTGCGGCTTGCCCTCGACGGTTGCCACGACGCCAACCACCTTGCCACCTTCCTCGATCAGGCCATTCGCCTCGGCCTTCATCAGCAGCGTGAAGCCGGGCAAGGCCCTGCCGTGATCGGCAAGGAAGTCGAGGAAGTCCCATTGCGGCATCATAGCGATGTAGGGACAGCGCACCGGCAGATGGCTGAGATCGGCAATGGCCAGGCGCCGCTCGCCGAACTGGGCGATGAAGCGATCCAGTCTGTGATGCGGCAGTTTCAGGAACGCGTCGAGCAGGCCGATCTCGGCCACGACCTCGAGTGTCGAGGGATGGATGGTGTCGCCGCGGAAATCGCGCAGGAAGTCGCCATGCTTCTCCAGCACCACGACGTCGACGCCGGCGCGGGCCAGCAGGAAACCCAGCATCATGCCGGCGGGACCGCCGCCCACGATGCAGCACCGGGTTTTTATCGCCGTCATTCCAGCATCTCGCGCAGCACGCGGCCGGTGGCGGTGATGGCGAGCAGCGCCGGCACGCCGAGCGCGGGCTTCACCCATTCCTTCGTTGCCGGCGTATAGCTCATGCAATCCATGGCCACGAGATCGGGCTTGTGGGCCGCGAGACGCCGGGCGGCGGCAGCTGCCTCCGCAGCACCGGCGCTGGGTGCCAGCGCCTCGGCCACGATCTCCAGGCCGGGCCGCGCCCATTTCGCACCGAGCTTTTCAGCTTGCTCGGCGAGCGGGATCAGCAGGCCCAGCCGACCGCGCGGCAACAGGCCTGTCGCGAGGCCATTCAGGATGCGCGACGGAAAGAGCACGCGCTCGTCGCCCGGCATCGGCGGGAATTCACCAGTGCAGGCATAGACCAGCACGTCGCAACCGTCGGCGCGCAGCTTCTCCAGCACGCCGGGCGAGCGGGCGATCACGGCCTTCTTGGAGATCTTCACGTCGCGGCCACCGCGCAGGCGGGTGTAGAGGGTGTCGCCGCCGTACTCGGGTTTCAGCGCATCGACTTCGGCATCGGAGAGGCCATCGAGTGCGCCGCGCAGGATCACCTTCGTGCCCCTAGGCGCGTGCTGCGCGAACAACGAGGCGATGTCGTCACGTGGCGCCTGGCCGATGGTGGCAATACCGAGGATGCGGGTCATCTTTCAGCCCTCCAGCGCCACCGTGTCTGAATCGGTCCAGGCAAGGCCTACCGGGTCGCCTGTGCCGCGCGGCGAGCGTTCGCCGGCGTGGGTTTCGCGGGCGAGCAAGGTCCGCTGATCGGCGGTGCGGATACGGTAGAGGGTCGAGCCGCCGAGGAAATTCGCCGTCTCGACGGTGCCGCCGACGCGAGCCTCGGCCTCCGGTACGAAGCGGATCTTCTCCGGCCTGAGCGCACGGGCCCGGCCCTCGTCCTCCAGGATATTGATCTCGCCGATGAAGTCGGCGACGAAGCGCGTGCGCGGTCGTTCGTAGATCTCGGTGGGCGCGCCCACCTGCTCGACCCGGCCCTTGTTCATGACGGCGATGCGGTCGCTCATGGCCAGCGCCTCCTCCTGGTCGTGCGTCACGAATACCAGGGTGACGCCCAACCGCTTCTGCAGCTCTTTGAGCTCAAATTGCATCTGCTGGCGCAGCTTGCGGTCGAGCGCGCCCAGCGGCTCGTCGCAGAGCAGCACCGGCGGCTCCACGACCAGCGCGCGGGCGAGCGCCACGCGCTGCTGCTGGCCGCCCGAGAGCTGGCCGGGCTTGCGCTCCTCCAGCCCGGTCAGCGCCACCTGGGCAAGCGCTGCCTTCACGCGGCGCACGATGTCGGGCTTGGGCACGTCGCGCATGCGCAAGCCGAAGGCCACGTTCTCGGCCACGGTGCGGTGGGGAAAGAGCGCGTAGGACTGGAACACCATGCCCATGTCGCGCTTGTGAACCGGCAGATCGGTGATATCGCGGCCGCCGACATGGACGCGGCCGGAATCGGGCAGCTCGAAGCCCGCGATCATGCGGAGACTCGTGGTCTTGCCGCAGCCCGACGGACCCAGCAGCGAGAAGAACTCACCCGCTCGGATGTCGAGCGTGACGTCGTCGACGGCCACCACGCGGCCGTCGAACGTTTTCGTCACCTGCTCCAGTTTGATGGTGGCGGAGGTCACTAGCCCTTCAAGATCTTGGTGACGCGGGCGTCGATGTCTTCCTTGCGCGCGTTGTACCATTTCCAGTCGGGCTGGATCAGCGTCGCTACCTTGGCCGGCGTAGTGAGAAGCTTGGCGTCGTACTTGGCGTCGAGCTTCACCTTCTTGTTGGCGGGCGAGTACCACACCGCTTCGGCCAACAGCTTCTGCACGTCGGGACGCAGCATGTAGTCGATGTAGCCGAAGGCGAGGTCCTTCACCTTCGAGCCCGGCGTCACGTTCAGCACCTGCTCGAGCGCCAGCACGCCCTCGCTGGGGCTGGCGAAGTCGACCGGCTGGTTCTGGCCGTCGTAGCGGTAGACGCCCGAGTCGTGGATGACGCCTTCCGACACCTCGCCCGACAGCAGCATCTTTTCCATCTGGCCGGTGAAATCGACCAGCTTGATCGGTTTCAGCGCCTCCAGCGCCTTGTAGGCGGCGTCGAGGTCGGTGAGGCCCTTGCCGTAGACCTTGCCCAACATCATGAGGTGCGCCTGACCCAGGCTGTTGACCGGGATGATGTAGCCGCCACGGACGCCCGCCAGCTTGGGGTCGGCCAGATCCTTCCACGATGTCGGCGTGGCCAGGCCCTTGTCGGTGCGGTAGCCGAGGCCGATCGCGCTGGTGAAGATCGTGACACCCACGATCTTGTCGCTCACCGCATAGGGATAGACGTCGGCCACGTTGGGCACTTCCTTGATGGTGATCTTTTCCATCACCAGCCCCTCGGTGAACGAGTTCCACTGCTCGTTCGAGTTGGTGTGCAGCACGTCGTAGATCGGGTCGTTCCTGGGACTGGACTGGAGCTTGGGCACGAACGGGAAGGCCTGGTCGGCCGACACCGTGCACTTGAACTCCTTCTCGAAGGCCGGCAGGACCGTGGCCTTCATGACCTCGCCCCACTTGCCGCCCCAGGTCGTGATTTTTAGCGTCCTGGTCTGGGCATGAAGGATCGACGGTGCGCCGACCGCAGCGATGGCGGCGAGGCCCGCACCGGTACGCAATGCTTTGCGCCTCGACATCGTGTGACGTGAAATCATGGCACCCCCCCTTTTTGTTCCCACTATAGCTTAACGTAGGCCTTGAGGCCGATCAGCCTCTCAAGCACCAGAACCACCGAAAGTGCGAGCAAGATTGAGACCATCGAGGCGGCGGCAATGGCGCCGTCGAGGTCGAATTTCATGTAGTTGAACAGCACCACCGGTAGGGTCTCGCCCTTGGGCACCACCAGGAACAGCGACACCGGGAACTGGTCGAACGAAACGATGAAGGCGAAGACGCCACCCGCGAAGACGCCGGGCCGGATCAGCGGCAGGGTGATCTCGAAGAAGACGCGGATCGGGCTCGCGCCCAGGACAGCTGCGGCCTCCTCGATGCGGTGATCGAAATTGTGCAAAACGGCCAAGGTCGTACGCAGCACGTAGGGCACCGCCACCAGCGTATGGGCGAGGATCAGCCCCCAGGTCGGCCGCCCGATCCCGGCCAGAAGGTAGGACTGAAACAGCGCCAGACCAGTCAGGATGGCGGGCAGCATCAGCGGCGACATGAAGAAGGCCGTAAGGAAGGCCCGGCCCGGCAGGTTGCCGCGGGCAAGCGCCAGGGCGCAGGCGCCGCCGATGGTGACGGACAGCACCAGCACGCAGCCTGCCACCCACAGCGACAGCCAGAGCGCGTTCATGAAATCACTACTGGCGAAGAACTTCTCGAACCAGCGCAGGCTGACGCCGACCGGCGGGAAAGAGATGTAGGGCGTCGGGTTTAGCGCAAAGATCAGCACGACGGCGATCGGCACCAGCAGGAAGGCAAGCAGCGACAGGTTGAGCGCGAGGTACGCGGCACGGCCGGCGTCGAACGGCCGCTTGTTGGTCATGGCTTTCAGAGCGGTGCTCATGCCATCCCCCGCTCGCCCGACAGTCGCGCGAGGATGCGGTTGTAGGCGACCACGATGGCGAGCGATACCAGCAGCAGGATGACGCCCAGCGCGCCGGCGAAGCCGGGATTGAAACTGGTGCCAACCTGCTGGGCGATCAGCATGGGGAGCGTCAGCACGTCGGTGCCGCCCATCAGCGAGGGCGTGACATAGGCGCTGATCGAGAGCGCGAACACCAGCAGTGAGCCCGCCAGGATGCCGGGCAGGCTGAGCGGCAGCGTGACCTCGGCAAAAGCCCTGAGCCGGCCGGCGCCCAGGCTGCGCGCCGCCTGCTCGAGCCGCTCGTCGATGCGGCCGATCACACCGGTGAGCGTCAGCACCATGAACGGCACATAGATGTGGACCAAGGCCACGATGGTGCCGAACTCGTTGTACATCAGCGGCAGCGGCTTGGCCGTGACGCCCCACGAGATCAGCAGCGTGTTGATCACGCCCTTGTCCTGCAGGATGGTCATCCAGGCAAAGGTGCGAACGACGATGCCGGTCAGCATCGGCGCGATCACCGCCATCAGCACCAGCGCATGGCCGAGCCGGGACTGCATGCGCGCCATCCAGTGCGCCAGCGGATAGCCGATCAAGAGCGAGATGATCGTGGTGATGAAGCCGATGCGCAGCGTCGACCACAGCGCGTCGTGGAAGATGCCGGCCGAATCGACGATGAAGCGCTCGTAATGCCGGGTCGTCAGCACGGCGTTGGGATTGCTTACCGGATTGGACGAGAAAAACGACATCGCCGTCATGACGCCGAATGGCAGCACAAAGAACAGCACGAACAGCAGCAGCGCAGGCGCGATCAGCCAGGCGATCGGTGAGGGACGGGAGCGGACAGCGGCGGCCATGCGCCTGGCATCGTGGCGCAATGCGATGCTTCGGTCCACGCCGAAGGACATGTCGGAACCGGCATGCTACGGGACCGGCCCGATGTCTTCCCACCCGATGGCCTCCCGTTTGCCGCTCCTGTTGCTGCTGATCGCGGTGACCTGCCTCAGCCAGTTCTACCGCGTCTCCAACAGCGTGATCGCGCCGGAGCTCACGCGCGATCTCGGCCTGTCGGCGCGCCAGCTTGGCTGGGCGGGCAGCGCCTTCTTCTTCGCGCTCTTCGCCGTCCAGATCCCGGTGGGCATGTGGTTCGATCGCTTCGGCGCGCGCCGCACGGTGGCGGCCCTTTCGCTGCTCGCCATGTTGGGCTCGCTGTGGATCGCGCGCGCCGGCGATGCCGCCGATCTCATCGCCGGCCGCGCCATCGTGGGCGTGGGCTGTGCTGCCTCGTTCATGTCGGTGGTGTTCCTGTGCGCGCGCTGGTTCGAACAGGCGAAGCTCGCGACGACACTGTCCTGGGTGTTCGCGGCCTCCAACATCGGCACGCTGGCGGCGGCCACGCCGCTGGCCTGGATCGCCGCCACGGTCGGCTGGCGCCACGGCTTCCTGGGGCTCGCCGCCGTCACGCTGCTGGTGGCGGTGGGCTTCCTCGTGTTCGTGCGCGACCGACCGCCGGAACATCGTGCACCCGAAGCGGCCAAGGAAAGGCCGGCCGAAATCCTGCGCGGTCTGTGGCAGGTGTGGCGCACGCCGGGCCTCGGGCCCGTGCTCTCGATGCATTTCTTCGCCTACGCCACCATGCTGACGGTGCTGGGCGTGTGGGGCGGACCTTATCTTTACGACGTGCACAAGCTCGACGGCGTCGAGCGCGGCAACGTGCTGCTGGCCATGGGCGTGGCGCAGATCCTGGGCATCCTGGCTTACGGGCCGATGGACCGCGTGCTGCGCTCGCGCAAGAAGGTGGTGTTCGGCGGGGCCGCCATCTCCATGCTGCTGCTCGCGATCATGGCGGCGCTGGCCAATCCACCCCTGTGGCTCGCGGTCGTGCTGCTGGTGGCCTTCTGCTTCTTCTGCGCCTACGGCACCGTGATCGTGGCCCAGGGCCGGGCGCTGTTTCCCGACCGCCTGGCCGGCCGAGGCGTCACCACCGTCAACATGGCGCAATGCCTAGGGCTGGCCGTGCTGCCGGCGGGCATGGGCTACATCGTAGAAGCCTTCGGCGCCGGCGACACGGCCTATCGCTGGGTGTTCGGCACGCTGGCCGCCGGCCTGGCGCTGGGCTCGATCGCCTATGTGCGGGCGCGCGACAGCGCCACGACATGAGGGGCGTCGACGTGAGAACTACCTCGTCGCTTCCTTGAGGTAAGCGACGACGTCGGCGAGCTGGTCCGGGCGCTTGATGCCGGCGAAGACCATCTTCGTTCCGGGCATGTCGTTCTTGGGATCGCGCAGGTAATTGGCCAGCGTCTGGTCGTTCCATTCGATGGCGAACCGGCGCATCGCCTCGGAAAATCCGTAGCCCGGCGCGGTGCCAGACTTGCGGGCCATGAGGCCGTAGAGATTGGGTCCGGTCACCGAACTGCCGCCCCGTTCGAGCGTGTGGCAGGCCTTGCATTGCAAAGCGAATACACGCTCGCCTTTTGCTGCATCGCCCACCTGCGCCGACCCTGCCGTCTGCGCCGATGCCGTTGTCGCCGCCACTCCAACGAACAACACGCCAACGAACAGCCCTACAATCATACACCAGCTTTTCACTTCGTCGCTTCCTTTAGATAGGCGACCAGATCGGCGAGCTGGCCGGCGTTCTTCACACCGTTGAAGACCATCTTGGTGCCGGGGACCTTGCCCTTGGGGTCGCGATTGTAATCGGCCATCGTGGCGTCGTCCCACACGATTCCGGAATTCTTCATCGCGTCGGAGAATTCGTAGCCCGCCGCGGTGCCGGCCTTGCGGCCGAACACGCCATGAAGATTGGGGCCGGCCGGGCTGGGCCCGTCCTTCTCCAGCGTGTGGCAGGCTCTGCACTGTGTGTTGAACACGCGCTGGCCGCGTGTCGCATCGCCCGACTGCGCCAATGCCGCTGTCGCCGACAGTCCGGCAATCAGCACACTCGCTGCACCGATCCAACGTTTCATCCAGTTTTCTCCGGGTTGTTAGTTCCAGTCTTGCGCTCGCTGGCGAGCAACGCGCGCTTGCGCGCAACGCCCCATCGATAGCCCGAGATCGAGCCATCCTTCTTCACAACGCGATGACAAGGGACCGCGATCGCCACGCTGTTGGCGGCGCAGGCTTCGGCCACCTCGCGGGCCTCGCGCGGCACGCCGAGACGGGCCGCGATCTCGCCGTAGCTCGTCGTCGTGCCGGCAGGAATTTCCCGCAGCGCATTCCAGACACGGAGCTCGAAGGTGGAGCCCTGCAGGTCGAGCGCGAGATCGCGGCCGTCCTGCGGATGGTCGATCAGGTCGGCCGCGCGCGCGAGCGTGTCACCGAGGGCCGCAGGATCCTCGACGATCTCGGTATCGGGGAAACGCCCCTGCAAGGCCTGCATCATCGCCTCGTTCCTGTCGCCGAACTCCAGCATGGCGAGGCCGCGGTCCGACGTCGCCGCCACGAAAGGCCCAAGAGAGCTCTGCCCGCTGGCATATCGAATGGTCTTTGCCATGTTCTTCTCCATCGGTTGATCATCGATGGCTCGAAGATAGGTTGCTGCTCACGTGTTGGCGCTCCGCTATCGGCCTGGAATTCGAAAACTGGAATTCGAAAACAAAATCCCATATCCACACGACCATGCAGGACCTGTTCGGTGGCGAGAATGTGGCGGTGCGGGCAGGCGCGACGTTGTTGCGCGGTCGCGCCCTGTCGCTCGACACGCTCCTGCTCGCGGCGCTCGAGCGGATCGCGGCCGAAGCGCCGTTCCGGCGCATGGTGACGCCGGGCGGCTTCGAGATGTCGGTGGCGATGACGAATTGCGGCACCGTGGGCTGGGTCACCGATCGCACGGGCTATCGCTACGACGCCCGCGATCCCGCGCGCGGTTTGCCGTGGCCCGCGATGCCGGACATCTTCGCGACACTTGCACAAGATGCCGCCGCCGAAGCGGGCTTCCCGGGCTTCACACCCGACGCCTGCCTGATCAACTGCTATGAGCCCGGCGCCCGCCTGTCGCTGCACCAGGACAAGGACGAGGCCGACTATGGGCATCCCGTCGTATCGGTGTCGCTCGGCCTGCCGGCCACCTTCCAGTTCGGTGGCCTCAAGCGCGGCGATCCCACGACGCGCGTGCCGCTTTCACATGGCGATGTCATCGTCTGGGGCGGGCCGGCGCGCCTCGCCTACCACGGCGTGCTGACGCTGAAAGACGGCGAGCATCCCGTGGTGGGACGCCGCCGTCTCAATCTCACGCTCCGGAAGGCGCTCTAGTCACTCCGGCTTGAGGTTCTGCTCCTTGATGAGCGTCACCCAGCGCTTCTCTTCCAGCAGGTACCATTCCCTGAATTGCGCCGGCGTCGAGCTCTTGATCTCCACGCCCTGCTTCTTGAAGCGCTCGATCACCTCGGGCTCGGCCGTGACCTTGGCGAGGGCGGCGTGAAGCTTGTCCTGGATCGGCTTGGGCGTGCCGGCCGGCACCACCAGGCCCTGCCAGAACACGACGTCGAAGTCCTTGAGGTCGCTCGATTCGGCCACCGTCGGAATCTCGGGGAAGCTGGGCGAGCGCTTGATGCTGGAAATCGCGATGGCGCGCGTCTTGCCCGACTGCAGGAACGGTATCGCCTCGAGCGAGGCCGAGAACATCATCTGCGCCTGGCCCGAGGCCACGTCCTGACCGGCCTGCGCGCCCCCGCGATAGGGCACGATGGTGTATTTGAGCCCGGTCTGCGCGCGGAACATCTCCGCCGCCATGTGGTTGGTGGCGCCGATGCCCGAGGTCGCCATGTTGAACTTGCCCGGGTTGGCTTTCAGGTAAGCGATCAGCTCGGCCATCGTCTTGACCGGAAAGTCGGCGTTCACCTGCAGGATGAAGGGTGTGAAGCTGATCAGCGACACGAGGTCGAAGCTCTTGTGCGGGTCGTACTGCACGTTGCCTTGCAGCGTCGGATTGATGATCAGCGAGGTGCCGCCACCATAGAGCGTGTAGCCGTCGGCTGGGGCCTTGGCGACGAAGTTGGAGGCCACGGTCGTGGCTGCGCCCGCCTTGTTGTCGACCAGCACCGGCTTGCCCAGCTCGACGCTCAGGCGTTCGCCGATGACACGTACGATGGCGTCGTTCAGGCCGCCTGCCGGATAGGGCACGATGAAGGTGATCGGCTTGTTGGGGTAATCGGCTTGAGCATACGCGGCAGCTGGCAACACAAGTGCAGTGAGCGCGGCGATCGCCACCGCGATAATCCTCGAACGATTCATTTTCTTCCTCCCTTGAGGTCAATCGCTGACGAAGAACGGCAGCGTCACCTCCTTGTTGACCGGCTCGAAACCGAGCCGGACGCGCTTGCCGATCTTCAGGTCGGCTTCGGATATTCCGCGCAGCTGCGCATTCACGCGCACGCCCGCATCCATGTCGACCAGCGCCACGATATAGGGCGCGGCTGCCTTGAAGAAGAAGTTGAACGGATGATGGCACACCGTCCAGGTATG
Source organism: Rhizobium sp. Q54 (assembly GCA_945903635.1). Taxonomy (GTDB): domain Bacteria; phylum Pseudomonadota; class Alphaproteobacteria; order Reyranellales; family Reyranellaceae; genus Reyranella. Next base: position 15,650 of record CAMDOT010000049.1, on the reverse strand, counting down.
GATCGCACCGCCTGTCGGCGCCTCCTTGAAGGCACTCTCCATCGAGAAGCAATGCGGGCAGACGGGGCGCGGATAGTGCCGGACCTTGCCGCAGCCCGAGCAGTGCTGGAGCATGAACCGGCCCTCGCGCATGCCGTCCCAATGCGGCTGGCTCTCGCGCGTCGGGATCGGCAGCGGGCGCTCCGGCGCCGGAGCGGTTGCGGGCGCGGTGCTCATGCCGCCCTCCGCAGGATGGCGATCGAACCGTCGCCCATGTCGCCGTAGCCGGTGACGAGGCCCACCTCGGCATCCTTGACCTGCGCGCGGCCGGCCTCCCCGCGAAGCTGGCGCGTGAGTTCGATGACATGGTTGAGGCCCACGACATGGCCCTGACTCAAGAGGCCACCATGCGTGTTGATCGGCAGATCGCCGCCGAGACCGATGCGGCCGTCCATGACGAACGGCCCGCCCTCGCCGGTCTTGCAGAAACCCAGGATTTCGAGCTGGCGGATCACGGTGAAGGTGAAGCAGTCGTAGATCTCGGCGACATCGATGTCCTTCGGCCCGACGCCCGCCATCTCGTAGGCGCGCGGCGCCGACTTCACGAGGCCGAACTCCAGCAGATCGGGACGCTGCGCGATCGAGGCCGGCGATTCGGGATGACCTTCAGCCACGCCCATGATCGTCACCAGCGGCTTCTTGAGATCCCGCGCGCGGTCGCTGCGGCTGATGATGATGGCAGCCCCACCGTCACTCTCCAGGCTGCAGTCGAACAGGCGGAACGGGTCGGAGATCATGCGCGAGGCGTGATGGTCCTCGACCGTCAGCGGCTTGTTCATCACCACGTTGCCGTTGAGGATCGCATGCTGGCGCGTGACGACGGCCACTTCGGCCATGTGCCGCGCCGTCGTGCCATAGAGTTCCATGTGACGCCGCGCGCCCTGGGCATAGAGCTGGGCCGGCGCGAACATGCCGATCGGCGCCTCGAACTCGGCGGCCAGCGCGAATTGCGGGAACTGCTGCAGGCGCGTCGAGACACGCGCACCGGAATAGCCGGTGCGTCCGACGGCAAGCAGTACGTGGTTGCATACGCCCGACGCCACGGCCATCGCGGCACTCTGGATGGCGGCCACGAAGGTGGCGCCACCCATCGGCACGAACAGCGAGAGCTTCAAATCGGGCAGGCCGAGACTGGCGATGAAATCCTCGGCAATGCCGCCGCCCGGGAAATAGGGCACGACGCCGTCGATGTCGCGGGGCGAGAGTCCGGCGTCGGCGATGGCGGCGAGGCTCGCCTCGAGCTGCAGCGCCAAAGCGCTCTTGGGCGTGCCGCGCGTATAAGCCGTCTCGCCGATGCCGCTGATTGCCGCCGCTTCGCGGAGCGGATGTGCCATGATTGTTTCCTCCGGCGCCCATTGTGCCGGAAGGCAGCCCCCACGCAACCAAGTAGGCGGCAATCAGTCCGCGCGGATATTCCCGGCGCGGATGACTTCGCGCCAGCGCGCGAGTTCGCTGCGGATGAGCGCGGTATAGGCCGCCGATCCGAGCGTTCCCGGCCTGATGCCGATACGGTCGAAATGCCCTTTGATCTCGGCGCTTTGCAGGGCCGCGGCGATTTCCATTTCCCAGCGCTTCGCGAGTTCGGGGGGAATGCCGGCGGGCGTCGAGAAGCCGAACCAGTTGGTCGCCACGACTTCAGGGAATCCCGCCTCGCGGAAGGTCGGTGTCTCCGGCAGGGTCGGCGCCCGCTCAGCCTCGCTGACCGCCAGCGGACGCATGCGCTTGCTGGTGAAATAGCCGAACGCCGTCGGCAGGCTTTCCATCAGCGCGGTGATCTGCCCGCCCAACAGATCGTTCATCGCCGGCGCCGAGCCGCGATATGGAATGTGCTCGAACTTCACGCCTGTTTCGCGCACCAGGAGCTGGCCCACGAGATGGTTCATGGTGCCGTTGCCGCCCGAGCCGTAGGTGACCTCGCCGGGCTTGGCGCGGGCCATGTCGACCAGCTCCTTCACACTGGTCACGGGTGAGGTGGCGTTCACGGCTAGGACGCTCGGGAACGTCCCCACCAGATGGATGTGCGTGAAATCCGCCAGCGGATCGTAGGGTACATCCTTGTAGAGCACGGGCCCGATGCCATGCGAGGCGGCACTCGACATCATGACGATATGCGTGTCGCCGCGCGCCTTGGCGACGATATCGGCGCCCAGCATGCCGCCGGCGCCGGGCTTGTTCTCCACGATGATCGGCTGCCCAAGTTTGGTGCCGAACCACTCCGCCAATGCCCGCGACATGATGTCGGCGGCACCCGCCGGCGGAAAGTTGACGATCCATCGGATCGGCTTCGTCGGCCAGGCCGTCGTCTGCGCCGCAGCGACGCCCGGCGCCGCTGCAACTGCGGTGGAGGAGATCAGGAGTTGCCGCCGAGAGATCTTGGGGCGAGAGAGCATGGAATTTGCAAAGCCTCCGGAAGCCGCTGGACTGTTAAAGCCTGACGGCATGGTGCAACATGCGTGCCGGTCGCCGGTGCGACAGGAGTTATGATGGATTTCGATCTCGTCTTGCGCAACGTGCGTCTTCCCGAAAGCAAGCCGGATCAACCCACCACAGACATCGGCGTCAAGGATGGCCGCATCGCCGCCTTGGCGCCAAACCTGGGCGGCAGCGCAAAGGACGAGGTTCAAGGTGGCGGCCGGCTGGTCTGTTCGGGTTTCGTCGACACCCATATCCATCTCGACAAGGCCTGCATCCTCGGCCGCTGCGAGCACACCACCAAGCGCAACCCGCACCTCGCCATGGAGCGCGTGTCGGCGGTCAAGCACACCTTCACCGTCGAGGACGTGATCGAACGCGCCTCGGCCACCATCGAGAAATGCATCAGCCATGGCACCACGCGCATGCGCACCCATTGCGAGGTCGACCCCAAGGTCGGCCTGCGCGGCTTCGAGGGCGTGAAGGCGCTGATCGACAAGTACAAGTGGGCGATCGACCTCGAGGTCTGCGTCATGCCGCAGGAGGGCCTCACCAACAATCCCGGCACCGACGAGCTGATGATCGCGGCGCTCAAGAACGGCGCGACCGTCGTCGGCGCCGCGCCCAGCTATGACAGCGATAGTTCCGCCCAGGTCCGTCGTATTTTCGAGATGGCGCGCGAGTTCGACATCGATATCGACATGCATGTCGACAGCGGCGCCACGGCCGAGCATCTCGACACGCTGCTGGTCTGCGACCTCACCGAGAAATACAAACGGGGCGGCCGCGTCGCCGTGGGCCATGTCGGCAAGCTGGCGACGATGCCGGGCCCTGCCCTCGACAATGTCGCCAAGCGCATGGCCGACGCGGGCGTCGCCGCGACCGTGCTCACCGCCACCGATCTCTATCTCGGCGGCCGCCACACCGATCACAACGTGCCGCGCAACGTCGTCGATTTGAACCGCCTCACCGAGCTCGGCGTCACCTGCTCGATCGGCTCGAACAATATCCTCAATCCCTTCACGCCGTTCGGCGACGGCCAGCTCCTGCGCCAGATCAACATGCACGCGATCGTGACGCAGCGCGGCAACGACGACGACGTGCGGGCGCTGTGGAACATGGGCACGTCCTCGGCGGCGAAGGTCATGCGCAAGGACGATTACGGCATCAAAGTCGGCGGCCCCGCGGACCTCGTGGTGCTCGACGCGCCCGATCCGATCATGGCGCTGCGCACCACCGCGCCCGTGCTCGCGGCCTTCAAGCGCGGTCGGCGCACCGTGACGCGCGAGCCGGTCCGGCTGCATCGGCCATAACAATCCTGGCCATAACAATCGAAGACAAGAGGGAACGAATGTCCAAGCAAGAACTGGTTTCGCTGTCGTCGGTCGAGATGCGTCGCCGCATCGGCACCAAGGAAATATCGCCGGTCGAGTTGCTGGAGGCCTGCCTCGAACGCATCGAGGAGGTGAACCCCGCGGTGAACGCCGTCACGGCCATGTGCGTGGCGCGCGCGCGCAAGGAAGCCAAGGCTGCCGAAACCGCGGTGCGCCGCGGCGAGGAGCTGCCGCTGCTGCACGGATTGCCTGCCGGCATAAAAGACCTGGAGGAGACCAAGGACCTGCTCACCACCTACGGCTCGCCGCTCTACCGCGACTTCGTGCCCGCCTACGACAACATCATGGTGAGCCGCGTGCGTGCCGCGGGCGCGATCGTGGTCGGCAAGACCAACGTCCCGGAATTCGGCGCGGGCTCGAACAGCCGCAATCCGGTGTGGGGCGCCACCGGCAATCCGTTCAACACCACGCTGACGGCCGGCGGCTCGTCGGGCGGCTCGGCGGCGGCCTTGGCCACCGACCTCCTCCCGGTCTGCACCGGCTCCGACACCGGCGGCTCGCTGCGCAACCCCGCCTCCTTCTGCGGCGTCGTGGGCTTCCGCCCCTCGCCCGGCATGGTCGCCGTCGAGCGCCGCGCCATGGGCTGGACGCCGATTTCCGTGCTGGGCCCGATGGGCCGCTCGGTGGCCGACCTCTCGCTCCTCTATGCGACGCAGATCGGCCAGCACGACACCGATCCGCTCTCCTTCCCGATCGACGGCAACGTCTTCGCCGAGCCATGGCCGGTCGATCTCGGGAGCCTTCGCGTCGCCTGGACCGAGGATTTCAGCGGCGCGCCCGTCGACAAGGGCATCCGCTCGACGATGCGCGAGAAGATCAAGGCGATGAAGCCGCTGTTCCGCAGCCTCGACAAGGTCGAGATCGACTACGGCGGCGCCGACCGCTGCTTCGACGTGATCCGCGCCGTCAGCTTCCTGTCGCGCTATCACGACGCCTACACCAACAATCGCAAGATGCTCGGGCCCAACATCGTCGCCAACTACGAGATCGGCGCCAAGCTCAGCCTGGCCGACTTCGCCTGGGCGCATGCCGAGCAGACCCGCATCTTCCGCAAGTTCCAGGAACTCTACCGCGACTACGACCTGGTGCTGGGCCCGACGGTGGGCTTCTCGCCGTTCCCATGGAAGCAGCTCTACATCGACGAGATGGACGGCAAGAAGCTGCGCAACTACTACCACTGGATGGCGTCGGTCTATTTCGTGACGCTGGCCAGCAATCCGGCGGTGTCGCTGCCCTGCGGCCTCGACCACAAGAAGATGCCGTTCGGCCTGCAAGTGATCGGTCGCTTCCGCGGCGACGGCGAGGTGCTGGGGGCCGCCCACGCGATGGAGACGGCGTTCAAGGCGATCCCGGGGCTGGCCCGCCCGCTGCCCAACATCGCCAAGCTTCGCAAGCCCACGGCGGCGCTGAAGTCGATCGTCACGCACCCGCCCAAGCTCGACGCCAAGGTGGCGCGCGGCCCCGCGCCCGGTGCCTTGTAAGGAACGCTGCGCTCCCTCGGAGGTTGCACGCGGCCGACTTTACATAAATTCATTATCCCGCCGCGGTGACGCCACTTGCGGTGCCGTACCTCGTTACATGGAAGTCCCGTTCTTCTGACGGACATCCAATGGAGGTAAGCATGCGCAACGTGAAATGGCTGGTGGCGGCGGGCCTCGTGGCCGTGACCGCGGGCTGCGTCGAGTCTTCGGGTTATCCCAACTCGTCGTACAACAACAATCGCGGCTACAACAACAACGCCTACAACAGCAACAGCGGCGGCTACTACGGCAGCGACGGACGGTACTACAGCAACACAAACAGCACCGCGAGTTCGAGCAATCCGTTCTATTCGCCGTCAGCTCAGCGCGCCGCTCAGCAGCCGCGCAGCGACTACGACCGCGACGGCGTGCCGAACCGTTATGATCGAGACGCCAATGGCGACGGCATCCCTGACTCCTTCCAGCGGTAGCGTAGCTTGGCGCCCGATATTCTCCTCCCTTCCCGGCAATCGGGGTGGGAGGAGCGATCGGGCGGTTTTTTTGCCTTCAACAAATCCCGATTGCGCCGCGATAGCACCATTGTCCGGAACGTAAATGCCAAAGAGGGAAGGACCCCGACATAAGGGCCCTCCCATGGAGGCAACGATGCGTAACCTCAGGGTTCTCGTCTCGGCGGGCGCGATGCTCGCAACGGCCGGATGCGTGGAAACGATGGGGTCGGGCTATCCGACCACCTCGTACGGCTATGGCAACGGATACGGCAGCGGCTACTCCAGCCAGCCCAGCTATTACAGCCAGCCCAGCTCCTACAACCAGCCCGTCTACCAGAGCAGGCCGACCTACTACTCGGCGCCCCAGCCGGTGGTGGTCACCCAGACCCGCTACGTGCCGGTGGCAGCGCCAGCGCCGCGACCCGCCCGCATGCGCGACAGCGACCGCGACGGCATCCCCGATCGCTATGACCGCGACAAGAACGGCGACGGCGTGCCCGACCGCTACCAGCGGCGGCAGTAGCGGCGCCCATGAAAGCAGCGCCATGAAAGCAACGACTGCCCTGGCGGCAACGGCGCTCGTGCTGGCAAGCACCGCCTGCGTGCAACCGCCCAATCCGGCGATGACATCCTACGGTGCGGCGCCCGCCCCCTACTGGCCCCAACCAGCGGTGCCCTCCCTCTATCAACCGCCGCCCTATCAGCCGCCGCCGCTGAGCGCCACGCTGCCGTCGCAGCCTGTGCCGATGCCTGTCGTCGAGGGACCCACGACCACACCGCCGGTGCGCTACCTGCCGCCGCCGCCCCTTGCGTCGGCGTCGCTGCTTACCCCGCCACCATCCTCCTTCTCATCGCCCTCCCTGATCGGCCCGCAGCGGGCCGACTGGAAGCCTGGCGGCGGCTTTTAGCCAGCGCTTCTTCCCGACGACATTAGTCGGGCGCCTTGCAGGCGAAGCTGGACGCTTCGTCGGGGCTGCCGGCGCCTAGGTAGCGCGCGACCCTCGGATATGGACAGAGCGGGCGCGTGCGCACGACTTTGCCCTTGTCGGCCTGCGACGCCGTGATCGAAGCCGGTGCCACGCCGTTCTCCACCCAGTTGATCAGCGATGTCATGGCGTCCAGCCGATCGGGGCCGACACCGCCCCGGCAATGGAACATGCCGGGCACCATGAACAGGCGAAAGAAGTCCGCCGTGCCAGGTCCGTTGGCGGTCACCGCCTTCTGGTAGTAGTCGATGCCCATCAGGGGCGGCAGCGCGGTATCGGCCCAGCCGAAATACATCAGCAGCTTGGCGCCCCGCGCGCGGAACGGCTCGAGGTTCGGGTCGGTGGCATTGAGCAGCGTACGGGCGTCGGCGTACTTGGCGATGTCCGCGGCGTAGTCGAACTTGGTTGCGTCGAGCGAAGGGTCCGACTTCGACAGGAAGTATCGGACGAAGCTCTCGCCATAGGCGTGCTGGATGGCTTTGCCGCCCGGCGACGCGATCAGCCAGCGATTCCAACCGCTTTCCTGCCCGCCGCCGATGGGGCTTGCGCCCGCCACCTCGGCACCGACGGGCTGGCCGAAGTGCACGGGCTTTCCATCCACCTGCAGGCCGGCATAAATCTTCTTGATCGCGGTGGTTTGCGCCGGCGTCAGACAGTTGTCCCCATCCTGGCCGACCGTGCATTGCGCCACGTCGCGCGCGGGATCGAAGTCGCAATTGCGGGGATCGTCGATCAAGCCGTCCTTCAGCCCATCCTTTGCGTCGCAACGGGCGTAGGCGGCGTCGGCCAGGAGCTTCATCTTGGCGATCGGCACCTGGGCCTCGGCGAGAACAAGGCCGTTCCACAGGCTCTGCGTCACGGTGTCGACGAAGTTCAGCACCGGCGCCCCGGCGACGATGCCGTCGAAATCCTGCGGGAAGCGCTGGGCGCTGATCAAGCCCTGCCGCCCGCCGGTCGAACAGCCGTCCCAGTACGAATAGGCCGCGGCGCGGCCGTAGTAGGCGGCGGCGATGCGCTTGGCTTCGACGGCCGTCAAATGCACGGCGCGGAAGGCATAGTCGACGCGCTTCTGGTAGCTCATGGCGAAGGAGCCGAGCGGCTCGGCCGCGGCATCGTGGCCGGTGTTGGTCTGTGCCGTGGCGAAGCCCTGCTTCAGCGCGTTGGCGCGGATCATCGGTCGCGAACCGGAGTCAGGCGCTTCGCCCGCGAAGCCGCCATTGCCGTGCATATAGAAGCGACGGTTCCAGGTCGCAGGCAGGTTCACTTCGAAACGTATCTCGGGCTGGATCAGGCCCGTTGCACGGCAATGCTCCGGTACGCCGTCGGCCGCCGGCACGACGCGTACCGAGACAATGGTCGTCTCGGCCGTGGCAAGGCCCGCAACGGCCGCGCAGCTCAGGGTGGGCCTAGCCTCGGCCACGCCATAGCGTACGGTCGAACTGGCGGCATCGGTGAAGCTGTAGCTGTTCTGCGCCAGCGCGGACACGGGGATCAGCGCGACCACCGCGAGCAGGCCTCTGATTGCGATCATGACGTCCCTCCCTCGATCTTAGTTCTTCTTGCCAATCTCACCGTCGTGCTGGCCGAGCGTCGGCGCGGCGCGGCGGACGCTGCCGGGCGTGGCGGAGAGTTTTAGCGGTACGCCCAGCGTCTTCTGTTTTCCGGCCCTGGCATGCTCGACCTCGACCACCATGTCGCGCGCCAGGATCTGCGGGTCGGCGAAGACCTCGTCATGATGCAGTACCGGCCCGGCCGGGATGCCCTCGGCCTCCAGCGCCACCATCCAGTCCTCGGTCGTGCGCTTGATGATCTCGGCTTGCAACAGGGCCACAATCTGGTCGTTGTTCTTCACGCGATCGGCGTTGGCCTTGAAGCGCGGATCGTCGGGCAGCTCGGGTTTGCCGATCATTGCGCACAGCTTGCGGAAGAAATTCTGCTGCGCCCCGCCGATGGTGAGCCAGCCGTCGGACGTCTGGAACACCTGGTAGGGCGAGGAACCGCGGTGGGCCTGGCCGAGCTTCTCCGGCCTGATGCCGTTGGCGAAGTAGTTGGCGGCCTCGTAGACGCCCAAGGACACTGTGGCCTCGAGCAGCGAGGTTTCGACCCATTGGCCGAGCCCTGTCTTCTGCCGCGCCTGCAGGGCGGCCAGGATGCCGATGGTGAGGTAGAGGCCGGCACCGACATCGGAGATGGCGAGCGGGATGCGGTAGGGCGGCCCGTCCTTGGGGCCGGTCACCGACATCAGGCCCGACATCGCCTGGATCATGAGATCGAAGCCGCCGCGTACGGCATAGGGTCCGGTCTGGCCGAAGCCCGAGATCGAGCCCAGCACGAGCCGCGGGTTGCGGGCGCTGAGCGCCTCCCAGCCGAGGCCGAGGCGCTTCATCACGCCGGGGCGGAAATTCTCCAGCACCACGTCGGCGCCGTCGACCAGCTCCCAGAAGGTCGCGAGGTCGTCGGCGTTCTTGAGGTCGAGCTTCACGCCGCGCTTGTTGCGGTTCCACAGCATGAAGGGCGCCGACTCGCCCTCGACGAAGGGCGGTGCACCGCGCATGGCGTCGCCCTGCGGGCTTTCGATCTTGAGCACGTCGGCCCCGAGATCGGCGAGCTGCATGCCGCAGAACGGGCCGGAGAGGTGCGTCGTGAGGTCGAGAACGACCAGGCCGTCGAGAGCGCCCGCCATGTGATTACCCCAAAAGCTTTCTGAGGTCGGTCATCGTTGCCGACCATCTGCTGACGCCGAACTCGTTGGACACGATCCGGCCATCCTGGACGACCAGGAAGCGCGGCGTGCCGCTCTTGCGCGGGACCTGGTCGAGGATCGGCTTCAGTTCGCCCGGCCAGTAACGCTCCTGGTAGGCCTCCTTGAGCTTGGGCGATTCGACCTCGACCCAGGTCACCCTCTGGAATTCGGGCGACGCCAGCCACCGGGTCTTCTGCGCATTCTTCCACTGGATGCAAGGCGGGCAGTCCCAGCCGCCGACATAGATGACTTTCAAGTCGGAGACAGCACCGGCGGCAACGGGAATCGCCGAAGCAGAGGCGGCAGCGAAAAGAAAGGCGCGGCGATTCATGTGAGGTAATCTAGGCCCGCATGCCCCGCCCCACCAAACCCTCTCTCGTCACCCTGGGAGACTTCTTCCGGTTCGCGGTCCGCCGCTTCCGGACCGCCCGCCTCGCCTACGGCCACGGCACCACCACTGCCGTCGACGAGGCGGCGTTCCTGGTGCTGGAGGCATTGCGCCTGCCGATCCACACGCTCGATCCCTGGCTCGATCTCAAGCCCACGGCCGCCGAACGCGCGCGGCTCCTCACCCTGATAGACGCTCGCGTGGCGCTGCGCCTGCCGGCGCCCTACCTGGTGGGCGCGGCCTACATGCATGGCGTGCGGTTCCACGTAGACCGCCGTGCGCTCATCCCGCGCTCCTTCATCGGCGATCTCCTGGTGGGCGGCGCCCTGCCGATCGCCGATCCTTCCCGCGTGCGCCGCGTCCTCGACCTCTGCACCGGCTCGGGCTGCCTCGCCATCCTGGCGGCGCTCGTCTTCCCGCGCGCCCGGATCGATGCCGTCGATCTCTCGGCCGGCGCGCTGACGCTGGCGCGCCGCAACGTGGCCAGCCATCGCCTGGGCGACCGCATCACGCTGCATCGCGGCGATCTCTTCCAGCCGCTGGGCGCCAGCCGCTACGACCTGATCCTCAGCAATCCGCCCTATGTCGATGCCCGCGGCATGGCCAAGCTGCCGCCGGAATTCCGTCACGAGCCGCGGATGGCGCTGGCCGCCGGCGACGACGGCCTCGATCTGGTGCGCCGCATCCTGGCCGAGGCGCCGCGGCATCTCGCGAAGAACGGCAGCCTGCTATGCGAGATCGGCCGCGGCCGCAAGCCGCTCGAGGCCGCCACCCCGCGCCTGCCCTTCCTCTGGCTCGACACCGAGCAGAGCCAGGGCGAGGTGTTCTGGATCGGGCGCAACGATCTCTGACCCCCTCCGTCAGCGTAAGACGCTGACACCTCCCCCGAGACGGGGGAGGAGGAGTTTCTTAGCCTTCCCCCGTCTCGGGGGAAGGTGGCGCGCAGCGCCGGAAGGGGGTCATCAGCCCGCATCCCCCAGGCAAATCCCCAGCGCGCGAGCGGTGCGGATCAGGGTGCCGTCGGGATCGACGGTGCGCGAGCGGCCGACGACCTTCTCGAGCGGCACGTCGATCACCTGCCGGTTCCACCACGCCACCATGCGGTCGCCCTTGCCTTCGGCCAGCACGTCGACAGCGCGCACGCCCAGCGCCGCGGCGAGCAGCCGGTCCTCGGCCGTGGGCATGGCGCCGCGCTGGACGTGGCCCAGCACCGTGGCACGCGCCTCGGCGCCGGTCGCCCTGGCCAACCGCTTGGCCAACCACTCGCCGACGCCATGGTCGGGCGCATCGGCCGCGGGATCGGTTGCCGCATCGGCCGCCTCATCCGACTGGCCCGCCGCCGCGGCCACCACGACCAGCGCCGAGGTGCGGCCCTCGGCGCGCAGGCGGGCGATATGGCCGACGACGCGATCGACGCTCCAGCGCACCTCGGGGATCAGCACGACATCGGCGCCGCCGGCGATGCCCGCGGCGATGGCGATGTGGCCCGCGTCGCGGCCCATCACCTCCAGCACCATGACGCGCTCGTGGCTGGCGCCGGTCGGCTGCAGGCGGTCGAGCGCTTCGGTGGCGATGGCGACGGCGGTCGAATAGCCCACCGCACGCTCGGTTTGGCCCACGTCATTATCGATGGTCTTGGGCACGCCGATGAACGGCACGCCCGACGGCGCCAGCAGGCGGCGCAGGATATCGAGGCTGCCATCGCCGCCGACGCCGATCAGACCGTCGAGTCGCAGCTGCTTCAGGCCCTCGACCATCTCGCCGGAACGGTCCTTCAGGCTGCCGTCCGGCATCGGGTAGGCGAAGGGATCGCCGCGATTGGTGCTGCCGAGGAACGTGCCGCCCTGACGTGCCAGTGATGAATCCAAGCGCGCCGGATCGAGGGTCACAGCCTCCACGGGGCGCTCGAGCAGGCCGAGCGTGCCGCGGCCGATGCCGATCGTCGTCCAGCCGTAACCATGATGCGCCCGCAACGTCGCAGCGCGGATCACAGCGTTGAGCCCGGCGCAGTCGCCGCCACTGGTCAGGACTCCGATTCGCTTGGTCATGAGCTGCCTCCACGCCTGGTCCAGGAAATCGCCGCTCGTCCGAAAAAGCAACCTTTGCAACAGAGCGACTACGTCTACGCCCTTTTCATGGCGACGGACGATTGTCCCCGCTAGACTTCATCGACGATGACAGCCAAGCGATTCCGGCCACGCGCAGGCGCCACCATACGCCTTGCCCTGCTGCTGGCGGTCACTTTCGTCTGCGCCTACCTCTTCGGCCTCTACAGCTACGCGCGCGAGGTATGGCCGGTCGAAATCGTGCGGCAGCTGAAGAGATGGACCGATCCGCCAAGAGCCGCTGTCGGCCGGTACGACCCATCGCAACGGCTCATCGCCTATCCTGGAAAGACCGAAGTCGCCTGCCCTGCCCCGGCAGGAACCACGGCGGTCATCCTGGCGATCGGCCAGTCGAATGCCGCAAACGCCGCCGCAAAGAAGGTCGCCACGCGCTATCCCGACCGCGTCCTCAATTACTTCGACGGCAAGTGCTATGTCGCGGCGTCTCCTCTGCTGGGCGCCAGCGGCGAGGACGGCGAATTCCTGACCCTCCTCGCCGACGACCTGATCGCAGCGGGTACCTATCGCGGTGTCATCATCGTCGCCGCCGCCCACGGCGGCTCGCCGGTGTCGCGCTGGCGGCGCAACGGCGACCTCAACCAGCGCCTGCTCTCGACCCTCAAGGCTCTGCCGCCCGGCTACAAGGTGACGGAAGTGGTCTGGCATCAGGGCGAAGCCGATTTCGAGCTCAAGACCTCTGCGGATCTCTATACGGCGTCGTTCAATTCACTGGTCGAGACTCTAAGGGAAAGCGGCGTGGACGCCCCCATCTTTGCCGCGATCGCCACCCGATGCGGGCGGGCCGGCTGGACGGCCGACAATCCGACGGCCAACGCACAGCGCGCCACGATCGACAACCGACGCGTCTTCCTCGGCGTCGACACGGACGCACTTCTCGGCACGGCCGACCGGCGCGAGGACAAATGCCATCTCAGCGAAAGCGGGCAAACAAAGACGGCTGCGGCCTATGCGCAGGCCATCAAGGCGTATCGCCGGTCGCCCTGAAAAGGAAAACCCCGCATCCGCGGGGCTTCGCTGCAGTCCAGCAATGGGCAGTCCGGCAATGGTGGGCGCTGTAGGGCTCGAACCTACGACCCGCTGATTAAGAGTCAGCTGCTCTACCAACTGAGCTAAGCGCCCCCAAATTGCTCGGGGCACCGCCGGAAGCGGCGCGGCTATACCAAGGCGGTTACGCCTTGTCGATAGCCCCGGGGCAAAGAAATCCCCGGGATTTTCCTCCGATTTTCACCGAGTCCACGGCAATTGCGCGTCGCGATAGACACTGACCCCGATCAACAGGCCGCAGGCGAACATCACCGAAACCATGGCGGTGCCGCCGTTGCTGACCAACGGCAGCGGCACACCGACCACCGGCAGGAGGCCCATGACCATGGCGGCGTTGATGAAGACATAGAGGAACATCAAGGCGGTGACGCCGAGCGCCAGCAGGCGGCCGAAATGGTGCTGGCAGCGGAAGGCGATCGAGAAGCCCCAGACCAGGACCAGCGCGAACAGGATGAGCAGGCCGAAGGCTCCGATCATGCCCCATTCCTCGACGAAGGTGGTGAAGATGAAGTCGGTCTGCTTCTCCGGCAGGAAGTTCAGCGACGACTGCGTGCCCTTGAGGAAGCCCTTGCCGAACAGCCCGCCCGAGCCGATGGCGATCTTGGACTGCGTGATGTGGTAGCCGGCGCCCAGCGGATCGCGATCGGGATCGAGGAAGGTGAGCACGCGCTTCTTCTGGTAGTCGTGCATCAGCGACCAGGCGATCGGCAGGCAGGCGACAGCGGACACGCCCGCGACCAGGAACATCCACAGGCGCACGCCGGCCACGAACAAGAGCGCGCCGCCGCCCATCAGCACCATCATCGCCGTGCCGAGGTCGGGCTGGACCATCACCAGCGCGACCGGCGCCAGGATCACCAGCAGCGCCGGCAGGGTGTAGAGGAACCTGGAAGCCTGCTCCTTGCTCAGGCCGTGGTAGTAGCGCGCCAGCACCAGGATCACCGCCACCTTGGCGATCTCCGAGGGCTGGATCTGCATCGGCCCGATCACCAGCCAGCGCTGCGCGCCCATGCCGATCTTGCCGATCACGTCGACCGCGACCAGCAGCAGCATCGAGGCGATGTAGATCGGCCAGGCCAGCGCCAGCCAGACCTTGGGATGGATCAGCGCCACCGTCAGCATGAGCACGAAGGCGGCGCCGTAGCGCACGGCATGCCGGCTCGCCCACGGTTCGAAGCGGCCGCCGGCCGCGGAGTAGAGCGCCAGCACGCCGACGCCGGCGATCGCGGTCAGCACCAGCACCAGGCCCCAGTTGATGCGCCAGATCCGTTCGGCGAAGCCGACCGGCGCCGGCGCGTCGAGCGCCAGGCTCATCGCGACGCCATCTTGCGATAGCGGTCGCTGCGTCGCGACGGATCGCGCTTCATGGTCTCGACCAGCACGTCGCGGCCGATCGGACCCGCGGTCGTGCCGCCGGCCTGGCCATGCTCGACGATGACGGCGCAGGCGTAGCGCGGATTGTCGACCGGACCGAAGCAGACGAACAGCGCGTGATGGCGCAGGTGCCAGGGCAGCGAGGCCTGGGTGATGCCCATGTCGCGCTCGCGCTCGGTGATGCGCTTGACCTGGGCGGTGCCAGTCTTGCCGGCGAAGGCGAGCGACGGGTCGAGCACCTTGCCGGTGGCATCGCGGCGGAGATGATTGGCGGTGCCGATGCCGGCATTGACGACCTGGTTCATGCCGTCCCGGATCATCGCCAGGTGCTGCGGATTGAGCCGGAGCGACGGCGCCGAGGGCTTGGCAACCGGCGCCGGCGGGCCCAGTTCCTCGCGCGGCGTCGCCTTGGCCAGCAGCAGGTTGGGCTGGACCTCGTAGCCGCCGTTGGCGATGCGGGCCGTCATGATGGCGAGCTGAAGCGGCGTGCAGGTCATGAAGCCCTGGCCGATGCCGAGGTTGAAGGTGTCGCCGTGCTGCCACGCCTTGCCGACCTTCTCCTGCTTCCAGGCGCGGGTCGGTTGGTTGCCGGCCGACTCGCCCGGCAGGCCGAGTTCGCTCTGCTTGCCGAAACCCAGGCGCGCCGCCATGTCGCTGATACGGTCGACGCCGGCGCGCCGCGCCGCCTCGTAGAAGAAGCAGTCGCACGACGAGGCGATCGCCTCGACGACATTGGTCGATCCGTGGCCACCCTTCAGCCAGCAATGGAACTTGATGTTGCCGAGTTCGAGGGAGCCCAGGCAGGGCAGCCGCGTCCATGGGTCGATCGCCTTGGACTCGAGGGCGGCCAGCGCCGTCACCATCTTGTAGGTCGAGCCCGGCGGATAGACGCCGGCGATCGCCTTGTTGTGGAGCGGCCTCTCCGGATTGTCGAGCAGGTCGCGCCATTCGGCCTGGGTGATGCCGCGGGCAAAAGTGCTGGGATCGAAACCGGGCGTCGAGGCCATGGCGAGCACGTCGCCGGTGATCACGTCGAGCACCACCACCGAGCCCGACTGGTGCTCCTTCATCTTCCCGGCGGCGAAGCGCTGCAGGTCGAGATCGATGGTGAGCAGCGCGTTCGAGCCCGGCTGGCCCTCGGTGCGGTCGAGCTCGCGCACGACGCGGCCCAC
>CAMDOT010000048.1 GCA_945903635.1 Rhizobium sp. Q54 | reverse complement strand
CGCGTGGCGCGAGGGCCGGAAGGTCGCCTAGGAGCGGCCGCCGGCCATGCGCTTGGCGACTTCGAGCTGTTCCTTGGCCTTGGGGAACTGCAGCTGGGCGTAGCGGCGCAAGGCACCGATGTCGCCATTCTGCGAATAGGCACCGAGCTGGTCGACGGCGTTGGTATGGCTTGCGAGTTCGGCATTGGCGTAGGCCGTATCGAACTCAGGGCCCTGGAGCGCATTCAGGCGCTGCAGCACGGCGGTGGTGTTCGGTGGGTTCGAAGGATCCGGTGCATAGGACACGCCCGCCTCGGTGCGGGCCTTCTGCAGGAACTCCGCCGATTCACTGTGTTCGGCGATCATGCGGGTTGCGAACCCGCGCATGATCTCGTTCCCCGACTTGGCGAGCGCGATGCGTCCCGCGGCGATTTCGTAGTCGTTGTAGGTCTGGGCCCAGCCCACAAAGCGGGCAGCCGGCAGGGCATCGACGGCATGGGCCGCCGAGACGAGACCGGTCGAGACGTAGGCAGCGGGGACGGCCGTCAAGGCAAGCCTCAGGGCGGCGCGGCGAGCGAGGATCATGTGAAATCTCCAAATGTGTACCGCGACAACGCCTCCGGGCCGGGCGGGTTCCCGATCGCCTGGAGACCTGCTAGGAGCGCCTGACATGACCAGCTTTCGAAAAAAGGCCGAGGCCCTCGGCTATTTCCTGGCGTTCATCGCCTGCATCCCCACCGCCAACTGGATGATCGGCAATGTCGGCTTCGTCTGCGTGCCGCATGGCCCCTGCCTGGTGCCGGTGCTGCCGTGGGGTCCGGGCGGTCATCCGCTGATGGCGCCCTCCGGCGTTCTGATGATCGGCCTCGCGCTGGTGCTGCGCGACCTGGTCCAGCGCCGCCTCGGCCGCTCCATCGCCCTCACGGCGATCGTCGCAGGTGCTGCCCTGTCGGGCGCGGTCGCCCCGCCCCAATTGATCGTGGCCTCGGCCGCGGCCTTCCTGCTTTCGGAACTGGCCGACTTCGCGGTCTACACGCCCTTGCAGTCGCGCGGCCTGGTGCTGGCCGTGCTGGCTAGCAGCGTCGTTGGCCTGGTCGTCGACAGCGTCCTCTTCCTGTGGCTGGCCTTCGGCAGCCTCGAGTACGTGACTGGCCAGATCGTCGGCAAATTGTGGATGGTCCTGCTGGCGCTGCCCGCCGTGCATTGGATCCGCAAGCGCGAGATCGCCCAGCAGACTCCCATCGTGGAGTAGAACCGTATGCCACCTCTCCTTCCACTCGATAGCCGTGTCGCCGTCGCCGGCCAGCTCAAGCCCGGCGACATGGTGGAGATCGCCGCCGCGGGGTACGCGGCGGTGGTGAACAACCGGCCCGATGGCGAGGCCCTGTTCGGCCAGCCGCGCACCGCCGAGCTTCAAAGGGCCGCCGAGGCGGCCGGGCTCCTCTTCCTCGACCTGCCCTTTTCCGGCCCGCGCGCCACGCCCGACCAGGTACGGGCCTTCGCGGGCCTGCTGGCCAGCCAGCCCGGACGGGTCGTCGCCTTCTGCAAAAGCGGCATGCGCTCGGCCCTGTTGTGGGGGGCGGCTTCGATCGCTTCAGGCCGGTCGCTGGACGAGGTGCTCGCGGCAGCGATGCAGGCTGGCCAGAATCTCGACCTCGTCGGCGAGACCATGGTGGCATTGGGCCAAGCCGCGCGCGCTTGACGAAAGTCTCGGCTTGCACGGCGGGCGCCGTCGCTTCTTAATCGCGCGTCCAGTTGCCCCGAGGAGAGACCCTGCGATGATCAAGTCCATTCTGGCCGTGTCCGAAGGCGGCCCTGATGCCGCCATGTCGTTCCGCCTGGCCGCCCGTGTGGCGGCCGCGTTCGACGGGACCGTGGACGCGCTTCATCTGCCGGTCGGACCCGCGGGCGGTATGGTCGGCGGTCTCGCCATGAGCGGCGAGGCGATGCCGCTGCTGATCGACATCGACGACGAGCGGCTGGAGCAGCGCAGCACGGAATCCGAGCGCGCCTTCAAGGAGATCGTGTCGCCGATCAAGGACGCCACCTATACCGCCGCCAAGACCGCGACGCTCGACACGCTGGTGGCGATGGGCCGCTGCTCCGACATCCTGGTGCTCGGCCGTCCGGGCGCCGATCCCGAGAACGTGGCGCCCGCCACCGTCGAAGCCGCCATCTACGAATGCGCCCGTGCCGTCATGATCGCACCGCCCACCGCCGCGACAGGCGCGTTCGGTTCGATCGTCGTGGCGTGGAACGGCAGCTTCCAGGCCGCGCGCGCCGTCGAATATGCGCTGCCGTTCCTGAAGGCGGCAGCCAAGGTCACCATCCTGGTCGCCGGCAGCAAGCCCGACGATGTCGGCGCGGCCTACCTTGCGCGCAATCTGGGGCGGCACGGCATCGTCACCACCATCGACGCGATCGATCCCGGCATCGTCTCGGGCCGTGCCCGCGGCCGTGCGCTGCTCGACTACACCCACGGCAAGGGCGCCGATATGCTGGTCATGGGCGCCTACGGTCGCGGCCAGGTGATGAGCTTCCTCGGCCTCGGTGGCGCCACCGGCAAGGTGATCTCGTCCTGCCGCGTGCCCCTGTTGATGGCGCACTAAACCGGCTTATCCGTCGTCCCGACCGGAGCGCGTAGCGCGTAGTGGAGGGACCTTCTCTCTACAAAAAGCTATCTCGGGTAGAGAGAAGGCCCCTCGGCTACGCTCGGGGCGACGGGTGTTGGTTTCAGGGACACGCACCCGCGCCTTGCGTCACGACATCTGAGTCGGCGCAGGCGCTGCAGGCATTGCCATAGGTCTTGCGGCTGCCGTCGCGACGGACGCCGCAGGCCGGACGGTAGTCGCGGGTGCACATCTGTGGCCGGGGATCGGCGCAGGGGCCGCCGGCGACGGGCAGCGATTCGGGCGCGAGCTCGCCACGCGTCATGAGGAACGTGAAGGGCTGCGCGCGATAGTCGCTCAACATGCCGACAACGGCGATGCCGGCGCCGACCGCGGGCAGCGGGCTGAGCGGCCGGGCCATGACCACGACCAGATCGACGACATTGGCGGCCTGGCTCTCGTCGGTGATCGCGGCCTCGATGCGGTCGGGCGTGGCCGAAATCACCTTCACCGGAATCTTGAGGCGCGCGCCACCGCCCTGCTGCTTCGTGCCGATCGCCAGCCAGACCTTCTCGGCCGCCGCCTTGTTGGCGGGCGTCGAGTCGCGATGGCGAAGCACCAGGGCCCAGTCGGCGAAGGTGAGCGTCGCCGGATCGTTCTCCTCGACGAGCACCAGCGCCGCCTCGGGCAGGCTCAGCAGGCGCGGGATCGATTTCACGAATTTGTCCGGCGGCGCGCGTTCGCCGGCGACGACACGGGCGACCAGTTCGTTCCAGCCCTCCTCGCTGCCGCGATAGATGCGATAACGCGAGCGCACGTAGCGGTCGATGTCGGTGGCGGCCGCGGCGTTCTTGACGGCGCGCGCGATCGCGATCGCACGCGCGGCATACCAGAAACCATGCGCGTCGAGCGGCGTGCCTTCGAGCTGAGCCACGGCAAGCTGGTAGACGTCCTGCAGATTGTCCGGCTCGGCCGCGACGGAGAGGCGATAGTAACGTCGCGCGTTGTCGTAGTCCTTGGCCTGAAGGGCGGCAAAGCCCAGTGTGCCGTTGAAGACTCCCGCCATCTGTTCCTTGACGCGCGCGAAGGCGGCATCGGTGAGCGACACCGGCTTCTGCCACTTGGGCAGCACGAGCAGGCCGCGCTCGGCCGCCGCGACCGCCGGCGGCAGCGCCGCCGCATCGCCTGATGCGGCGCTTGTCCGCCCGGTGTAGGCGCGATTGGCGAGCGCACGCACATTGTCCGGATCGATCTGCAGCAGGCGTGCGGCGATGACGTCGGCCTTGGCCGGCTGGCTGGCCGCCTGCCAGGCCGCGATCGCCTGCTCGAACGCTTCGGTCCTGAGCGTGCTGCCGGGATACCACGCAATAAAGACTTCCATCGCCGTCGCACGCTTGGCGGGGTCGCGCGTGTTGAGCGCGGCCATGTAGGAGTCGTACTCGGCCGGAATCTGGAAATCCTTCCGCGTCTGCGCCGCGACGTCGACCGCAGCAAAAGAAAGGGCCAGCGACAGAACGAGACCAAGCCAACGCATCACCGCCATCGCACCCTCCTTTCCCCCGGAAATACAGTGACCGTTTTGTCGAATTAAGGCAGTGTCCGGACGTTAGGCACGAGCGGGGACGATGACAATGCAAGAGCGGCGTTTACGGATATCGGCGCTTCTCGGAGCAGGTCTGGCCGTGGCGCTTTTCGGCGCGCCGGGACAGGCGCAACAGGGTGCGCCGCCGCCGGCCGTCCTGGTCCAGCCCGCCGAGCTGAAGCCGATCGCCGATCAGGCCGAATTCATCGGCCGCGCCGCCGCCGTCGACAAGGTCGAGCTGCGCGCCCGGGTCAAAGGCTTCCTCGGGCCGCGCAAATTCAAGGACGGCGACATGGTCAAGGAAGGCCAGGTGCTGTTCCTGATCGAGCCCGAGCCCTACCAGGCCGCGGTCGACCAGAAAACGGCCCAGCGCGACGCTGCCAAGGCGGCACTGGCCAACGCCGACGTGCAGCTCCATCGCGCCGAGGAACTGCTGCGCAGCAAGACCGGGACCCAGGTGACCTACGACCAGCGGCTGTCGGAACAACTCCAGGCCAAGGCACAGGTCGAGGACGCCTCGGCCCAGCTGCGGGATGCCGAGATCCAGCTCTCCTACACCCAGATCAAGTCGCCGATCGATGGTCGTATCGGCCGCGCCTCGGTGTCGCCCGGCAACATCGTCAGCCCCGATTCAGGCGTGCTTGCCACGGTGGTCAGCGAAAATCCGATCCGGGTGCTTTTCTCCATCACCCAGCGCGAGCTGCTCGAAGCGCGCCGCGACTCGTCGACCTCCGGCGAAGGCCTCGTCGTGCGCCTGCGGCTGGCCGACGGCAGTCTCTACAAGGAGAAGGGCAAGCTCGACTTCATCGACGTCACCGCCGATGCCAAGACCGACGGCCAGATGGTGCGGGCGGTGTTCGACAACAAGGACGGCCTGCTGACCGACGGCCAGACGGTACGGGTGATCGTCGAGGGCGAGAAGGTCCCGACCGTGGTCGCCGTGCCGCAGGCCGCGATCGCCCAGGATCAGAGCGGTCCTTACCTGTTCATCGTCACCGACAAGAACGTTGCCGAGCAGAGGCGTATCAAGGTCGGCGTTGCGCGCGACGGGCTGGTCGCAGTCACCGAGGGCCTGAAGGCCGGCGAGAAGGTGATCGTCCAGGGCCAGCAGCGCGTGCGGCAGGGCATGACGGTCAATCCCAGCGTGGCGCCGCCCTCGGCCTCGACGCAGAAGCAGTAAATCATGACGATCTCGTCGCTGTTCATTCGCCGGCCGCGGCTGGCGTTCGTCATCTCCACTGTCATCACCATCGCCGGCATCATCGCCATGACGGCGATGCCGGTGGCGCAGTTCCCCGACATCGTGCCGCCGCAGGTCCGTGTCACCGCGACCTACCCCGGCGCCTCGGCCCAGGCGGTCGAGGAAAGCGTGGCGCAGGTGATCGAGGCGCAGGTCAACGGCGTCGAGCGCATGCTCTACATGAAATCGACGTCGGGTGGCGACGGCAGCTACACCCTCACCGTCAGCTTCGAGGTCGGATCCAATCCCGACATCAATACCGTGAACGTCAACAACCGCGTCAACCAGGCGGTGGCGCTGCTGCCGCCCGAGGTGCAACGGCTGGGCGTCACCACCAAGAAGCAGTCCTCGGCGCTCCTGCAGGTGGTCGCGGTCTATTCGCCCAAGGGCAGCCGCGACGAGCTGTTCCTGTCGAACTTCACGACCATCACGCTACTCGACACGCTGCGTCGCGTGCCCGGCGTCGGCGATGCCACGCTGTTCGGCGCGCTCGACTACTCGATGCGCGTCTGGCTGAACCTCGACCGCATGTCGAGCCTCGACATCACGCCCAACGACGTGGTCAAGGCAGTGCAGGCACAGAACGTCCAGGCCGCCGTCGGCCTGGTTGGCGCGGCACCGCTGCTCGACGACGTCGGCTTCCAGCTCAACATCACCACGCAGGGCCGCCTGACGACGGTCGAGGAATTCGAGAACATCGTCGTGCGCGCCACGTCCGAAGGCGCCCTGGTCCGGGTCAAAGACGTGGCCAGGGTCGAGCTCGGCGCCAAGACCCGCGACCAGATCGGCCGCTACAACGGCAAGCCCGCCTCGGGCATCCAGATCTACCAGCTGCCCGGCGCCAATGCCCTGGCCACCGCCAAGGGCGTGCGCGAGGCGATCAAGGCGCTGGAGCCGCGCTTTCCCGACGATGTCGCCTACAACGTCATGTACGATACGACCGTGTTCGTGCAGGCCACGATCGAGAGCGTGATCCACACGCTGATCGAGGCCTTCGTGCTGGTGGCCATCGTCGTCTTCATCTTCCTCGGCAACCTGCGCGCCACCCTCATTCCCATCATCGCCGTGCCGGTGGCCCTGATCGGCACCTTCGCCGTCATGCTGGCGCTCGGTTTCTCGGCCAACACCGTCTCGCTGCTGGCGCTGGTGCTGGCGATCGGCATCGTGGTCGACGACGCCATCGTCGTGGTCGAGGCCGTCGAGCACATCCTGGAGCACGAACCCAACCTCACGGTGGCGGAAGCCACCGAAAAGGCGATGACCCAGGTCACCGGGCCGATCATCGCCATCACCCTGGTCCTGCTGTCGGTCTTCATTCCGACC
This sequence comes from Rhizobium sp. Q54, assembly GCA_945903635.1. GTDB lineage: Bacteria > Pseudomonadota > Alphaproteobacteria > Reyranellales > Reyranellaceae > Reyranella. The sequence continues at coordinate 25,205 of CAMDOT010000048.1, read as the reverse complement.
GCCTTCATCCCGGGCATATCCGGCCAGCTCTACTCCCAATTTGCCGTCGCTGTTTCGGTCTCGATGGTGATCTCGGCGATCAACGCGCTGTCGCTGTCGCCGGCGCTGTGCTCGCTGATCCTGCGTCACCGCAAGAAGCCGCGCGGGGTCATGGCCTGGCTGCAGAACGGCATCGACAAGAGCCGCGACGGCTACGTCCGGGTGGTCACGCCGATTGCCCGGCGTGGCTTCATCGCCCTGCTGCTCGTCGCCGGCTTCGTGGTGGCGACCGGCGGCATCGGCCGACTGGTTCCCAGCGGCTTCCTGCCCGACGAGGACCAGGGCGCCTTCATGGCCGAGCTGCAGCTGCCCGACGCCGCCTCGACCAACCGCACGCTGGCCTCCCTCGAGGAGGTCGAGAAGACCATCGCCGGCCGGCCATGGCTGCAGAGCATGTTCACGGTCAGCGGTTATAGCCTGATCGACGGCCTTGCCCTTCCCAACCGCGCACTGGTCGTGGTGGAGCTAAAACCCTTTGCCGAACGCAAGGACCCCAGCCTGTCGGTGTTTCAGGCCTTGAAGGACCTCAACACAGCCTTCAGCCAGATCGCCTCGGCCAACGTCTTTGCCTTCAACCTGCCGCCGATCATGGGGCTGGGCAATTCGTCGGGCTTCGAGTTCGTGGTCCAGTCGCTGGCCGGCGCCTCGCCCACCGACCTCGCGTCCGTTTCGCGCGGCCTGATGATCTCGGCGCAGGAAGTGCCGACGCTCACCGGCGTCTACACGACCTTTGGCGCCTCGACGCCGCAGATCAACCTCAAGCTCGACCGCGAACGCGCCCAGGCACTGGGCGTGTCGATCGCCGACATCTTCTCCTCGATGCAGACGGCGCTGGGCGGCGCCTACACCAACGACTTCAACCTGTTCGGCCGCACCTGGCAGGTGAAGGTCCAGGCCGACGCCGCCGACCGCGGCACGATCAACGACGTCTTTCGGGTGCGTGTCCGCTCGTCGAGCGGCGAGCTGGTGCCGCTGCAGGCGGTGGCCAACATCGAGCTGATCACCGCGCCCAGTTCGATCGTGCGCTACAACAACTTGCGCTCGGTGGTGATGAACGGCGCGCCGGCGCCGGGCTATTCCTCGGGCGAAGCGATCGCCGCCATGGAGAAGCTCGCCAAGGCGACGCTGCCCGCCGGCTACGGCTACGAATGGACGGGCACGGCGCTGCAGGAAAAGGCCGCGAGCGGCCAGACCGGCTTCATCCTGGGTCTCGCCGTGGTCTTCGCCTATCTCTTCCTGGTCGGCCTCTACGAGAGCACCGCCATCCCGGTCGCCGCACTCCTGTCGGTGATCGTGGGCCTGTTCGGTGCCGTGACCGCGCTGTTCATCTCCGGTCTCGACAACAACATCTTTGCCCAGATCGGCATCGTCGTGCTGATCGCGCTGGCAGCCAAGAACGCCATCCTGATCATCGAGTTCGCGATGGCCGAGCGCGCCAGCGGCAAGGACATCGTGACCGCGGCCACCACCGCCGCGGCGCTGCGGTTCCGCGCCGTGATGATGACCTCGTTCGCCTTCATCCTGGGCCTGGTGCCGCTGGTGATTGCCTCGGGCGCGGGGGCCGCCACCCAGCGCGCCGTCGGCACCGCGGTGTTTGGCGGCATGATCGCCGCCTCGTTCCTGGGCATCTTCGTGATCCCCGGTCTTTACGTGGCCTTCCAGACGGGACGCGAGAAGATCAAGGGCATGCTGGGGCAGGCGCCACCGCCCTCGGCCAAACCGGCCGAGCCGACGCCCTAGAAATGGACCATTTCCGGCCACGCCTGAACGGGGTTTGTTTGTTCGGGATCGGTGTCCGGAAATCGACCCCAAGCCGTTGATCGCGAAACGAAATCGCCGCGACGGCTGCCACGGATTTTGCGTAGCCCCCTTTCGGAATGCGTGTGCCGCTCCGGGACGACGAAGTGGACCATTTCGTGGACCACTTCGTGGATCACTGGGGTCATAAAAAACGCCCGCCGGATTCCTCCGCGGGCGTCTCCCATCGTAGCCAAAAAACTAGCAAAAACCTGTCGAACCTGCAAATCGGCGTTTGCATGTCTGGCAGAACGGAAAGGCAGGCACCTGTTCGATGATGGTTCGCGCTACTCCAGCCGCGTGAGCTTCGTGGTCACCGTCTCCACCGCACAGGCAGCAATCTGCGGCAGTATTCTTGCCATGTGCGCCGCCTTGAAGTGTGCGTCCAAGGCCTCCTGGGTGGTCCATCGCTCCAGCAGGTAGTAGCAGCACGGCTGCTCGGCTTTGTACCACTGGTAGCGCAGGCAACCCGGATCGTTCTCCGCGCTCTCCTGCTCCAGCTGGCGCATGAGGTCCTCGACCTTCGCTTCCATGCCGGGCTTCACCTGCAGTGTGACGATCAGATCAATCATCCAGCGCCTCCCCCATCCTCAATGAAGGTGGCCCTTGCCTGCCTGCTCGGCAACACCGCGCGTACTCGCGGATGAGTGCTATCCGCCGAGGCTGTCCGGTTCGGGAACCGCTCGCGCCGGCTTTTCGCCCTCTATGGTTCGGGGATGGCGGTGATGCAGGAAGACGGCCAGCTGCTCGCGGGTGCCGGAGCCTGACAGCCGTACGGCCGACTCGAACAAATCGTGCTGCGCGCTGGCGGGCAGGTCTCCCCACACCACGGCAACCGCACGGCCCAGGGTTTTCATGAGTTCTTCCGAGTTCATCGCTTACCCCTCTTCCGCTCGAAGAAATTGGCAGCAACCGGGATCTGGACGGCAATCCCGTCGGCAACGCTACAAATATACGACGAATGCCAGAGCAATCGGTTCCAAGAGGACGACCACAAGGAGGCCGAGGCTAGCCAGCGTGAACGCTAAAGGCATGGATTTCCCCTCCTTCTTGACCTCATGACAAGGCATCAGCTCATTTCATTTTTGTGGTCGAGAGGGGCAGCTACGACCGCTCAAGTTTGCGCCAGCAGATCGACTGCTTGCAACAGGGATGTCGCTTCGATTGCCTTCAGGAGTACATACCACCTTGTCGGGCAGCCTCCTCGGCACGCGACCACGGCGGCACGAGGGGCTGCACAGGGGCCGCGTCGATCGGCGCTTCCGGATGCGCCGCGATGCCGTCGGCCTGCAGGCACTCGGCCTCGGAAAGCACGCGGTGCGCCGCCGTCGCCTGCCGCCACGTATCCCACTCGGAGGTCTCACGCCCGTTCAGCGAATGGTGGTCGCGCACGACGTTTACGCGCACGAACCACAGGCCAGTCGCCGCCTCGCCATGCCCGAAGATTGCCGGGTCGGCCTCGCCCGACCGGCAGCGGCGCCACGCCTCGCCGGCAGTGATGAACTTGCCGTCCGGCAAGTCGGCCGGGTCGAAGTCGATGTCGAGCCTGGGTGCGATGACCTTGTCGAGCTGGGCGTCCGCCTTGTTCCAGTGGCCGTCCCGCCAATACTCGCAGATCCAGTGATCTTCCCATTCTTTCCGGAAATAGGTCGCGAAGCCGCAGCGCACGCGCGCCGGAACGCCCTGCTGCCGCAGCATGCCGCAGAGCATCAGGGCATAGTCGCGACAGGTGCCGACGGCGCGTTTGTAGGTCGCGCGCTCCAGGGCCAGGGGACGAGGGTCGGCCTCGCCGATCTGCCCCAGCCGCGCGGCCAACGGCAGCGTCTCCCGCGAGACAGTCTGGAACTCGGCCTCGGAGGCGCCGTAGGCCGCGATCCAGTCCGAATGGATCAGAACGCCCTGGACGACACGGCAGAGGGCGGTGACATCGGCCGGCAATCCGTCAAAGCCCAAGGGGCCCGCCCCGGGATCCGACATCGGATTGTGGCGGCGCCAACGTTGCAATTCATCCATGACCCCCTTCTAGACCATGAACGAAGACCGGATCGAGTCGTCTTCAGGGAGATCACCATTCCGGCCGATTTCGAGACCGACACGGTGAGCTGACCAGAACTCAGGCCGCCAAAAACTCGTTCCACTTCTCGGTGTAGTACTCGAGGTTCTTGGGACGGGTGTTCCACACGAAGACGCGCTCGGAGCGGTCGGCGAGCGAGCCGCCGTCGCGGCCGACGCCGCCATAGACTTCGCTCACCAGCTTGGGAGCGAGGTACTTCTCGTAATTGTTGACGGTCGAGAAGTAGCCGATCTCCGACTGGCGTGCGCCGGGATAGCCTTCCATCCAGTAGTTCAGCCACTCGTAGCAGGCATCGACGTTCTTGGTCTCCGCCGAGATGCCGTAGCCGTTGCACCAGGCGCGGTAGCCCTCCTTGGCCACGGCGTAGTGCACCGGGATGCCCTTGCTCGCGACCTCGACGATAACCGGCCACCAGGCATCGGCGATCCAGACCTCCTCGGAGGCCATCAGGTTCACGAGTTCGCCATAGGCCTTCCACATGGCGCGGAAGTGGCCCTCCTTCTTCTTCTCCTTGAGGAAGGCGACCACGGTGTCGACCTCCTTCTCATTCATGTTGCTGATGTCGACGGGATTGAGCAGGCCCAGCGCCCGCATGCCCATGGCGGCGTTCAGCATGCCCAGCCAGTCGATGCCGAACATCGCCACCTTGCCGCGCCACTTGGGATTGAACAGCTCGCCCCAGGACAGCGTGTTGTTCTCGGCCGGGATCTTCGAGGCGTTGTAGCCGATGCTGTCCATCTGGAAGAACATCGGCGCGAAGGCCACCTTGGTGCGTGCCTCGTCGATATACATCATGCGGCCCGGGTTGGCGCCGAAGCCGAGCGGCGACGTCGGCGTGGCCCGGCCATCCTTCAGCAACGGGTTGAGCTTCGACCAGTTGGGCAGGCGCGAAATGTCGATCGGCTGCAGCAGCTTCTCGCTGTTGGCGTAGGCCGCGAAGGGCGCGTCGAGCAGCACGCAATCGACCGGCGCGGTGCGCAGGCGGTCGACGCGCACCTGGGTCGACGGATTGACGAAGGGCCGGGGCGTGATGCCGGTGCGCTTGCCGAATTCGCCAAGGATCGCCTCGCGCATGTCGTAGCTGGCGCCCGCCAGATTGATCTGCTTGGCCTGGGCGCTGGCCGGGAGCGAAATGAACGGTGCCGCGAGCGTCGAGGCGCCGGCGGCGGCGATCAGGTGGCGGCGTTTGATCTGCATGGCCATGTCTCCTTCAGCGTTGAGAGTCAGGAATTGCGGCCCTGCACCTGTCGGCGCATGGCCCAGAAGGCGAAGGTGCACATCGTGACGGCGAACAGGGAGAAGAAGGTCGTCGCGGTGCCGACGGCGTAGATCTCGGGCGTGAGCTGGCGGTCGAGTTGGGCCATGACGGCCAACGGCAGCGTCATGTCGGGCCCCGTGGTGAACATGCTGCGCGGGAATTCGTCGTAGCTCAGCGAAAAGCCGAACAGGCCAGCGCCGATCACGCCGGGCAGGATCAGCGGAAAGGTCACCCGCCGGAAGGCCACGATCCGCGAGGCACCCAGCGTCAGCGCCGCCTCCTCCAGCTTCTTGTCGAAGCGGTTGAAGATCGCGAGCATGGTCAGGAAGCCGAACGGCAGGGTCCACGAGACGTGGGTGAGGAACGTCGTGGTGTCCCACGACAGCTCGACGCCCAGCAGCCGCATCATGATGGCGAAGCCGAAGCCCACCAGGATGCCGGGCGCCATGATGCCGAGCAGCAGCAGGTAGAAGAACCAGCCGTGGCCGCGGAACTGGCCGCGCATGGCCTGTGCCGCCATGACCGAGAGCACGACGGTGGTGGCCGAACAGGCGAGCGCCAGCAGGGTCGACCGCAGCAGCGGCGGCTTGAAGTCGTTCATGACGGTGGCCCGCCACAGCTCCTGGTACCAGTGGAACGAGGTGCCGTTCATCGGAAAGGTCGTCCCTCCCGTCGGCCCGGCAAAGGACAGCACGCCCAGGGTGAAGATCGGCAGCCACTGATAGGCGAGGAAGGCCAGTGTAAGCGCGCCCAGCACCCAGGCGGTAATGCGCGAGCGGGTCCGGTAATCGAGCGCGCGCATCGCTCAGGCCCCGAGCCGGCGGATATCGACCACACGGAGCGCCACGACGACACCCACCAGCATGCACAGCATCAGCATGACCGCGACGACGGAGGCGCCACGGATCTGCGAGCTCTCGTAGAACAGCATCACCAGGTTGGAGAGCAGCGCATGCTTGTTGCCGCCGATCGTGGCCACGGTGGCGAAGTCCGACATCACGTTGAGGAAGACCAGCACCTGGCCGATCACGACGCCGGGCAAGGTGAGCGGAAAGATGATGCGCCGGAAGACGGTGAAGGGTGCCGCCTTCAAGGTCATCGCGGCCTCGCGGAGCTGCGGCGGAATGCTGTTCAGCATGTACACGACGGGCCCGGCGGCCAGCATGGTGTAGAGCGACACCTGCGCCATGGTGATGCCGGCGCGCGAATAGAGAAATGCCTCGATCGGGCTCTGGGTGACGCCCACGAACATCAGCGTCTGGTTGATCACGCCGTTCACGCCCAGGAACGGCACCCAGGCGATGGCGCGGATCAGCGTCGACGTCCAGAACGGCACGATGAAGGCCAGGAACAGCACCAGCCGCCAGCGCGGGCTCCTGACCTTCACCACCAGGAAATAGGCGATGCAGTAGCCGAGCACGCCGGTGACCGCCATCAGCGTCGCGGTGTGGACGACGGTGCTTCCGATCAGCTTGATGTAGGTCGGATTGGCGAAGAACTTCGCGTAGTTGTCGAAGGTGAGCGGGCTTGCCGGCGAGAAGGCGCGGCCGCTCCACAGCGACACCCAGACCAGCAGCACGATCGGCACCACCACGACGCCCAGCATCCAGACCGCCGCCGGAACCGCCAGCCAGTAGCTGGCGGGAGAGCGGACGCGGATGGTGCTCATCGGGCAACACCCACATGCAGCACCGAGTCCTCGACCTGCCATCCCAGAACGGCGGTCTGGCCGACGGCGACGCGCTGCGCATGTGCGCCGAACTGGTCGTATTTCAGCAGTTCGCCATCGCGGCGCTGGAAGATGTGGCGGCGGACGGCGCCGAAATACTCGACCGTCGTGCACTGCACCGTGAGCCGGTTGGGATGCTGGTCCGTCGGCGCGTCGGTGAGCTGCTCGGCGCGCACGGAAAACGACACGTCGCTGCCGAGGACCGGCGGCGTGCCGATGGCCGGCACCCGGAAAGTGCCGGCGGCTGTCTCGACGCTGAGAACGCCGGCGCCCTCGCCCACGACCTTGCCGCGGAAGACATTGTTGCCCTGGACGAAGCCCGCGACGAAAGCCGTCGCCGGCCGTTGCAGGATATCCTCCGGCGAACCCTGCTGTTCGATACGCGCGTGGTTCATCACCACCACCAGGTCGCCCAGCGAGAAGGCCTCGTTCTGGTCGTGGGTCACCCAGATGAAGGAGATGCCGGTGCGCTGCTGCAGGAGCTTCAGCTCGAGCATCACCGTCTCGCGCAGGGAATAGTCGAGCGCGCCGATCGGCTCGTCGAGCAGCAGGATGCGCGGCTCCGTGATCATCGCCCGCGCGAGCGCCACGCGCTGGCGCTGGCCGCCCGACAGGCTGGCGGGCTTGCGCTCGGCCAGTTCCAGTATCTCGAACGACTTCAGGACATGCTGGACCCGCTTCGCGATCTCGGCCTTGGGCTTCTTCAGCATTTCCAGGCCAAAGCCCACCTGCTTGGCCACGGTCATGTGCGGGAACAGCGCGAAATCCTGGAACATCATGGCGATGTCGCGCTGCCATGGCGGATCGCGCGTCACTTCCTTGCCGCCGATCAGGATGCCGCCGTCGTCGGGCTCTTCCAGGCCTGCGATGCAGCGCAAGGTCGTCGTCTTGCCGCAGCCGGACGGCCCGAGCAGGCAGACGAACTGGCCCTTTTCAACTTTCAGCGAAACGCCGTCGACCGCGGTGAAACCACCGAAGCGCTTGCGAATGCCGCGCAGTTCCAGGTCGAGCTGCGGTCTTGCCGGATCCTGCACGGCGGCGTTTTGCGGCGGATCGCGCGTCAGGGCGTCCACGTTACGCCGCCGCGGCGAGGTCCCGGCGGCTTCGCATCAAGGGCTGGATGCGCTGGCCGAACTGTTCGACGCCGATGACGAAGTCGTCGAAGGTCAGCATGACCCCGGCCAACCCCTCGACCTCGGCCATCTCGTCGAGCAGCCGTGCCACGGTGGCGTAGGAGCCGATCAGCTTGGAGCCACTGTTGGGCAGGGGCTCGCGGCCGCGGATGCGCCCGGCAGTGGAGTTGGCGGCGGCGTTCTTGTCGGCGCCCGCCTGGGCGCGGCTCCAGTCGAGCGCATCGAGATCGACCCCCGCCTTGTAGTGCTCCCACTTGGCCATCGCCGCCTCGTCGGTCTCGTCGGCGATGATCATGGTGAGGGCCAGCGCCCTCACGCTGGTCCCCGCAGCGGCACTGGCCGCCTTCAGGCGCACGACCGCATCTGCGCAGTCGCGCGGATCGTTGATGCCGCCGGCGCCGCTGCAGAAATTGTAGGTGCAGTTGCGGGCCGCGAAGTCGAGGCCCGCGTCGCTGGTGCCGGCCGAGATCAGTTTTATCGGATGCGACGGCAGCGGCCCCAGACGGCAGTCGTTCATGGTGAAGAACTTGCCCTTGAAGTCGGACTGACCCTGGGCCCACAGCTCCTTCATGACCGTCACATATTCCGTGACCATGTCGTAGCGATGCCTGAAATGCTCCTCGCCCGGCCACAGGCCCATCTGGTCGTATTCCGCCTTCTGCCAGCCGGTCACCAGGTTCACGCCGAACCGCCCATGCGAGATGCTGTCGATCGTCATCGCCATACGGGCGGTGATCGCGGGCGGCAGGGTCAGCACCGCGACAGTCGCATAGAGCTCGATGCGCGACGTCACTGCGGCAAGTCCCGCCATCAGGGTGAAGGATTCGAGATTGTCGTCCCAGTAGCGCGACTTGCCGCCAAAGCCGCGCAGCTTGATCATCGACATGGCGAAGTCGAAGCCGTAGCGCTCGGCGCGCTGCACGATCTCGCGGTTGAGATCGAAGCTCGGCGTGTATTGCGGCGAGGTCGAGGAGATCAACCAGCCGTTGTTTCCAATGGGAATGAAGACGCCGATTTCCATCCAGCACCCGCCTCAATCAAAAACCCGGAACGGCGACGCGACGGAGCGCATGCGCCCACCATGCTGCAACGCAGCAAGGCCCGTGCCACACGCGAAGTTCAAGGATTCCGGGAAGAATGCCGTGCGTCCGCCACGCTCAGGCGCGGCGCTTTGCACCGATTGAAGCAGTCTGCTCGATGAACGCGCCGTAGCAGGCAACGTCGTGGCCGGGCGCCACCGGCTCCAGCCGTGGCGGCGCTTCCTGACAGACGGGCATGGCCACGGGACAGCGATCGAAGAATGCACAGCCCGGCAGGACCAGCGTGGGGTTCGGCGGATCGCCGCGCACCAGCGATGGCCCCGACGCCCGCCGGCCGGTGAGCCGCGGCGCTGCCGCCAGCAGGGTGCGCGTGTAGGGATGCGTCGGCTGGGCGAAGACCTGCTTGGCCGGACCGCTCTCGACGATACGGCCGAGGTACATGATCGCCACCCGGTCGGAGAGGCGTTCCACCACCGAGAGGTCGTGCGAGATGAAAAGATAGGTGAGCGCGAACCGCTCCCTGAGTTCCAGCAGCAGGTTGAGCACGGTCGCCTGTACCGACATGTCGAGGCCGGACGTCGGCTCGTCCAGGATCAGTACGCGCGGCTGCAGCAGGAGAATGCGCGCGAGCGCCAGGCGCCGGAGCTGTCCGCCGGAGAACTCGTGCGGATAACGCCGCGCCGAAGTCGCATCGAGCCCGACCGCCTGCAACATCGCCGCGACCCGGTCGCGCCGTTCCGAGGCGTTCCGCACGCCGTGGATCAACAGCCCCTCTTCCAGGGTCCGGCCGATGCTCCACCACGGATCGAGCGCCGCGCCCGCGTCCTGATGGGCATACTGGACAATCGATCGTGCCCGTCGCGCCGCTTCGGGCGCGAGGCCGCTCACCGTGCGGCCTTCCAGCAGGATCTCGCCCGCGCTTTCCCGCTGCAGGCCGAGGATGGTGCGCCCCAAGGTGGTCTTGCCGCAGCCGGACTCGCCCACCAGCGACAGGATCTCGCCGGCCCGCAGATCGAGGCTGACCTGCTTCACTGCCTGAACGGGCAGGATCGTGCGCTGCAGAAAGCCCTTGCGGCCGCCCAGCCGCACCGAGAGATCGCGCACCGCGAGGATCGGCACGGGGCTCATGCGAATTGCACGCAGCGGACCTCGGCGCCCGACGGGGCCAAGCCCTGCGGCGGCCGTCCGGCAAGGCAGAGGGTGCGCGCATCGGTGCAGCGCGGCGCGAACAGGCAGCCCGGGGGTCGCGCCAGCGGCGACGGCACGGAGCCTGGGATGCCCAGGAACGTCGTTGCCCGATCGGGATGGCAGGCGAGCAGTGCCCGGGTGTAGGGATGCGACGGCGCCTCGAGGATCGCCTGCACCGGGCCCTTCTCCACCGTCTGGCCGGCGTAGATCACGCAGAGGTCGTCGCACAGTTCGGCGACGACCCCGAAATCGTGCGTCACAAACATCAATGATATCCCGAACTCGGCCACCAGCTCGCGCAGCAGCAGCAGGATCTGGTGCTGGGTCGTGACGTCGAGCGCGGTGGTGGGCTCGTCGGCAATCACCAGCCCGGGCGCACATGCGAGCGCCGCCGCAATCAGCAGGCGTTGGCGCTGCCCGCCCGAGAACTGGTGAGGATAGCGTTCCAGCGCGGTCTCGGGGTCGGGCACCTGCATGCGCCGCAGCAGGCCGACGAGCCGCGCCACGTGCGCCTTGCGTCGCGCGCCCCCGCGCGGACCCGTGGGATCCTTGGCGTCGGGCGCGTGCCAGCGCATGACCTCGAGCATCTGTGTGCCGACCTTGAACACCGGGTTGAGCGCCAGCAGCGGATCCTGCGGGATGAAGCCGATGCGGCTCGAGCGCACCTGGTCGTTGAGCTCGGCCTCGGAGAAAGCGAGCAGGTTCTCGCCTTCGAACCAGACCTCGCCGCGGTCGATCGTGGCGCCCCTCGGCAGGATGCCCATGATGGCGCGGATCAGCGTGGACTTGCCGCAACCCGATTCGCCCACCACGCCCAGGATTCGACCGCGCTCGAGCTCCAGCCCGACGTCGTCCAGGATCTCGGCCATGCCTTCGTCGGTACGGATCGACACCTTCAGCCCGCGCACGCTGAGAACGGGCATCATCGCGAGCGCCGGATGCGGGGATCGACGATATCGCGCAGGCCATCGCCCAGGAGATTGAAACCCATCACCGTGATCAGGATGGCAAGGCCGGGAAAGGTCGCGTACCACCAGGCGCGCGGCAGGTAGGTGCGGCTCTCGGCGATGGCGAGGCCCCAGTCCGGCGCGGGCGGGGTCGCCCCCATGCCGAGGAAGCCCAGGACGGCGGCGACCAGGATGGTGAAGCCCAGTCCGATGGTGGCGCGCACGATCACCGGCGACAGCGCGTTGGGCAGGATATGCAGGAACACGATGCGGCTCGTGCCTGCGCCGATGCCGCGCAGCGCGTCGACGAACAGCGACGCCGAGAGCCGTCGCGTCTCGGCATAGACGATGCGGGTGAAGAACGGCCAATAGGTGAGCGACAGCGCCAGCATGGCGCTTTCGAGCGACGGCGACATCAGCTGCGCCAGCGCCAGCGCCAGCACGAGCTGGGGGATGGCCAGCACCACGTCGGTGACGCGCATGATGCCTTCGGACACCCAGCCGCCGCGGTAGCCGGCGATGAGGCCGAGCGGCACGCCGATCAGCATGGCGGTCGACACGACGGTGAGCGCGATGGAGAGCGCGCCGCGCGCGCCCAGGATGACGCGCGAGAAGATATCGCGGCCGAGATTGTCGGTGCCGAACGGATAGGCGGCACTGGGCGGCCGCAGGCGGCGGGTGAGATGCGACGCGGCCGCGTCCTCCGGATAGGGCGCCAGCAGCGGCCCGAGGATGGCGAGCACCAGCACGAAGAGCACGATGCCGAGCCCCAGCATCGCCGGCAGGTCGCGGCTGAGCTTGCGCAGGATGTGGATCACGCCCGCTCCATCACGCCCGCTCCATCAAGCGGGGATCAAGCAGGCCGTGCACCAGGTCGATCAGGATGTTGACGACGGCATAGACCGTGCCGACCAGCAACGTGACCGCCAGCATGACCTGGCGGTCGCCGGTCAGGATCGCCTGCACGGTGTAGCTGCCGATGCCCGGCCAGTCGAAGATCGCCTCGACCACCACGCCGCCTGCGATAAGGCCACCGAACAGCAGGCCGATCTGGGTCACGGTCGCGGTCACCGAGTTGCGCAGCACGTAGATCCAGACCAGGCGGCGCCGGCGGTAGCCCATGGCGCGCTCGTAGAAGACGAAATCCTGCTGCAACGTGTCGAGCACACCGGCGCGCGTGAATCGCACGATGGTGGCGAGCCCGCCCAGCGACAGCGTGACCGCCGGCAGGACGAGATGGCGCAGCGCATCGGTGAAGACGTCGAAGCGGCCGGCGATCAAAGCGTCCACCACCATGAAGCCCGTGACCCGCGGCGGCCGCTGCATGGTGGGCGAAAGCTCGCCGCGCAACGGCAGCCAGCCCAGTTCCATCGAGAACAGGAGTTGCAGCATGATGGCGAACCAGAAGGCCGCCACGGCGATGCCCAGCACCGAGAAGACCCGCAGCAGGTAGTCCGGCCAGGCATTGTGCGTCAGCCCGGCGATGACACCCAACGGCACCCCGACGAAGACCGAGATGGCGAGCGCGCAGAAGGTGAGCGCCAAGGTCGCCGGCAGGCGCTGGGCGATATCGACCGCCACCGGCCGGCGCGAGAAGGCGCTTTCGCCGAGGTCGAGCGTGGCGACCTTGCCGACATAGACGGCGAACTGCTCCCAGATCGGCCGGTCGAGCCCGTACTGCTGACGCAGCCGCTCGATCTGTTCGGGCGTGGCGGCATCGCCCGCCAACGCCATGGCCGGGTCGGACGGCACGACACGGATCAGCAGGAAAGTGACCAGCAGCAATCCGAACAGCGACGGCAGCACGAGGATGCAGCGCCTGAGGACGAAGCGCAGCATCTCAGCCGTCGAGCGTGATCCAGCGCATCTCCGCGCCCTGGCCGACGGTGCAGAAGCGGCGGCCCTTGACGCGCTTGTTGAGGCCCTGGAGCTGCATCGAGTTGTAGACCCAGATGTCGGGGCTGTCGGCCATGATCTTGCGGATGGCCTCCTGGTAGAGCGGTTCGCGGTCCTCCTGCTTGATCGTGGTCCGGGCCTTGCGCAGCAGCGTGTCGACCTCAGGGTTCTTGTAGTAGGCCGAGGCCTTCCAGGTGCCATGGAACTGGCTGTCATACATCTGGCCGACCCAGTTCTCCGGATCGACGAAATAGGTGCTGACCCAGTGCACCCACATGTCGGGCGTGGTGTCGGGCTTGGCCGCGGCCGCGGTCAGGTTCGACCAGATGTTGCCGACCACCTTCATGTTGATGCCGATCTGCGCCAGGTCGGACTGGAAGAGCTGCGCACCCTGCACGCTCTGCTCGTTCTCCGACTGCACGTGCAGCTCGACCGGCCGCTTCATCGGCGCGCCCTGGGCCACGGCCTTGGCATAGTATTCCTTGGCCTTCTTGAGATCGTAGTCGTAGCCCTTGGCGTCCTTGGGGATGCCCCACAGATTGTCGGGCATCGGATAGGGATCACGCGTGGCGTAGCCGCCCAGGATGTCGTTGATGAAGCCCATGTAGTTGAAGGCGTGGGCGAAGCAGAGCCGGGCGTTGAGGTTGTCGAACGGCGGCTTGGTGTTGTTCATGCGGATGATGAAAATCCGCATCACCATGTCCTTCTGGACGTAGGCGATCTTGGACGCGTTGATCTGCGCCACCTGGTCGGCCGGCAGATTGTTGTCGGTGCAGTCGAGCGAGCCGTTGAGCAGCGCCAGCACGCGGGTGGAGGTCTCACGTGTCGGCCGGCAGGCGAGCTTGCGCACCGGCTTGGGATTGTGCGCCCAACCCATGAAGTGATCGTCGAAGATCTCCATGTCGAGATATTCCAGCGGCCGGTAGCCCGCCGGGACGATGCGGTAGGAGCCGGAACCCGCCCCGTTCGACGCCAGCCAGCTCTTGCCCCAGTCGCCGCTCTTGACGTTGGGCTCGATCATGCGCGGATTGACGATCGAGATGCTGGGGATGGCGGCGAAGAACGGCGCATAGGCCGTCTCGAGCTTGAAGCGCACGGTCAGCGGATCGACCGCGGTCACGCTCTCGGGTTTCAGGATCTTGAGGAAGGCGCCGGCTGGTGCCAGCCCGAGGGCCAGCATGCGACGGAAGGAATAGACCACGTCCTCCGACGTCATCGGGCTGCCGTCGTGGAACTTGATGCCGGACCGGAGCTTGAACTCCCAGACGAGGCCGTCCGGCGTCACGGTGTGGCTCTCCGCCAGCCACGGCACGATCTGCGGCGGATCGTTCTGGTAGCGGTAGAGATTGTCGTAGGCGTTCAGCATCATCGCCTGCATCGGCACGTCGTAGACCTGATGCGGATCGAGGTTGGCCGGCAATCCGAAGCCGCTGACGAAGGTCGAGGCGTCGGCAGCCGACGCCGTGCGCAAGGTACCGGCGGCGACAGTGCCGGCGATGGCGGCGCCGGCAACCAGGGCGCCGGCCTTGCGCCGGCCAAGGACGGGCCCGCTCATTGCGCCGCTCCCGCCAGGCGGGCGGCATGGAAACGGTTGATCGGTCGCGGCAGGCCGAGATTGTCGCGCAGGGTCATGGCTTCATACTCCGTTCTGAACAGGCCCCGGCGCTGCAGCTCGGGAATCACCAGGTCGACGAAATCGTTGAGCGAGCCCGGCAGCCAGGCCGGCATCACGTTGAAGCCGTCGGCCGCACCTTCCTTGAACCAGTGCTCCATCTCATCGGCGACCTGGCTCGGCGTGCCGATGGTGAGCACATGGCCGCGCGGGCCGGCATTCGCCAGGCAAAGCTCCCAGAGCGTGAGCTTGTCGCGCTTCGCCTGCTCGAGCAGCAGGCGCTGGCGGCTGAGCGGGCCGTTGGTATCTGGCATCTCCGGCACCGGCCCATCGAGCGGCAGCTTGTCGAGATCATGAACGCCGATCGTGTGCTCCAGCACGGCGATGCCGACGCTGGGATGGATCAGCGACTGCAGGTAGTCGAACTTCTCGCGCGCCTCGGATTCGGTGGGCGCCACGACGGGATAGAGGCCGGGCATCACCAGCACCTCGGCCGAGGAGCGGCCGAAGCGCGGCAGGCGCGCCATCACGTCGCCGTAGAATTCCTTGCCCTGCTCGAAGGTCGTCTGGGCGGTGAACACCAGCTCGGCCAGCCGGGCGGCGACATCGCGCCCGGTGCCCGACGCGCCCGCCTGCACCAGGATGGGCCGGCCCTGCGGCGAGCAGGCGACGTTGAGCGGCCCGCGCACCTGGAAATGCTTTCCCTTGTGGTGCAGCGGATGGAGCTTCGACGGATCGAAGAAGACGCCCGACTCCTTGTCGCGGATGAAGGCATCTTCGTCCCAGCTGTCCCACAGGCCGTTGACCACCTCGGCGAACTCGATGGCGCGTTCGTAGCGATCCGAGTGCGCCGGATGCTGCTCCAGACTGTAGTTGAGCGCGTCGTCCTCGTTGTTCGATGTCACGAGATTCCAGCCGGAACGGCCGCCGCTGATCTGGTCGAGCGAAGCGAACTGGCGCGCCAGCGTATAGGGCTCGTTGAAAGTGGTGGTTGAGGTGGCGACAAGACCGAGATGCTTGGTAACCGCCGCCAGCGCCGACAGGATGGTCATCGGCTCGAACTTCACCACCTTGCCCATGCGCCCGCGCGACTCGGGCGTTCCCGCCAGACTGACGGCGGCGCTGTCGGCCAGGAACAGGAAATCGAACTTGCCGCGCTCGGCGGTCTGCGCGACTTCGACGGCATCGGCGAAGCTCACGCCTGAGTGGAAATGGGCGCCGGGATGGCGCCACGCGGCGACATGCTGGCCGGTCTCGTGCACGAAGGCTCCGAGGTGCATCATCCGGCGTCGACTTTGTTGAGGCACGCCTCGCTCTCCGGTTTGGAACGCGAACAGTCGCTGCGAATCTCGACGCAAGTCCTATGCCAGACCCCGCTGCGCGCCGACGCTCAGGCGGCGGCTCTCGCCACCCGGTCGCTGCGGCTCTTCATCAGCGGCTGGATGCGCTGGCCGAAAGCATCCATGCCGATCAGGAAGTCGTCGAAGGTGAGCATGATGCCCTTGGTGCCGGGAACAGCGGCGCACTCGTCCAGAAGCCTGGCGACCGTGGCGTAGGACCCCACAAGGGTGCCCATGTTGAAGTTGATCGCGCCTTCCGGCGCGGAGATCGCCTTGGCGGTGCCGCCCTCTGCGGCATTGGGGTCGGCGTCGGCCTGACCCGACATCCACGCCAGCGCGCCCATGTCGGCGCCCTCGTTGTAGCGCTCCCACTTGGCCATCGCCTTGTCGTCGGTCTCGTCGGCAATCACCATCATCAGCACGTAGTTGCCGACATCGCGGCCGGTCCTGGCGGCCGCATCGATCATCATCTGGTTGGTCGGCGCATGCGCGGTCGGCGTGTTGACGCCCTTGCCCAGCGTGAAGTTGTAGTTGCAGTAGGTCGCGCCGAACTCCATGCCGCGCGGGCTTTGTCCGGCGCTGACGATCTTGACCGGCGACTGCGGCCGCGGGCTCAGCTTGCAGTCGGTCATCTGGAAGTACTGGCCCTTGAAATCGGACGTGCCGGTGTTCCAGAGGTCCTTCAGCACCTTTACGTATTCGGTGCTGTAGTCGTAGCGCTTGCCGAAATAGACCTCGCCCGGCCACAGGCCCATCTGCTCGTACTCGTCCTTGGCCCAGCCCGAGACGATATTCACGCCGAAGCGTCCCTTGGAGATCGAATCGATCGTGGTAGCCATGCGCGCCACGATCGGCGGCGGGATCGTCAGCACCGCCACGGAAGCATAGAGGCGGATCTTCTCGGTCACCGCGGCGAGGCCCGCCATCAGGGTGAAGGATTCGAGATTGTGGTCCCAGAATTCACTTTTGCCGCCGAACCCGCGCAGTTTGATCATCGAGAGGGCAAAATCGAGCCCATAGCGCTCCGCCTTCTGCACGATCTCGCGGTTGAGATCGAAGCTCGGCATATATTGCGGCGACGTCGTGGAGATCAGCCAGCCATTGTTTCCGATCGGAATGAACACACCAATGTCCATGGAGCCCTCCTGCGTATCGGCTCCCGGCAGCAAGCGGCATGCCAGCCAGTCGGTCAGACCTGCGTTGTGGCTGCACTCGCGAGATCGAAGTCGGCGAGGTCGGGCTTTTGCATCTCCGCGCGGAAGCGGTCGAAGCTCCACGGCCACAGCGCCGGATTGCCGTTCCTGTCGAGGTACCAGCTGCGGCAGCCCGACACCCACACCGTGCCCTTCATGGCCTCGTGGAGCGCGTCGTTGAAGCGCCGCGCCGCGGCGGCCGACGGCGCCACCGCCCGGCACCTGCCTTCCAGGACGAGGTCGACGAGCTGCAGGATATAATCGATCTGCAGCTCGGAGATCATGATCACCGAGAAATTGCCGATCGGGCTGTTGGGGCCGACCAGCATGAAGAAGTTGGGAAAACCCGGGACCGCCACCGAGCGGTAGGCTTCGTTGGCTTCCGACCATGCCTCCGCGAGCGTGCGCCCACCCTCGCCCAAAACCTCCATCGGCCGCAGGAAGGCGTGGCCGTCGAAGCCGGTCGCCAGCACCAGCACGTCGAGCACATGCAGGGCGCCGTCCTTCGTGCGCACGCCGGTCGCCTCGATGCGGTCGATGCCTTCGGTCACCAGCTCGACATTGGGCTTCTGCAGGGCCGGATAGAACTCGTCCGACATGATCAGCCGCTTGCAGGCGGCGCGATAATTAGGCGTCAGCCGCCACCGCAGCTCGGGATCGTGGACATTCTCCTCGAGGTTGAGGCGGCAGGCGTCCTCGATCTTCTGCAGCTCGTCCTGGTTGCCGATCACGGCACGGGCGAACGTGTCGACGAAGCGCTGCGACCAGAAATCGTAGGACTGCTGCAACCGCTCCGGCGATTCGCGGAACATCGCCTTCTCCTCGGCGCTGTAGAACGGGTTGGCGAGCGGCAGGACCCACTGGGCGGTGCGCTGGAACAGCGACAGTTTGGCGACGCGATCGGCCAGCGCCGGCACGATCTGGATGGCCGTCGAGCCGGTGCCGATGATGCCGACACGCTTGCCGTGGATCGGCACGGCGTGACCCCAGCGCGCCGAGTGAAACTTCGGCCCCTTGAAGTCGGCGAGGCCGGGGATGTCGGGCATCGCGGGATGATGCAGCACGCCGGTCGCGGCAATCACGAAATCCACCGTGTCGGTCGCGCGACTCGAAGTCCTGAGCCGCCAGCGCCCGTCGACATGCTCGGCGCGGGTGATCTCGCTGTTGTAGCGGATGTGCCGTTCGATGCCGTACTTCTCGGCCACGCCCTCGAAGTAGCGCTGGATCTCGGCGCCCGGCGAGAAGCGCCGCGTCCAGTCACCCTTGAGTTCGAAGGAATAGGCATAGACGTGGCTCGGCACGTCGCAGGAAAGACCGGGATAGGTATTGTCCCGCCACGTGCCGCCGAGGCGGCTAGCTTTCTCGTAGATCGTGAAATCCTCGATGCCGCGCTGCTTCAGCTTGATGGCGGCCAGGATGCCCGACATGCCCGCGCCGATGATGGCAAACCGCTTGCTCACGCTGTCACTCTCCGTCGGGCGTCTTCTGCCGGGGATGGATGTAGTCCCTGAAATCGTCGAAGCCCTTCCAGGTGGGCTCCGGCGGCTCGTAGCCGGGGCGCGGCGCGTACTTGGACGCCTCCGCCGTGCCCGGCGTCACGATGTAGCGTGGGCAGTTGGGAAAGATCGCCCGCGCCTTGACCCGCACCAGGAGCTGGGCGCCGGCGAAGCGCTGCATCAGCGGATCGTCGCGGCTCACGCTCGCCTCGCCGTTGACCCTGATCCGCCGCGGCTTCTCGCCCATGTCGATGAACAGCAGCCCGACCGACGGATTGACCAGGACATTGCCCAGGCTCTTGAACATGCCGTTGCCGTCGTAGTCGGGAAAGGCGAGTTCGTTGGCGCCGACGACCTTCACGAAGCCAGGTGTGCCGCCCTTGAAGGAGCAGTCCGGCCGGCCCTGGCCGTCCGACGTCGCCAGGAAGAAGAACATCGAGCCCTCGATGAAGGCACGGTCACCTTCGGTGAATTCGAAGCGGGTGAGCTTCTCTTCGAGGCGGTCGGCGATGCGACGGCTATCGAAGTCGTCCTGCAGGCGGCGGTTGCCGTCGTGGAACATCACGCTTGCGGTCATGAGCTTCCTCCTAGGGTCGGTCGGTTCCCGCTTCCAGACGCGCGCGCAGTGCCGCGTCCTGCAGGGTCGTGTCCTGGCCCGGCGGCGCGATGCGCACGGCGTCTTCCAGGGTCATGGTCTGGCGCCATTCCTCCCAGGGCCGTGAGCGGCCGTCGGCACCGATCTGGTCGACACCCCAATAGAGTTCGAGGTGATGGCCATCGGGGTCGAGGAATTCCACCGCGACCTGGCAGCCGGCGCGGCGGCGGCCTTCGTAGGTGAGCTTGGCGCCGTGCGCCCTCAGGTGATCGCGAGCACGAAAAACCTCGTCGAGCGTCGCGAGTTCGAAGGCGAGATGGTGCAGGCTCTTGTCCTGCCCCGCGTCGGGCGCGCGGTCGCCGACCAGGGCCAGGCAATGGTGGTCGCCGTTGCAGCGCAGGAACACCATGCCGCCCGGCATCATCGTGCCGGGATAGACGTCCGACACCTGGAAGCCCAGCACCTCAATATAGAAACGCTTCGAGCGGTCGAGGTCGCTCACATAGACCACTGCGTGGCCGATCTTCTGGACGGCGAAGGGTGTGCTCATGGGCTACCTTTCCGGCGCTATGTTTTCGACCGAGGCTCGGTCATCATGCCGCCGACGATACCCCGGGAGGAACGCATGGCGAAATCGCCCAATAGACTGTCGGCCAGCGAGGCCGTCCTGCGCATGTCCCAGAAGCGGCTGAAGGCGCGTGATCTCGTGGAAGCCTGCCTCGAGCGGATCGAGCACCGCGAGGGCCAGGTCCATGCCTGGGAGGCGCTCGACGCCGAGGGAGCCCTCAAGCGCGCCGACATGCTCGACAAGCGCGCCAGGCCGGTGGGGCCGCTGCACGGCATTCCGCTGGCCGTCAAAGACATCATCTCGACCAGGACCATGCCCACCACCTGCGGTTCGCCGATCTACCGCGACCATGTCGTGGGCAAGGATGCGGCCTGCGTGACACAGCTCGTGAAGGCCGGCGCCATCGTGCTGGGCAAGTCGGTGACGACCGAATTCGCCGGCGGCCATGCCGGCAAGACCCACAATCCGCACAATCTGCGCCACACGCCGGCCGGCTCCTCGTCGGGCTCGGCGGCGGCGGTCGCCGACTGCATGGTGCCCATCGGCTACGGCACGCAAACCTCGGGATCGGTGATCCGGCCCGGCGCCTTCAACGGCATCGTGGCCTACAAGGGCACCTATGGCTGGGCCGACACCACCGGCATAAAAACCTACGCCCGAAGCCTCGACACGCTGGGCTTCTTCACCCGCACGGCCAACGACCTGGCGCTGATCCGCGCCGCCTACGGCCATGCCCCGGCCGACCCGCCGCAGCACGCGCCGCGCATCGGCTTCTGCCGCACCCTGTGGTGGGACCAGGCCGAGCCCTACACCAGGAAGACCATCGAGGTTGCCGCTCGGACCTTGCGGGCCGGAGGCGCCAAGGTCCGCGAATGGGAAATGCCCGAAAGCTGGGGCCCGCTTATCACGGCGCACAACCGGGTCATGACCAAGGAGTCGACCCAGCACTACGCGCCGGAACGCGCCCGCTTCCCCCATCTCCTGTCGCCCGGCCTGACGGCGGCTCTGGAAGTCGGCGACAGCGTCACACGCGCCCAGCTCGCCGATGCCAAAAAGCGCAAGCGCCGGGCGCTGGCCGATCTCGGTGCCGTCTGGGAACGCTTTGACTTCCTGCTCGCCCCCACCGCCCGGGGAGAGGCGCCGGCGGGCCTCGGCTACACCGGCGATCCCATCTTCAACCGCTTCTGGACCCTGCTGGGCACGCCCTGCGTGGCGCTCCCCTTCAATGCGGGCCCGTTCGGCCTGCCGCTGTCGGTCCAGCTGATCGCGCCGCTGCGCGGCGACGACCAGCTCATCGCCTGGGCGCGCTGGGTGGAGGCTCGCCTCTCATGAGGGTGCGCGTGAAGGTGGGCGCGTGAAGCTCGGCCTGATCGGCTATGGCGCCATCGGCAAGCATGTCGAAGCAGCCGGCCTGGAGAACATCGAGCTGGTATCCGTGCTGGTGCGCCGGCCGCGCCCTGAAGGCGTGCTGACGCACGAGCCCGACCGCTTCTTTGCGCACAAATTCGACGCCGTCGCCGAATGCGCCGGCCACGAGGCGGTGCGCACGCATGGCCAGCGCGTGCTGGAAGGCGGCGCGGATTTTCTCGTGACCTCGGTCGGCGCCTTCACCGATACAGCCTTGTTCGACCGGCTGCTGGCGGCGGCCAAGGGCAGCGGCAAGCGGCTGATCCTGCCCTCGGCCGGCATCGGCGCGCTGGATATCCTGAGCAGCGCCGCCGTGGGCGGGCTCGACAGCGTCACCGTCACGGTGCGCAAGGATCCGTTGGCTTGGAAGGGCACGATCGCCGAGACGCTGGTCGATCTCGATGCCCTCACGGCGCCGCACACCGTCTTTGACGGGCCCGTGCGCGAGGGCGCAAAACTCTATCCGCAGAACGTCAACATCTCCGCCGCCGCCGCGATCGCCGGCATCGGCCTCGACCGCACGCGCGTGGTGATCGTGGCCGACCCCACCATCACGACGCACATCGTCGAGCTCGAAGCCAAGGGCGCCTTCGGCCGCTTCACCTTCATGGAGGACGTGGCCGTCAGCGAAGAGAACCGCAAGACCGGCAAACTGGTCGCCATGGCCATGGTGAAGTCGGTGCGGCAATTGGCATCGACGCTGGTCGTCGCCGCCTAAGAAACAGAGGAACGTCCGGTGGAAGAATTCGATTATGTGATCGTGGGGGCAGGCGCGGCGGGGTGCGTGCTGGCCAATCGCCTCTCCGAGTCGGGCAAGAACAGCGTCGCGGTGATCGAGGCCGGCGGCAGCGACAATCATATCTGGATCAAGGTGCCGGCTGGCTTCAACAAGACGGTCTACAACGAGAGCCTCAACTGGGGTTACGAGACCGCCCCCGGCCCGCATATCGACGGCCGCAAGATCAAATTCCCGCGCGGCAAGGTGCTGGGCGGATCGGGCTCTATCAACGGCCATCTCTACGTCCGCGGCCAGGCCGCCGACTACGACACCTGGGCGCAGCTCGGCTGCCGCGGCTGGTCGTGGGACGACGTGCTGCCCTACTTCAAGCGTGCCGAGAGCCGCGTCGGCGGCAGCGACGAGACGCGCGGCCGCGCCGGCCCACTTGTCATCGAGGACCAGCGCGAGCCGCATGTGCTGAGCGACGCCTACATGGCCGCCAACGAGGCGCTCGGGCTGAAACGCACGCCCGACTACAATTGCGGCGACCAGGAAGGAACGCTGCTTTACCAGAACATGATGAAGAACGGCCGGCGCTGGAGCCCGGTCGACGCCTACCTGAAGCCGGCGATGAAGCGCGGCAACGTGCGCGTGATCACGCGCGCGCTGGTCGAGCGCGTCGACCTCGAGGGCAGGCGCGCCACCGGCATCACCTATCGCCAGGATGGCCAGACGAAGCAGATCAAGGCGCGGCGCGACGTGATCCTGGCGGGCGGCGCCATCAACACACCGCAGCTCCTTCAGATCTCCGGCATCGGCCATCCCGACGACCTTGCCGCGATCGGCGTCGCGGTGAAGCATGCCCTCCCCGGCGTCGGCCACAACTTCCGCGACCATTACGCCATCCGCGTCTCGGCCCTGGTGAAGGGCGCGCCGTCGCTCAACGAGAAGAGCCGTGGGCTCCGCCTCGTGGGCGAAGTCCTGCGCTACGCGATCAGCCGCAAGGGCCTGCTGACCACGGCGCCGAGCCACGCCGGCGGTTACTTCAAGACGCGCCCCGGTCTCGCGACACCCGACATGCAGCTCTATTTCGCGCCGGCAAGCTATGGCGGCGGCCGCTATGGCACCACCCAGCTCGACACCGTGCCCGGCATGACGCTGGGCGCGGCACAGCTTCGCCCCGAGAGCACCGGCCATGTGAAGGCGCTCAGCGCCGATCCGACGGCCAAGCCCGAGATCCAGCCCAATTACCTTGCCGACCAGATCGACCGTGACGCGCTGCTGGCGGCGATGAAATACCTGCGCAAGCTTCTGGCGACGCCGCCGCTCGCCGATTACGTGATCCGCGAGAACTTCCCCGGCCCCGACGTGCAGACCGACGAGCAATGGATGGCGCATGCCCGCGCTACCGGCTCCACGACCTATCACCCGGTCGGCACAGCCAAGATCGGCACGGACCCCCGGGCTGTGATCGATCCTGCCTCGATGCGCGTGATCGGCCTAAATGGCCTGCGCGTCGCCGACGCCTCGTGCATGCCCACGATGGTGTCGGGCAACACCTACGCCGCGACCAACGTGATCGCCGAGAAGGGCGCCGACCTCATCGCGCAGACGTAACGCTCAGCCGGACCGCGGGCCTCCAGGCCCGCCTCGCATGAGCGGGCCTGGAGGCCCGCGGTCCGCCTAAACGTAACCGGGCCCCTCGATCACGGGGTGTGCGATCAGGAATTTCTCGTCGATCTCGACGCCGATGCCGGGCTTGTCGAGCGGCCGAACACAGCCGTCCTTGCCGATCTGCCACGGGTCGCTGCCCAGTTCGTCGCGGAACTTGTTGGCCACCGACAGATCGGCCTCGAAGTAGCCGCCGTTGTCGATCGAGGCCAGGAAATGGATCGAGACGGCGTGGTTGAGGCCGGTCATCGAACTATGCGGATGGATCGGCAGCTTCCACATCGAGGCGGCGGCGGCGATGCGCTGGACCTCGGTGATGCCGCCGGACTTGGAAAGGTCGGGCTGCAGGATGGTGATGTTGCCGTCCTCGATGATCCGGTGGAACTCGAAGCGCGTGTAATGGTTCTCGCCCGCCGCCAGCGGCGTCACGCCCCAGCCCTTGGCCATGGCGTAGGAGCGATGGTCGTGCGCCGGGAACGGCTCCTCCAGCCAGCCGATACCGAGGTCGTCCATGGCCGGCATCACGCGGCGCACGTCCTCGACGGTGTAGCCGGTGTTGGCGTCGGTCAGCAGCACCATGTCGTCGCCGAAGCGGCGGCGCACGGCCGTCATGCGCGCGATGTCGGCCTTCACGTTGTCACCGACGCGCAATTTCAGCGCCTTGTAGCCCGCCTCGACCATGGGAACGGCCTCGGCCGCCAAGGAGTCAGGCGCCTGGTAGCCCAACGAAATGCCGCCAGCATAGGCCGGCACCGGTTTGTTGCTGCCACCCAGCAGCTTGTAGAGCGGCCAGCCCACGGCCTTGCCCTTGATGTCCCACAGCGCCTGGTCGAGGCCGCTCATCGCCATGGCGGTGGCCGCACCCATGCCGTGGGAGCCGAGCTGGAACTTATAAATCTTGGCCCAGATGCCGACGGCGTCCGTCGCATCCATGCCGACCACGAAGCCCTTCAGCGTCGTGTTGATCAGGTGGCCGATGCTGCCGGGTGATCGCGCGTGATGGCTCTCGCCCCAGCCCACGATGCCGTCCTCGGTCGTCACCTTGACCATGACGCAGTCGCGCTTGGTCATGGTGCCGATGCCGAGCGACACCTGCAGTTCCTTCGGCACGCGGTAGCTGGTCGGGTAGGCCTTTACGTCGACGATCTTCATGAATTTCTCCTTCCTCCCCATTCAAATGGGGAGGTGGCGCCGTCATACGGCGACGGAGGGGCCAAATGCGGAGCAACCGTTTGACCCCTCCGTCAGCGTAAGACGCTGACACCTCCCCAGATGACTGGGGAGGCATGCTAAGCCACCTTGTATTTCTTCAGGATCTCGCGATCGATCTCGATGCCAAGGCCGGGGCCTGTCGCGACCTTCACGATGCCCTTCTTCTGCTCGATCGGCTCCTTGGCCAGCGTGTCGCGGAGCGGATTGGGCGTCTGCTCGAACTCGAGCATGGGCGGCATCGGCCGGAACGCGGGTGGTTGATCGGGAAGTGCCGCCAGGAACTGCACGGTGG
>CAMDOT010000047.1 GCA_945903635.1 Rhizobium sp. Q54 | reverse complement strand
TCCCGCGCGCCTCATGAGCGCGCGGGACGCGCGCGGTCCGGAAGACAGTTCATGCCGCGATCCTCAGTTCGGGGGCGAGGCCCGCGCCCATCAGGTCGACGAAATTGTCGCAATAGAAGCGATGCTTCTGGTTCTCGCTGGTGCCCGCCGTTTCCATCGACGCTTCGAAGCGCTTGATCGGGTTGCGACCGCCCTCGACGTGCGGGTAGTCGGACGAGAAGAGACAGACCTCGTCGCCCGAGTTGGCGATGATCCAGCCCGCATCCTCGTGCGGATACGGCGTGACGCGGACCTGGCGCTGGATGAACTCGCTGGGCCTGAGCGACATCTTCTGCAGCCGCTCCTCGTTCTTGTAGAAGGCGTTGTGGGCGCTATCCATGTTGCGCATCCAGCCCGGCACCCACGACGCGCCCTGCTCGATGACGCCGAACTTGAGACGCGGGAAGCGGTCGAGAACGCGGTCGACCACCAGCGCCGTCAACGCCTTCATCGGCGGATAGGCGATGGCCATGTAGTCGATCGACTTGAAATTGTCGTCGCCGCCGTGGAAGTCGGGCACCGGCGGCAGGCCGTTGTTGAAGTAGGCGTCTTCCAGCAGCTTCCCGCCGCCGCCGACATGGAACACGATCGGCAGTCCAGCTTCCTGGGCGATCGCCCACAGCGGATCGAAGCCGATGTGGCTGGGCGAATGATTGTCCGGGCAGCGCGACGGGATCATCAGCGCCTTGGCGCCCATCTCGATCGCCTCGCGCGCGGCCGTCTTCGTGCGTTCGAAGTCGACCAGCGGGATATAGCCGGTCGCCAGCAGGCGCTTGTCGACCGAGCAGAAGTCGACCATGTGGCGCGTGTGGGCGCGGGCCACGGCGTAGGTGAGCTCGGCATCGCGGCCGCCTTCGAGCACCGAGGAATAGTTGAGCAGCGCCGTGGTGAACATGAGCTGGCTGGCGAAGCCCAGCAGGTCGACGGAGCGGGGGCGGTCCTGCTTGGCGCTGGAGCCGAGCGCGTCCCAGTTCTTGGCGAGCATGATCTGGCGGTCGTCGAAGTCGGTCGCCGGTTTGGCCGTGAGGCGCGTGTTGTGGAAGCCCTCGTGGCGCGGGAATAGGACGCTGTCGGTCACGGCGGCGCGGAATTTGGCCTCCAGATGATCTTCGAGGAAGCCCGGCAGTTCCATGATGTGGGCGTCGGCATCGTGAATGACGCGACCGCTGGCGTAAGGCATGTTCCTCTCCGGTCCGACTTCTTTTGCGCGAGCTTAGCATGACCCCAGACATTTCCTACGCGGTGCGCACCCTGCTCGAAGCGCGCAAGAGCGGCCTGCAGGTGGCGCCACCTTTTGCATTACCGGATCGCAGTGCGGTCTACGCCATCCAGGACGGCGTGGTTTTAGCCACCGGTCCGGTCGCGGGCTGGAAGGTGGGCGCGCGCACGCCGACGGCCGAGCCCAATCCGGCACCGCTGCTGGCGGGCGCGCTGGTGCCGTCGCCGGCCACGTTCGACGGCAAGGCGATGCACATGATCGGCGTAGAAGTCGAGATTTCGTTTCATATCGCCGCCGACATCGCCGCGCGCAGCACGCCGGTCGGCCGTGATGAGGCGCTGGCCGCCGTGGGCGATGCCTTCGTCGGCATGGAGATCGTCGACACGCGCCTCGCCAACTTCAAGCAGGCCGATCCCGAGTGGCTGCTGGCCGACAACCAGATGAACCACGCGTTGGTCGTGGGTGGCTCGATCAGGAATTGGAAGGGTCTCGATTGGGCGAGCCTGCAGGTGAAGCTCGTGGTCGACGGCAAGACCATCGTCGAGCAGGCGGGTGGCCTCGGCTCGGTCGATCCGGTGCGGCCGCTCGCCTGGATGATCGATCACGCCGTGCGCGAGCGTGGCGGCATCGCCAAGGGCCAGGCGATCACGACGGGATCGTGGACCGGCCTGCGCTACTTCCCGCCGGGCAGCCGCGCGACGGGCGAGTTCGTTGGCCTCGGCACGGTCGAAGCGTCGTTCTGACGCTTCGACTCGATCGAGGCAGACTGAGGTGTGAGGGCTAGTAGTACCAGCCCGGATACGGGTAGCCGCCCCAGGGACCCCAGTCCCAGTCGTTCATCGAGTTGATGTTGGCGGTCATCTGCTGCTCGTCCGCCATGTTCTTCTGGAAGACGTTCGCCTGATACTTGCCGTAGGCAGCCTGGCTGCCGACATAGAGGCAGACGCAGACCGTCGGGTCCGGATAGACGTAGAAGACCTGGCCGTTCTTGATCTCGCGCGAGAACTTGTGCGGCGGCAGGTTCTTGAACGAGGCCTGGCGCGCCGGCGTGTTGGCCGGGACGAACTTGAAGCCGGCCGCGGCCATCATGTCTTCCTTGTTGCCGATGACCTGCTGCGGATTCTGGCAGGCGGCGACGGCAGCGCACAGGCCCAGAATTGCAAGAGTTGATCCAACCTTAACCATCGCTTCCTCCTAATTGAGCAGTCCTAGGCGCCCGTCCATTTGGGCGCCCGTTTCTCCAGGAATGCCGCCATGCCTTCGCGGAAATCGGCGCTACCGTAAGCCAACCGGATCAGATCGTCGATGCTCTCGTCGGCGATCCGGGCCTGGAGGCGGCGCAGCGCCTCCTTGGTGACCTGCAGGGTGAGCGGGGCGTGGCCCGCGACGGTGCGGGCCACTTCCTCGGCACGGGCATGAAGGGCCGCCGTATCGGGGACGACTTCGCTCACCAGGCCGGCGGCCAGCGCCGTCGGGGCGTCCATCAGCTTGGCCAGGAAGATCATTTCCTTCACCCGCTGGGGGCCGATCAAGGCGGCCAGGCGGGCATAGTTCGACATGGAGAGGCAATTGCCCAGCGTCCGCGAAATAGGGAAGCCGAACTGGGCATTGGCCGAGGCGATCCTGAGGTCGCAGACCGCGGCGATGGCGGCGCCGCCGCCGGTGCAGAAGCCGGCAATGGCCGCGATCGTCGGCACGGGGCAGCGCTCGACGGCATCCAGGATGCGGTCCATCTTGCGCTCGTAGGCGATGCCGTCCTCGCCGCTTTCGAAGGCCTTGAACTGGGCGATGTCGGTGCCGGCGGCAAAGGCCTTGTCGCCGGCGCCGGTGACGACCAGCGCTTTGATCCCGCTTTGGGCGGCACCGGTGCAGATTTCGGCCAGACCTTCATACATCGCGAAAGTAAGGGCATTGCGCGCCTGGGGCCGATTGAAGGTGATCCAGCCGACCTCGCCGCGCTTGTCGTAGAGCAGTTCTTGGTTCATTTCAGGGTCCCATCATCGGTCGGCATCGTAGACGAGACACCATGGCGTTGGAACGGCTTCTAAAGGGCTTCTCGGACTTCCATCTGGGCTACTACCGCGAGCATCTCGATCTGTTCGATCGGCTGGCGGCGGAAGGCCAGTCGCCGAAGATCCTGATCGTGGCGTGCGCCGATGCCCGCGTCGATCCCGGGATCCTGACGCAGACGGTGCCAGGCGAGCTCTTCACCGTGCGCAACGTGGCGGCGATGGTGCCGCCGGCGCAGTTTCCGCCCGATGCCCGTCATCACGGCACGTCGGCGGCCATCGAGTTCGCCGTGCGCGGCCTAGGCGTCGAGCATGTGGTCGTGCTGGGGCATGCCCTGTGCGGTGGCATCGGAGCGTTGGTCGATGGCCGGGGCAGCGTCTATGCCGACTACGACTACCTCTCGACCTGGACCAGCATCGCCCAGGACACGCGCGATCTCGTGGTGCAGGAATTGAAGGGCCGTTCGCGCGACGAGGTCGCCCGCGCCGTCGAGCAGGCCGCGGTGCTGAACAGCGTGAAAAACCTGATGAGCTTCCGCTGGATCGCCGAGAAGGTCGAAGCCGGCACGCTGGTGCTGCATGCCTGGTGGTTCAACATGACCAAGGGCCAGCTCTATGCCTTCAATCCCACGACGGCCGTGTTTGATCCGGTCATAGGCTTCACGGTCGAGCCGACCGTCGGTCCCGGCACGGCGCTGTCGTCGATCACGCCGGAGCGCTTCGTGGCCGCCATCGCGGGCAAGAAGCCGGCGTTTTAGAGCGTCAGTTCGCGAGCGAAGCGATCGCGGCGTCAACGCCGCCCGGGGCGAACGGGACGCCCGCGGTCTTCATTGCGAGTTCGGTGGTGGCGAGGCAGCCCAGCAGCATCGGCTCGTTGAGGTCGCCCATGTGGCCGATGCGGAAGACCTTGCCCATCAGCGGCCCCAGCCCGCCGCCCAGCGACAGGTTGTAGCGATCGACGGCGATCTTGCGGAAGCCGTCGGAACTCACGCCCTCCGGCATCATTACCGCCGTCACCGAATTGGAAAGCCGGTCCACGGCCTGGCCATAGAGCTGCGGGCCCTTGCCGTCGGCACCCCAGGCACGCACGGCGGCGCGGGTCGCGTCGGCGAGGCGGGCATGGCGGGCAAACACGCCGTCGAGGGTTTCTTCCTCGAGCATCTTCAGCGATTCCTGCAAGCCGAAGAACATATGCACCGGCGCGGTGCCGACGAACTTCTGCGGCGCACGGCCGTTCATCATCTCCCAATTCCAGTAATGACGCGGCGCCTTGTTCTTGCGCGAGACCTCGATAGCCTTGTTGCTGACGCCGGTCAGCGACATGCCGGTCGGCAGCATCAGGCCCTTTTGGCTGCCGCCCACGGTCACGTCGATGCCCCAGGCGTCCATCTTGTATTCCATGCTGGCAAGCGAGGAGATCGTGTCGCTGAGCAGGAGCGCGGGATGCTTGGTCTCGTCCATGGCGCGGCGGATGTCGGCCACCGGCAGCACCATGCCGGTCGCGGTCTCGTTGTGGACGGTCAGCACCGCCTTGATCTCGTGCGCCTTGTCCTTGGCCAGCCGCTCGGCGAGCTTGGCGACGTCGGCGCCGGTGCGCCAGTCGGCGGCGAAAGTCTCGACCTTGATGCCGAGATTGACCGCCATCTCAGCCCAGCTCAGCGAGAAATAGCCGGTCTCGACGATCAGCACGGTGTCGCCGGCGGAGAACAGGTTGGCGAGCGCTGCTTCCCAGGCGCCATGGCCGCTGGCGTTGTACATGTAGAGCGTCTGGTCGGTCTTCAGGACCCGCTTCACGCCGGCATGGCAGGCATGCTGGATGGCCAGGAACTCATCCGACATGAAGTCGAGGACCGGCCGGTCCATGGCGCGCAAGACGCGGTCGGGGATGTTGGTGGGGCCGGGATTGTTGAAGAACTGGCGTCCGCGCGGTTTGGCGTTCACGTCGATACTCCGGTCTGCGAAAGGTGCGGACATTAGGCTCGCGGCACTTGGCGGCGCAAGCGAGGCTTGCGATGCTCTGCCATTAGTTAATGTGAGGGCTCATGACCGTTGTAGCGCCGACCAACTCCGCGATCGTCACCGATTATAAAGCCCGCACGCCGGGCTCCGGCGCCCTGTTCGAGCGGGCCCACAAGGTGCTGCCGAGCGGCATCACGCACGATGCCCGCTATCTCGATCCCTATTCCATCCACGTCGCCAGGGCCAAGGGCGCCCGCAAGTGGGACGTCGATGGCAACGAGTATGTCGACTATTTCGGTGGCCACGGCGCCATGCTGCTGGGCCATTCCCATCCCGCCGTCGTCGAGGCGGTGAAGAAGCAGATGGAGCTCGGCACGCATTACGGCTCGAGCCACGAGCTCGAGGTGCGCTGGGCCGAACTCGTCTGCGAGCTGACGCCGTGCGCGGAGAAGGTCCGCTTCACCGCGTCGGGCACCGAGGCCTCGCACATGGCGATCCGCCTGGCGCGCGCCTACACCGGCAAGGACAAGATCGTGCGCTTCATCGGCCACTTCCATGGCTGGCACGACAACGTGACGGCCGGTGCCGGCGCCACCTACGATGGCGGCACCACGCCCGGCGTGCCGCAGGACGTGAGTGCGCTCTCGATCGTGATGGCGAGCGACAATGTCGCCGCGGTCGTGAAGCTGATCGAGGAGCGCGATGATATCGCCGCCGTCATGTTCGAGCCCTCGGGCGCGTCGTGGGGCCAGGCGCCGTTGCCGCCGGGTTTCATCCAGGCGGTGCGCGATGCGACCAAGAAGAAGGGCGTCATCATGCTGATGGACGAGGTCATCACCGGCTATCGCTGGTCCTCGGGCGGCGCACAGAAGGCGTTTGGCATCACGCCGGATCTCTGCATCCAGGCCAAGATCGTGGCCGGCGGCCTGCCGGGCGGCGCGGTTGCGGGCAAGCGCGACATTCTCGACCGCATCGATCACGACGCGACGGCCGCGAAGAAGATCGAGCGGATCCTGCATCCCGGCACCTACAATGCGAACCCGCTGTCGGCCGCCGCGGCGGTGACGGCGCTCACGCTGCTGCGTGACGAGGACCTGGCCGAGAAAGCGAACAAGACGGCAGCCGAGCTGCGCAAGGCGCTGACCGAGGTGCTGGTGCAGGAAGGTGTGCCGTGGGGCATCTACGGCCAGAGCTCGACCTTCCTGATCTATCCCAACCCGTTCAACGATCCGATCGATCCCGCGACCTTCGATCCGCTGAAGGTACCTTTCGCCAAGCTCAAGGGCGCGCGCGGCGCGGGCCCGCTCACTGGCAAGATCCGCATGGGCCTGATGACGCATGGCGTCGACGTCATGGGTGCTCCCGGCGGCTTCGTGTCGGCGACCCACGGCGGCGCGGAGATCGAGAAGACGGTCCATGCGCTGCGCCAGACCGTGCGGGCGCTCAAGGCCGAACGCGAAGTGAAGGCGGCTTAGAACCTCTTCTCCTCCCCCGTCTTACGGGGGAGGGCAGGGAGGGGGAAAGCAACGCGATGATTTTGAGTTGGAGAGAGGTCGGGCCTGTGGCCTTCCCCCTCCGGCCTGCGGCCACCTCCCCCGTAGGACGGGGGAGGAAAGAGGAGTTGAGATGTACGGCATGACCAAACCCGTTCCGGCGACCGAGTTCACGCGATTGCCGGAGAAGTTCCGCAAGCCCGGCCGCACGTCGTGGGGCGATGCCAATGCCGTGGGCCAAGTGCTCGATTCCTTCCTCGAGGGACCGAGCTTCGATCGTGCCGGCAATCTCTACGTCACCGACATTCCATTCGGCCGCGTGTTCCGCATCAGTCCGGCCGGCGAGTGGACGCTGGTGACAGAGTACGACGGCTGGCCGAACGGGCTGAAAATCCACAAGGACGGCCGGATCTTCATCACCGACTACAAGCGCGGCATCGTCCTGCTCGATCCCGCGAACGGCAAGGTGACGCCGCTGATTGAGACGCGCGGCTCGGAAAGCTTCAAGGGCGTCAACGATCTCTTCTTCGCCGCCAATGGCGATCTCTATTTCACCGACCAGGGCCAGACCGGGCTGCACGATCCGACCGGCCGCGTCTACCGCTACGACACGGCGGGCAGGCTCACGATGCTGGTGAACACGGTGCCCAGCCCCAACGGCCTTGTCATGAACAAGTCGGAGACCGTGCTCTATGTCGGCGTCACCCGCGGCAATGCCGTGTGGCGGCTGCCGATCATGGGTGACGGCACGGCAAGCAAGGTCGGTCTCTTCATCCAGATGAGCGGCGGCCACGCCGGTCCCGACGGCATGGCGCTGGACGAGGAGGGTGGACTGGTCATCGCCCATCCCAGCACGACGGCCTGGCGCTTCGACCACCTCGGTCGGCCGACGCATCACGTCGATTGCGGCGACGACATCTTCTGCACGAACGTCGCCTTCTCGGGCAACGAGCTCTACGTCGTCGTCTCTCGCCGCAGCGAAAAGATCGCTGCCGGCACCATCCTCAAGGCGACCATGCCCGTCGGCGGAAAGAAGATGTTCTCACACACCTGACGTCCGGCCTTAGCGCTTGCCCTTGCCGATGTGTGCGATGGCCTCGATCTCGACCAGGATTTCGGGCGCTGCGAGCGCGCTCACCTCGACCAGCGTCGAGGCCGGGAAGTCGCCGGTGAAGAACTCGCGGCGCGCCGCCCAGACCTTTACGTTGTTCTTGATGTCGGTGACATAGACCGTGATTTTTACGACATCGGCCATCGCGCCGCCGGCCGCCTCGACCATGCCCTTGATCTTGCCGAAGATCACCTTGGCCTGCTCGTACTCGTCCATCGCCGCCAACTTCTTGTCGTCGACGCCGCGGCAGGTCATGCCGGAGACATAGGCGATGCCGTCGGACACCAGGCAGTTGGACCACCGCTCGGGTGGCGGCTCGGGAACGTCGGGCGAGAGGACGCGGCGGATGCTCATGGCGTTTCTCCTCAGTCGGGCTTGGCGCCGGATGCTTTCACGACGGGCACCCATTTGTCGATCTCGGCCTGCACGAAGCGCGTCACCTCGGCCGGTGTCATCGTGCTCGCCTCGGCGCCGATCTCCTCCCAGCGCTTCACGACCGCGGGTTCCTTCAGCACGGCCTGCATCTCCTTGGCCAGCCGGTCGACGATCGGCGCCGGCGTCCTGGCCGGCACCGAGATGCCGAACCAGGAGTAGGAGATGAGGTCGGGATAGCCGGACTCTTTCATGGTCGGCACGTCGGGGAAGGCCGGGCTGCGCTCTTCGCCGCTGACCGCCAGTGCGCGGACCTTGCCGCCCTTGATATGAGGCGCGGCCGAGGGCAGGGAATCGAACATCGATGGAACGTTGCCGGCGATGGTGTCGATCATGGCGGGGCCGGCACCGCGATAGGGCACATGGACAAGGCCGGCGCTGATCACCTGCTCGAGTCGCGCGCCCAGCAGGTGATTGCTCGAGCCCGCGCCCGACGTGGCGTAGTTGAGCTTGCCGGGGTTGGCCTTGGCGTAGGCGATATACTCGCCGAAGGTCTTGGCTGCGAAGCTCGGGTTCACCACCAGCACGCTCGGATTGCGCGAGGCGATCGAGACGTGGATGAAGTCGCCCATCGGGTCGAAGTCGCCGCCGCCGTAGAGCGTCGGCGAGATCGAGAGGCCCGAGATCACCGACATCAGCAGCGTGTAGCCGTCGGGTGCCGCCTTGGCGACCAGCGCCGTGCCGACCATGGCGCCCTTGCCCGGCTTGTTGTCGACGATGATGTTCTGGCCGAGCCGTTGGCCGAGATATTCCGCCACCATGCGGGCGACGACGTCGGTCGTCCCACCCGGCGCGTAGGGCACGACGAGCTTGATTGGCTTGCTGGGCCAGGGTGGCGTTTGGGCCCGGGCTGGTAGCGTGAGGGCCGGCAAGGCAAATGCGGCGAGTGTCGAGGCAACGAAAATGCGGCGAGTAATCATGGAGTGAGTAATCATGGGGTGAGTATACTCGCTGCATGAGCGATCCCAAGAAGCTGTTCGCAGCCCTGTTCGAGCCGAAACGCATTGCGCTGATCGGTGCCTCGGCCGATTCGACAAAGACGACCTCGCGGCCGCAGCGCTTCCTGCGCAAGCATGGCTTTACCGGCGAGATCCTGCCGGTGAATCCGTCGCGCAGCGAAATCCTGGGCGAAAAAGCTTTCAAGGATCTCGATGCGATCCCGGGCGACATCGACCACGCCTATATTTTGTTGAACGGCCGTGGTGCCATCGACTCGCTGGCCGCTTGTGGCAAGCGCGGCGTCAAGGTGGCGTCCATCCTGGCCGGCGGCTTCGCCGATGCCGGCGCGGCGGGCGCGTCGTTGCAGGATGACCTCTCGCGCATCGTCGCGGAGACCGGCATACGGCTGGTCGGGCCCAACAGCATCGGCACGGTCAGCACCGATCCGCCCATGGTGCTGACGGCCAATGCGGCCTTCGCCATCGACAAGCTGCGCACCGGGCGGTGGGCCGTGGTCAGCCAGAGCGGCAGCCTGATCGGCGCATTGCTGTCGCGGGCGGATGCGCGCGGCATCGGCTTCTCGCGGCTGATTTCGGTCGGCAACGAGGTCGATCTTGCGGTAGGCGAAATCGCCGACCTGATGGTCGACGATCCCGCGACCGACGCGATCCTGCTGTTCATGGAGACGTTGCGCGACGGCGATCGATTGGCGCACGCAGCGCGCCGCGCCCATGCCGCCGGCAAGCCGGTGATCGCCTACAAGCTCGGCCGGTCGGAGATCGGCCAGGAGCTGGCGAAGTCGCATACCGGGGCCATTGCCGGCTCCGATGCGACGTTCGACGCCTTCTGCCGTCGCCATGGCATCGCCCGCGTCTCGATGTTCGAGTCGCTGATCGATGTGCCGGCGTTGCTGGTCGATCGGCCGCTCGCAAGTGGAAAACGTGTCGCCGTGGCGACCACGACCGGCGGCGGCGCCGCCATGGTGGTCGACAACATGGCGATGGCCGGCCTCGATATCGCCGATCCGCCGCAGGCGCTGGTTGATTGGCTAAAGCCGCTGGGCATCACGGCGGGCGAGGGCAGGCTGATCGATCTCACCCTGGCCGGCGCCAAGCCCGAGATCGTGGCCGGCACCATCGAGCGGCTGCTGGCCGACGACGGCAACGATGCCGTGATCTTCGTCGTGGGCTCCTCGGCGCAGTTCAATCCCGAGCTCGCGGTCGAGCCGCTGCTGCGCTTTGCCCGCACCGCCAAGCCCTTCGCCGTGTCGCTGACACCGACGGCGGAAAAGTCGCTGGCGCTGCTGACGGCGGCGGGTGTCCCGGCGTTCCGTCATCCCGAGTCCTGCAGCGAGGCGATGGCCGTCTGCCTGCTGCGGGCAGCGCCACAGCCGCTGCCCGCACTGGCCGAGCCGTCGCGTGCGGCGCTCGACGCGCTGGGGGCGGGCCGCATCAATGGCTTTGACGAGCGAAGGGCGGCCGATCTTTTCTCGGCGCTGGGCGTGCCGATGGCCAAGTCGATGGCGATCCCGGATGCCAAGCGTGTCGCGGCGGCAGTGGCCGAGGTCGGCGCGCCGGTGGTGCTAAAAATTCTGTCCGCCGACATCGCACACAAGACCGAAGCGGGCGGCGTGGCCCTCGGATTGATGGATGGCCAGGCCGCCGCGGTCGCGGCGCGCGATATCGAGAAGCGCGTAAAGGCGCATTCGCCCCACGCCAAGCTCGACGGCTTCCTGATCCAGAAGATGGAGCGTGGCCTGGCCGAGGTGATCCTGGGCTTTCGCCGCGATCCGCTGGTCGGCCCCACGATCACGGTCGGTCTCGGCGGCGTGCTGGCCGAGATTTATAAGGACGCTTCGACACGGATCGCGCCGGTCAATGAGGCGGAAGCTCGGCAGATGATCGAGGAGGTAAAAGGCCTCGCCACCATCCGCGGCTATCGCAACCTGCCGAAGGGCGATGTCGCGGCGCTGGCAAAGACCATCGCGGCATTCTCGACGCTGGCTCACAAGGCCTTTGCCGACGTCTCGGAGGCCGAGATCAATCCGCTGCTGGTCAAGCCGGAGGGCGAAGGCGTCGTCGCCGTCGACGGGTTGGTGCTGCTGCGCTAGTGGAGGTCCGGCCGGTCCATGAGCTGGCGGAAATCGTCGAGCACGAAGTAGGTGTTCTGCAGCCGGTCGATCTCGTAGGGCCGGTGCATCACCGTCGCCGCGTCGAACGGCAGGCGCTCGACGCCCTCGCCTTCGATCGCGTGCTTCACTTCGGCGGCCGAGGACAGGATGCCGGCGCCGTAGGCCTTCAGGCCCTTGGCCGTGCGGATCAGGCCGAACTCGACGGTGAACCAGTAGAGCCGCGCCAGCAGATGGACGTTCGGTCCTGCCTCGACGCCGCGCCGGCCGTAGGCCTGCATGTAGTCGGCGAAGACCGGGTTCGACAGCAGCGGCACGTGGCCAAAGAAATCGTGGAAAAGGTCGGGTTCGACCAGATAGTCGAGCTCGGCGCGCGTGCGGATCCACACCGTCACCGGAAAGCGGCGATGCGCGAGATGGTCGTAGAAGGCCGCGTCGGGGATGAGGCCGGGAACGCCGACGATCCGCCAGCCGGTCAGCGGCTCCAGACGCGCGTTGATCGCGTCGAAGTCCGGAATGGTGTCGCCAATCCCGAGAGAGTCGAGCCCATTTAGAAACTCATCGCAGGCGTAGCGGCGTGCGAGCGTGGTCTGACGCTCGACCAAGAGCCGCCACACGGCCTGATCCTCGGCTGAGTAAAGGTCGGCGTGCTGCGCCACGGTCCAGTCCGGCGCCATGCCGTGGTAGTCGCCGCGCAGGTTCTCGAGGGGTGCGATGTTCATGCCCTGAATATGGGGGCAGGGCGGCGGTGAATCCTCGCGAAGTTGGCCTGTAAGGTGGGCGATTTTGGAGGTATTCTCTATGAAATAGGTATCATAGGGTGAATTACACCATGATAGAGCTCGATGACATCGACAGACGCATCGTGGCCGCGCTCCAGGCCGAAGGCCGGCTGCCGATGGTCGACCTCGCCGACCGGGTCGGGCTGTCGGCCACGCCCTGCCAGCGCCGCGTGAAGCGCCTCGAAGAGGAAGGCGTGATCGGCCGCTACGCCGCCCTCGTCTCGCCGCAGGCGATGGGACTCGGGCTGCAGGCATTGATCCAGATCACGCTCGACGATCATTCCGAAAAGACGGTCGATGCCTTCGAGGCGGCGATCCGTGCCCGGCCCGAGGTCGTGGCCTGCTATGCCGTGACCGGCGACATGGATTTCCAGGTCCATGTCTTCGTCCCGGACCTGGCGAGCTTCAGCGAGTTCGCCATGAAAGCGCTGCTGCGCATGCCCGGCGTCAAAGGCACGCGCTCGTCGTTCATCATGCAGGCGGTGAAGAGCGATCTCGCCTGGGCACCTCAGAAGACGGCACCTCAAGCACCGTCGAGCGTGCGCAAGTAAAGTGGCCGGTCGATGTTGCCGCCACTCAGGATCAGGCCGACGCGCTTGCCCGCCAGGCGTTCGCGTTCCTGCATCAGCGCGGCGAGTGCTGCGGCGCCGGCGCCCTCAGTGAGCTGGTGCGTGTCCTCATAGTAGGCGCGCATGGCGGTGGCGATCTCGGCGTCGCTCACTTTTACAATCCGGTCCGCGCCTTTCAGGATCACGTCCAGCGCCTCGGCGTCCGGTCCGCGCACGGCCATGCCGTCGGCCATGGTGTCGGCACTGTTGGTCGCCACGACCTTGCCCGCGGCAAAGGAGAGCGCATAGGCAGGCGCCTCGGTCGAGACCACGCCCACCACCTTGGTCGAGAGGCCGAGCGCATCGCGCACTGCGATCGTGCCGCAGATGCCCGAGCCCAGGCCGATCGGCACATAGATCGTGTCGAGCGGCGGGGCCGCCCGGAACAGTTCCAGCGCATAGGTCGCCACGCCGCACACCAGGTCGCGATGGAAGGACGGGACCATGCAGAGGCCGCGTTCGCCGGCGAGCCGCATCGCGACCTCGCGGGCCGCATCGAAATCGTGGCCGGCTTCGACCAGCTCCGCGCCAAAAGCCCGCATCGCGGCATTCTTCTCCACCGAATTGCCCAGGGGCACGACGATGGTGGCGGCGATGCCGGCGCGGGCGGCCGCGAGCGCGATGCTCTGGCCGTGGTTGCCGCGGGTGGCGCTCGCCACGCCCGCGATGCGAGGTTGAGCGCGCTTCAGACGGTCCATGTAGACCAGGCCGCCGCGCACCTTGAAGGCGCCGGTCGGGGTATGGTTTTCGTGTTTTACCCAGACCTCGCAGCCGGTGCGTTTGGCGAGGAGTGGCCAGGCATATTGCGGGGTGGGCGGCATGGCGGCGTAGACGATGGCCGCCGCACTCTCGACGTCTTCCAGGGACAACATCCTGCCAGCTTGCGCGAGATGGCGTGCGACGTCGAGGTCCGGCTATGATGGGCCACATTCAACTGGAGTACCGTGTATGCCCGTTCTGCCGCGTTCGCTCGAGATTCAGGGTGAGATTTCCGCCATCCGCCGTGACTTCCATGCCCATCCCGAGCTCGCCTACGAGGAGAACCGGACTTCGGACATCGTTGCGGCCAAGCTCACGGAATGGGGCCTCGAAGTGACGCGCGGTCTGGGCAAGACCGGCCTGGTGGGAACCTTGCGCAAGGGTAACTCGTTGAAGTCCATCGGCCTCAGGGCCGACATGGATTGCCTGCCGATGGATGAGACCAACGATTTCGAACACGCTTCCAGGAATCCCGGCCGCATGCATGCCTGCGGCCACGACGGCCATACCGCCATGCTTTTGGGCGCGGCCAAGGTCTTGAGCGAGAAGCGCGACTTCGAGGGCGCCGTACATTTCATCTTCCAGCCTGCCGAGGAGGGCGGCGGTGGCGGCAAGGCGATGATCGACGACGGGCTGTTCGAGAAATTCCCCTGCGATGCCATTTTCGCCATCCACAACAAGCCGGGCCTGCCGCTCGGCATGATCGCCAGCAAGCCCGGCCCGCTGCTGGCCGCGGCCGACCGCTGGGACCTGCGCATTTCGGGCAAGGGCGGCCACGCAGCGCACCCGCATCTCAGCAAGGACCCACTGATCGTCGCCGCCAATCTCACGCTGGCACTGCAGACCATCGTCAGCCGCAACATGGATCCGTTCGCCTCGTCCGTCGTCACCGTCGGCTTCGTCAAGGGCGGTTCGGCCTACAACGTCATCCCGACCGACGTCCATATGGGCGGCACGACCCGCACGACGACGCCGGAAGCGCGCAAGCTGATCGAGGCGCGCATCCGCGAGATCTGCGACGGCGCCGCGAAGATGTATGGCGTGAAGATCGACGTCGAGTATCGCAACGGCTATCCGCCGACGATCAACAACGCCCAGCGCGCCGCCTTCGCCATCGACGTGGCGGCGGGCGTCTGCGGCCCCAACGGCGTGCGCGACAACGTGCAGGCCAGCATGGGCGCCGAGGACTTCTCCTACATGCTTGAGAAGGTGCCCGGCGCCATGGTGTGGCTGGGTAACGGCGGCGAGGACGGCAACGGCGCGGGCCTGCACAACTCGCGCTACGACTTCAACGACATGGCGATCCCGTTCGGCGTGAGCTTCTTCGTGAACACCGTCGAACGCTTCCTCGGCGAATAGCAGCGCCGAGCATGGGCCCGATCGAGCGCTGCCCGATCAAACGCTGCCCGATCAAACGCTGATGGAATTCTTCCGCGTCTATGGTCGGGTGATCGGGCTGCTGCGGGCCGAGAAGGGGCTCGCCATCATTCTAGCCATCGCCAATGTGGCGGTGGCCGCGCTGCAGTTCTACGAGCCGGTGCTGTTCGGCCAGGTCATCGACCTCCTGACCAACGCGCGCAACAAGCCCGTCGAGGTCCTGTGGCGGGACGCGCTCTCGATCCTCGGCCTGTGGGCGGTGGTCGGACTGGGCGGCCTCGCGGCCAACATGGTGGTCTCGCTGCAGGCCGATCGCATGGCCCATCGCCGCCGGCTGGGTGCCATGGCGAGCTACTTCGAGCATCTGCTGATCCTGCCGTTCTCCTTCCACAACGCCCAGCATTCCGGCCGCCTGATCAAGATCATGCTGACCGGCGTCGACAATCTGTTCGGCATCTGGCTCTCGTTCTTCCGCGAGAATCTCGCCACCCTGGTGGCGCTGTTCATCATGCTGCCGCTCAGCCTGTTCATGAACTGGCGGCTGGGCCTGCTCCTGCTGGTCCTGATCCTGTTTTTCGCGGTGGCCAACGTCTGGGTCGTGAGCCGTACCGACCGGCTTCAGCACAAGGTCGAGGACCTGCACAGCGAGCTCGCCGGCCGCGCCGGCGATGCGTTGGGCAATATCCACCTGATCCAGAGCTTCGTGCGGCTGGCGGCCGAGACGGGCGAGATGCACCGCATCATCGGCCAGACGCTGGCGGCGCAGTTCCCGGTGCTGAACTGGTGGGCGCTGCTGTCGGTGATGACCCGCGCCGCCTCGACCATCACGGTGATCTCGATCTTCGTGCTCGGCACCTGGCTCTACACCAAGGGCGAGGCGACGGTCGGCGAGATCGTGAGCTTCATGGGTTTCGCCACCATGCTGATCGGGCGCATGGACCAGGCCTCGGGCTTCGTCAGCCGCATCTTCTTCCAGATGCCGTCGCTGGGCGATTTCTTCCGTGTCCTCGATGCCCAGTCCTCGGTGCCCGACAAGCCCAACGGCATCGATCTCGGGCGCGCCAAGGGCGACGTCGAGTTCGACGACATCAATTTCTCCTACGACGGCAAGCGGCCGGCACTGGTCCATTTCTCGCTGAAGGCGCCGGCCGGCACCACCGTGGCGTTCGTCGGACCGACCGGCGCCGGCAAGAGCACCGCGCTCTCGCTGCTGCACCGCATGTGGGACGCGCAGGCGGGCACCGTTCGCATCGACGGCATCGACCATCGCGACATCAGGCTGGAGTCGCTTCGCCGCAACATCGGCGTGGTGTTCCAGGACTCGACGATGTTCTACCGTTCGATCGCCGACAACCTGCGCATCGGCAAGCCCGATGCCACCCAGGCGGAGCTGGAGCAGGCGGCCAGGCTGGCCGAGGCCCACGACTTCATCATCCGGCAGCCCCAGGGCTACGACACGCTGGTGGGTGAACGCGGCACAACGCTCTCTGGCGGCGAGCGCCAGCGGCTCGCAATCGCCCGCGCGCTGCTGAAAGATCCGCCGATCCTGATCCTCGACGAGGCCACGAGCGCGCTCGATTCGGTGACGGAAGCGCGCATCCAGAAGGCGCTCAAGACGCTGATGCAGGGCCGCACGACCTTCGTGATCGCCCACCGGCTGTCGACCATCCGCGACGCCGACATCGTCGTGGTGTTCGAGCATGGCCGCGTCGCCGAGCAGGGTGCCTACGGCGAACTGGCGGCCCGCGGCGGCGCCTTCACCCGGCTCGTGACGACCCAGCAGGCTGGCATAGAATCTGCCTGATATCCCCTTGGCGGACGTGAGTTGTCCGCCTAAGAGTCGCTGGACGAGGGATCTCACGGGGGAGCGGGATATGAACGGATTCACCAAGTGGCTGGCAGGTGCTGCGGCCATGGCAGGGATGTTGGGCGGCCTGCCCGTGCAAGCCCAGACGCCGATAAAGTTCACGCTGGATTGGGTTTTCCAGGGCCCGACCTCGCCGTTCCTCGTGGCGCTCGAGAAGGGCTACTACAAGGCCGAAGGGCTCGACGTCACCATGGACCCCGGCCAGGGCTCGGCCGGCGCGGTCCAGCGCGTCGCGACAGGCGCCTACCAGATCGGCTTCGCCGACGTGAATGCGACCATCGAGTACAACGCCAAGAACCCCGGCAAGGAAGTGCTCTGCGTGTTCATGGCCTACGATTTCGCGCCATTCGGCGTCTATGCGCTGAAGAAGAGCGGCATCAAGACGCCCAAGGACCTCGAGGGCAAGAAGCTCGGCGCGCCGGTGTTCGACGCCTCGTTCCGCCTGTTCCCGGCCTTCGCCAAGAAGAATGGCATCACCAAGTGGGAGCACGTCAACCTGACGCCGCAGTTGCGTGAGCAGAGCCTGGTGCAGGGAACGGTCGACTTCATCTCCGGCCATTACTTCTCGTCGATGCTCGACCTCAAGGCGCGCGGCGTGGCGTTCGAGGACATCGTGTCGATGCGCTTCGTCGACTTCGGCATGGACGTCTACGGCAACGGCGTCGTCATCTCGCCGGAGATGGCCAAGAACGAGAAGGCCGTGAAGGGCTTCCTGGCAGCCACGGTCAAGGGCTGGAAGGACGTGATCGCCGATCCCAAGCTCGGCATTGCCGCGGCCAAGAAGCGCGACCCGCTGATCGACGAGAAGCTCGAGATGGAGCGCCTGCAGATCTCGCTCGATACCAACATCCTGACCCCGTATGTGAAAGCCAACGGCATGGGCGATGTCGATCCGGTGCGGTTCGCCCGCGCGGTCAAGGACGTCTCCGAGGCGTTCGGCCTGCCGGCGCCGCCCGCACCGGACAAGGTCTTCACCAACGTCTATCTGCCGCCGAAGGCCGACCGGATGATCTCCAAGTAGAGATGGCGTTCGTCGACCTCAAGGGCGTCAGTCTCACCTATCGACTCGGCAAGGACCGCACTCTGGCCCTTGCCGACGCAACCTTCTCCATCGACAAGGGCGAGTTCATCGCCGTCGTAGGACCGTCGGGCTGCGGCAAGTCGACCATCATGAAGCTGGTCACCGGCCTGCTGCCTGCGTCGGGCGGCGAGGTCCGGGTGGCCGGGCAGAAGGTGACGGGGCCGATCAAAGGCGTCGGCATGGCGTTCCAGAACCCGACCCTGATGCCGTGGCGCTCGACCATGAACAACATCCTGTTGCCCATGGAGGTGGTGGAGCCGCACAAGCGCCGGTTCCGCCGCCATCGCGCCGAATATGTCGAGCGCGCGATGAAGCTCCTGAAGACGGTCGGCCTGGCCGATTTCGCCGACAAGTTTCCCTGGCAGCTCTCGGGCGGCATGCAGCAGCGCTCCAACCTCTGCCGCGCCCTGATCCACGAGCCCGAGCTCCTGATGCTCGACGAGCCGTTCGGCGCCCTTGATGCCTTCACGCGCGAGGAGCTGTGGGGCGTCATGCAGGCGCTGTGGCTGGAGAAGCGCTTCACCGGTGTGCTAGTGACCCACGACCTGCGCGAGGCCGTCTTCCTCGCCGACACGGTCTATGTGATGAGCCGCCGGCCGGGACGGATCGTGATGGCCAAGAAGATCGACATCCCGCGCCCGCGGACACTGGCCACCACCTTCGAGCCGCATTTCGTCGAGGTCGTGCACGAGCTGCGCGACCGGATCAGCCAGGAGCACGCATGAGCGATCTCCGCCGCGAGGCGTTGCGGCACGCCATGCCGTGGCTGGTCATGGCCGCCCTGCTGGTGATCTGGGAAATCTCCTGCATCGTCTTCGACGTGCCCGAGATCATCCTGCCGAAGCCGACCAAGATCTTCGCGGTCTTCTTCCAGCGCTTCGACATTCTGATGGCCTACTGCTGGGACACATTGTGGACGACCACGATCGGCTTCCTGTTGGCCATCGCCGGCGGCCTGCTGCTCGGTCTGGCGGTCGGCGCCTCGCCGTTCGTCTACTCCGGACTCTATCCGCTGCTGATCGCCTTCAATGCGATCCCGAAGGTGGCGATCGTGCCGATCCTGATGATCTGGGTGGGCGTGGGCTCGCTGCCGGCCGTCATCACGGCCTTCGTCATCAGCTTCTTCCCCATCGTGGTCAACGTGGCGACCGGGCTCGCCACCATCGAGCCCGAGATGCGCGATGTGCTGCGCAGCCTCGGCGCCACGCGCTTCGAGATCCTGACCAAGGTCGGCATCCCGCGCGCCATGCCCTATCTCTTCGCGAGCCTGAAAGTGGCAATCACCTTGGCTTTCATCGGCTCGGTGATCTCCGAGACGGTGGGCGGCAACAATGGCATCGGCTTCCTTATGCTGTCGGCCAGCGCGCGCAACGATGCGCCGACCACCTTCGCCGGCCTGTTCGCCATCGCCATCATGGGGGTGGCGATGTATGCGATCTGCGCCATGATCGAAAAGCGCATGACGCGCTGGGCCTTCCGTGCCGACATCGTGGGCTAGACGGTCAGGACGCCGTCCTTCGCCACGATTTTCCCGCTCTTGATCACCAGCTCGCGGCGCGGCCGGGTGGCGACGGCTTCGGGCACCGAACCTGCCTCGACGACCACGAAGTCGGCCGCGGCGCCGACGGCGATGCCGTAGTCCTCGAGGCCGAGAACGCGCGCGGCTCCCCCGGTCACCATCTCAAAGGCGAATTGCAGTTCATGATCGTGCCGGAAGTTGGCGCGGTAGCCGATCAACATGGCGCGCTCGAGCATGTCGCCGTTGCCGAAGGGCGACCAGGCATCGCGGATGTTGTCGGAGCCGCCGAACACTTTTACGCCGTGCTGATGGAGCAGCGCGAGCGGCGGGATGGGCGCGCCACCGGGGCCATGGCTCATGATGGCCACGCCCGCCTTTGCCAGCACGTCGGCGGTGCGGGCGGCTTTGTCGGTGTCGACGGAACCGAGCGCGAAGGCATGGCTCACGGCAACGCGGCCCGCGAGGCCGGTCG
Source organism: Rhizobium sp. Q54 (assembly GCA_945903635.1). GTDB lineage: Bacteria > Pseudomonadota > Alphaproteobacteria > Reyranellales > Reyranellaceae > Reyranella. Next base: position 12,430 of record CAMDOT010000047.1, on the reverse strand, counting down.
CGGTCGTGCGTTCGGCAATGGCGAGCAATTGGGCGATGCCGCCGTCGCCGCCATCGTGCAGGTGGATATCGACGCCCACGCCGCGCCGCCCGGCGATCCCGAAGACCACGTCGAGATGGCCGTCGAGATCGCCGTCGATGCCCACGGGATCGAGGCCGCCCACGAGATCGGCGCCTTCGGCGATGGCGGCGTCGAGAAGCTCGTCCGTGCCGGGCGAACGCAGAATGCCGCCTTGCGGGAAGGCCACGATCTGGATGGTGACGAGGTCGTGAAAGCGCTCTCGGATCTTCAGCACCTCGTGGAGGTTCCGGAGTCCGAGCTGGTTGTCGATGTCGACATGGCTGCGCATGTGCAGCGTGCCACTGGCCACCACCTGGCGCACGAGGTTGGCGCCGGTCTCTGCTTCCGGCACGGTGCGCCCGGCGCGCACCTTGCGTTCGGCTTCTATGCGGTCAGCCACCTTGTTGCCGGTGGCCTGGTTGGGAACCCACGGCAAGCCCAGCAGCGTCTTGTCGAGATGGATGTGGCCATCGACCAGAGGCGGCAGCAGCAGCGCGCCGCCGAGGTCGAGGACATCGTCACCCGCCGGAACAGCGGCCGAAGCGGGGAGGAGGGCGGTGATCCGCCCTCCCCTGACGTCGATGTGACGGTGCGTGCCGTCCGGCAGAACGGCGTTGGCGATCAGCACCGCTTTACTTGTCGGCGACCGCGCCGGCTTCCTTGCGGAAGCCGTTCACTGCGGCCTTGGCGGCCATCGCCATCAGGCCCGAATCGTTGGCGATGGTGTTGAACTGGAAGCCCATACCGACCGCCCTGGCGGCGTAGCTCGCTGTGCCGTTGTGAATGCCTGCGAACAGGCCGCGCTTCTTGCAGGCCGTCGTGAGCTTCTCGTAGATCTTCAGGACCTGCGGCTCGTCGCGGTCGAGCTTGGGCACCAGGCCCAGCGATAGACCAAGATCCGACGGGCCGACGTAGATGCCGCTCACGCCCGGCACGTCGAGGATGGCGTCGATGTTGTCGATCGCTTCCTGGGTTTCGATCATCGGGATGATCAGCACTTCGTCATTGGCCGTCGCCTGGTAGGGCGTCGCCTCGCCGTAGGCGCCGGCGCGGATCGGCCCGTTGCTGCGCTTGCCCTTGGGTGGATAGAGCGAATAGGAGACCAGCGCCTTGGCTTCGGCGGCGTTGTTCACCATCGGGCAGATCACGCCCCAGGCGCCACCGTCCAGGACCTTGCCGATGATGCCGGGCTCGTTCCAGGGTACGCGCACCAGCGGCGTGATGGGATGCTTGTCCATCGCCTGGAAGCAGGCGACCATTGACTGGTAGTCCTGAACGCCGTGCTGAATGTCGACGGTGACGCTATCCCAGCCGCATTGCGCCATGACTTCGGCAGAGAAGCCGCTCGGGATGGCCAGCCAGGCGTTGACGCAGGCCTTGCCCGCATCGAGCCGCCTCTTCAGCATGTTCACCGACATATCAGCGTTTCCTTTCAGTCTTGTTCCACAGCGGCGGATCATAGTCCGGCGGGCCGTCGGGGAGCTACCGGGAGGCCATGGCGGCGTGTCGCGGAGCGGTCGGGATCAGCCCTTCACGGCGCCGGCCGACAGGCCCTCGACGATGTATTTCTGCAGCAGCGCCACCAGCACCACGGTGGGCAGCAACGCCAAGAGGCAGATCGCCATCATCAGGTTGAAGAAGACATGGACGTCGCCGACCAGGCTCGCGATCACCACGGGCAAGGTCATGAAGTCCGGCCGGGCGTTCAGGATCAGCGGGATCAGCAGCTCGTGCCAGGAGATGATGAACATGATGACGCCGCAGGCCGCCAGCGCAGGTGTCGCCAGCGGCACGACGATACGGAAGAAGGCGCCGAGCCGCGTGCAGCCGTCGATGCGTGCCGCCTCCTCGAGTTCAGTCGGGATGGTGTCGAAGTAAGGCGCCAGGATCAGGATCGCGTAGGGCAGCAGGAAGCCTGTCTCGGCGATGATCACGCCACTCAGCGAATTGAGCTGGCCGACCGAGCGCATGACGACATAGAGCGGAATCATCAGTACGATCACCGGCACGAAGCGCGCCACGATGTTGGCCTGCATCAGGAATAGCGTCCATCGGAAGCGCTGGCGGGCGATTGTGTAGGCCGACAGCGAGCCGAACAGCAACGTCAGCACAGTGACCGAACTCGCCACGATCGCCGAGTTCAGGAACGCCGTGTAGAAGCTCTTGATATTATCGGGCAGATAGGTCGTCTGGTCGAAGATGCGGCCCCTCTGCTGGCCCTTGGTGAGAATGACGGTGAAATTGTCGAGCGTGACCTCCAGCGGCAGCACGCGGCGCGTGTCGGCCTGCAGCGCTCTCTCCGACTGGATGCTGCCGATGAACACCGCCACCAGCGGCAGCAGGATGAAGAAGATCACCGTCAGGTTGGCCACGTGTAGCAGGAGCCGGACCGTGGGCGTGGTCTTGAACATCAGAGTGTCACGCGGCGATAGATGAAGCGCATATAGACGAGGGCGATGGCCGCGATCATCAGCGTCAGGATGAAGGCCGAGGCTGAGCCCATGCCGAAATTGTTGGGCGGCGAGAAAGTGATCTTGTAGCTGTACCACGCGGCCACCCAGGTGGCGTCGCCCGGCCCGCCCTGGGTGATGGCCAGGATCTCCTCGAACACGGCGAAGGCGAAGGCGGTGCGCAGGATCAGGATGATGGCGATGATCTGCTGCAGCATCGGCAGGGTGATGTGCCGGAAGCGGTGCCAGGCGTTGGCGCCGTCGATGGCGGCCTGCTCATAGAGGTCGCGTGGGATGCCCTGCAGCGCCGCGTGAACGAGGATGATGGCGAAGGGCAGGGTGCGCCAGATATAGGGCACGGTGACGGCATAGAGCGCGGTGTCGGGATTGCCGGCCCAGTTGATCGGATTGTCGATCAGCCCTGATGTGAACAGGATCCTGTTCAGGAAGCCGAACTGGAAGCTGTAGAGGAAAGACCAGATCAGGCCGTTGCAGATCGGCGGAATGGCGTAGGGCAGCAGGATCAGGAAGCGCGTGACACGCGAGGTCCAGATGCCGGCCTGGTTGATCAGCAGAGCGATCAGCACCGCCAGCACGATCTCGCTGCCGACGGTGACGACGGTGAAGATACCGGTGTTTTTGAGGGCGACCCAGAACAGCGGATCTTCCAGCACGCGGCCGTAGTTGTCCCAGCCGTTGAAGGCGAATACGCCGCTGCGCAACTGTCCCAGCCCGACCCGGTGCACCGACAGATAGGCGGCATAGACTACCGGATAGCCGAGCACCAGGCCGAGGCAGAGCAGCGTCGGTACGTTCATGACGAACGCGAAGCTGCCCGCCGACATCTCGCGCCGGTACCAGGGGCGGCGCGGCGCCCTCTCGATCGTGACCGCCGGCGTACTCATCTTGAGGGCATCAGACCTTGCGCTTGGCGTCGGCGATGCCCTTGATCAGGTTGTCGCAGCACTGGTCGGCCGTGATCTGGCCGGTCAGGCATTTCTGGACCTCGATGTTGAGTTGGTCGCTCCACGGGAAATGCCAGGGCTGATAGATCGACGAGCACGGCTCACCGATATAGGCCGCCTTGTCCCAGATCTTGAGGATCTCCGGGACATCGCCCCACGGCGCCCAACCCGTCTTGATCGCGTCGCTGTTCATCACCGAATTGTAGCCGGACCCCAGCATCGCATCCTTGGCGAGGCTCAGCGCCTGCGTGTAGTTGCCATCCTTGGTCTTGCCGCCGAGATACTGCAGCAGCTTCCACGCCCATTCCTTGTTCCGGTTGGCCGTGGTGACGAAATAGACATGCGCGTCGCCGATCGTCTTGCCATCGCCCGGCGAGCCCAGGACCTTGACCTTGCCGGCGATCGGCGATTGCGCCGGATCGTTCACGACATTGAGGCCGTAATGATGGTTGGGGCCGCGATAAAGGTTCTTGCCGGCGCCGAAGGCCTTGGCCGACGAGGTGAACTGGACCTTGAGCGATTCGGGGTCGGCGATGTCGAGACCCTTCTCGAAGGTGTTGGCCCACCATTTCAGCGTCTCGCGGGCGACAGAGCCCGCGCCCAGCATGTGGTTGCCCTGCTTGTCGAAGAACACGCCGCCGCGGTTCCAGGTCATCTGGTACCAGGTGCCCGGCAGCTGCTCGAGCCCGACGCCCGCGACCCACAGCACGGGATAACGCGATACGCCGTCCTTCTTGGCTTTTACACAGTGTTCGATGAACTCCTCATAGGTGGCGAAGGGCTTGTCGATCTTCAGCTTCTCCAGCATGTCGGCGTAGTAGTTCCACACCCACACCGTGGCGAAGTAGGGCAGGCCCATGGTCTTGCCGTTCATCATCGCGACTTGCTTGGTGAAGGGCGAGAAATCCTTGGCGTAGTCGGCGGCGCCGGGCATGTCGTCGAGCGGTTCGACCAGGCCCTGGCTCACGAAGTTGGGAAACGAGAACGGCGAGGATTGCGAGACGTCGATCTTCTCGCCGGCCGCGAACATGGTCGTGAGCTTGGTCGGATGGTCGTTGAAGGAGGAGATCGTGCCGTCGACCGGCACGCCCCAGTCCGCTTCGAACTGCTTGGCGATGCGGGTGTAGATGTCTCCGTAGGTCCAGACGACGAAGTTGAGACGATCGACCTTGCCTTTCGGGGCAACGCTCCACGGGCCGGCCGATTGGCCAAGGGCCGCGCCCGAAGCTCCCATGAGGCCAAGGCCCGCGGCACCGCCCAGAACGCGGCGGCGGCTGATTTCCCATTTGGCGTTGATGTCGTCACTCATGTCATAGCCCCCAATGCCTTGGTGATGACGCAAAACCTACCATCACTTCCGCGTCGAATGTAGGCATGATGCAGCAAGAAGCAGGCCAGCGTGGATTGCATAGCAGGATACGGGTAGAGGCGAATGTATGACGCTCTTGTCGCTGCGCGCGGGCAGGCTCGCGGTCGATCTCGCACCGTCCTCGGGTGGATCGATCGTGCGCTTCACTGTGGGTGAGTCGACCGATGTGCTGCGGCCGGCCAGTGCCGCCGCGATCGCGTCGGGGATCGCCTCGGGCCGGGGCAACAATGCTTCCTGCTATCCTCTGGTGCCTTTTTCGAACCGTATCGCGAACGGTCGCCTCGCTATCGATGGTGCGGAAACCTTCCTCAAGCCCAACTGGCCGGGCGTGCCCCATCCCATGCACGGCGACGGCTGGGCGCGATCCTGGGACGTCGAGCGTCACGACGCGCATTCCGCGGGGCTTGCCTATGCCCATGACGGCCGCGACGGCTGGCCATTCCGCTATCGCGCCCGCCAGTCCTTCCGTCTCGAGGGCGACCGCCTCGTGGTCGGCATGTCGATCGAGAATCTCGAAGGTCGGGCGGTGCCGGCGGGTCTCGGCCTGCATCCCTTCTTCACCCGCGACCCCGACACCGAACTCGCGTGCCGGGTCGATGGCGTGTGGCGCGCCGATGCCGAAGTCCTGCCAGTCGACCGCATTGCTGTGCCGCCGGAATGGGATTTTGCCGTCTCGCGTCCCGTCGACGGCGTCGTTCTCGACAATTGCTTCGACGGCTGGGATGGTCGGGCGATGATCCGCTGGCCGCGGCACGGCCTGGGCCTCGCGCTGGAGGCAACGGAGCCGTTTCGCCATCTCGTGATCTATGTTCCAAAGGGCCAGCCGTTTTTCTGCGTCGAGCCGGTCAGCCATGCCAATGGCGCCGTCGCGCGATCGCTTTTGCCGGCCGGCACGACGCTCGCGGGAGAGATCGTGTTTCGTCCCTTCAGTTTGTGAGGAACCATGTCACGCTTCGCCTCATATCCCAGCCTCAGTGGCCGCGTTGTCTTCGTTTCGGGTGGTGGCTCCGGCATCGGGGCTTCGATCGTCGAGCATTTCGCCGAACAGGATGCCAAAGTGGGCTTTGTTGATATCGATGAGCCCGCCTCGAAGGCCCTGGTCGAGAAACTCGGGGCCGCCGGCCATCCTGTTCCGCTGTTCGCCAAATGCGACGTGCGCGACATCGCGGCCTACCAGGCCGCCATCGGTGAAGTCGCCGGAAAGTTCGGCGCCATCACCGTGCTGGTCAACAATGCCGCGCGCGACGACCGGCATGTGATTGCCGACGTGACGCCGGCCTTCTGGGACGAGCGCATCGCCGTCAACCTCAGGCACCAGTACTTCGCCATCCAGGCCGTGGCGCCCGGCATGAAGCAGGCGGGCGGCGGCTCGATCGTGAATTTCAGCTCGGTCAGCTATCATACCATGACGCCGCAGCTTTCGGTCTATCAGGCGGCCAAGGCCGCGGTGATCGGCATGACGCGCGGGCTCGCGCGCGATCTTGGGCCGGACCTCATCCGTCTCAACGCGATCACGCCAGGCTGGATCATGACTCAGCGCCAGATCGACTTGTGGCTGACGCCCGAGGCCGAAGCCGCCCTGATGGTGGCGCAGTGCCTCAAGGAAAAGGTCTATCCGCCCGACATCGCCCGCATGGCGTTGTGGCTCGCCGCCGACGACAGCCGGCTGGTGACGGCGCAGAATTTCGTCGTCGACGGCGGACGGATGTAGGGGCGATGGCCGTTTCCCTGTCCCATCGGGCGATCCATGCCGGTTCGAAGCTGGTTCGGCACATGCTTCCGCCGGTGATCTATTTCTTCATTACCTTCAACCTGATCTCCTTTACCACCCATGCGGCGGTCCAGAACATCTGGTTCGATCTGTCGAACTTCGCCCTGGCCACGACGACCGCGCTGGTGGTGGCCAAGGTCGTTCTGGTCGTCGACAAGGTTCGACTCATCGACAAGTTCCGCGGCGGACCACTGATCTGGCCGGTTCTCTACAAGTCGGTCTTCTACTCGATCGTCGTGTTGATCGTGCGGATCGCGGAGAAGGTCGTGGCGTTCGCCGTCGACACTGGCGGCTTCGGTCCGGCGTTCTGGAACTCGATCCTCGACTTCACATGGCACCGGTTCGTCGCGGTCCATCTCTGGATCTTCGTCTGTTTCCTGGTCTACGTGACCGCGACCGAATTCAATGCCCTGGCCGGCCAAGGTCAGCTCTTCCGGCTCTTTTTCCACCATCGATCGTCGGAGTACGGCCTGACGCGCCAGCAGCATATTCGGTCGTTGATGGAGTTCAGCCGGCTTGCCGAAAGCACGCCGCACGAAACGCTCATCGATCCGACGACGCCGCAGGGAAGGCGGCTGGTGGCGATCGTCGACGCGCTTCGCCGACACCCGGCCTGAGTCCGACGCGGTGGCCGTCGACAATAGCTGGCGCTGGATCGCCTGGCTGATCCTGGGGATCGGCGGCTTGATCCTGGTCGGCGGCCTGGCGCTGGGGCTGGGCAGCCTGCGCCACGTGCTCCACGGCGAACGTGCCGACGGCGAAGTGGTCGAAATGCGCCGCGAGGGCGACATGTACGCGCCCGTGGTGCGCTTCCGGCTGCCCGACGGCGAGACGCAGACGGTGACGGATCTCGCCAGCGGCGCGCCGGACTTCGCCGTGGGCGACAGGATCACGATCCTCTACATGCCCCAGGATCCGCGCGACTTCCGCATCGACACCTTCGACCGGCTGTGGTTCTCCGCGATTTTCGTGACGATCTTCGGTGCCTTCTGGATGCTGTTCGGCATCGTCGCCTGGGCGCTCTCGCGCGGCATCGATCTCGCCGTGATGGGCGAGACGGCCTTCACCGTCATCGCCGCGGGGGCCGGCCTGATCGGGATCTTCGTCTTGTGGAGCGCGGCCGAACTCTACACCGGCGGGGTGCGCACCGAAGGCGTTGTCCTCGAGAACCGCGAGAGCCGACGCACCGAGTCCGAGACCGTGCGGCGGGCCGATGGACGGGAGGTCGAGCGCACCGTCGAGCGCATCTCCTTTGCGCCGGTCGTGCGTTTCACGACGCGCGAGGGCGGCCGCGAGATCGAATTCCATGGCCGTGGCGGCAGCGACAGGGCGTTTGCATCAGGCGAGCGCGTGACGGTGATCTACGATCCGGCCAACCCGATCCGCGCCCGCATCGTGTCGTTCGTCGACATCTGGTTGCCGTCGACCGCCGCCTTTGCGGTCGCCTTCGTGTTCGGCGGCGCCGTCTGGCTGTCGCGGCGGGTGCGGCGGCGGGCTAAAGGCCCTCGCGTTTGATCCAGCCGGCGAGCAGGGCAGCGAGTTCACGCGGCCGTTCGAGTGGCGCCATGTGGCCGCAATCTTCGATCACCTCGAAACGCGCGTGTGGCAGTTGCGTTGCCATGCGTTCGGTCTCGGCGAAGGTGCGCAGCCGATCCTGGCGGCAGGCGACCACCAGTGCGGGGCAGGCGATGCGTTCGAGGTCGGCGTAGCCGTCACGCCGCACCAGGGCCGCCTGCCGCTTGCGCACCGCGGGGCCGAGGCGGCGCTGCATGCCACGCAGGCGATCGAGCAGGACGGGGTCCTTTTCGCGGTCCGGGTGCAGGCCCATGGCCGTCGTGACGGCGCCGGCGGCGCGTGGCGGCCGGTCGCCGGGCCGATAACCCGCCTTGCGCCGCGCCGTCTCCTCGTCGGAATAGCCGCGCGCCGAGGAGGCGATGAAAGCCACGCCGCTCACGCGCTCGGGTGCCATCAGCGTGAGAACCCGGGCCACGAACCCGCCCATCGAAAAGCCGACCAGCACGAACCGCTCGGGCGCGCCGGCCAGGACGCGGCGCGCCATGCCTTCCAGTGTGTCGTCTTCGTAGACGTTGCCGAAGTGGAGCGGACCCAGCGGCTCGAGATCGGGGACCATGTCGGTCCACAGATCCCGATCGCACATGAAGCCGGGAAGAAGGACGAGGTCAGCCAAGGAAGCGCGCTCCCGCCCAGGCCGCGGCGAGGACCAGGATCAACCCCGGAATAACGCGCACGGCGAAGGCCGTTCCGCCGGCCGTGACGGCAAAGACCATCTTGGTCAGGGTGTTGGTCGTGACGGCGGCCAGGATCGGAACGATCGCGGCGTTGGCGTCGAGCTTGCTGGAAGCGACCAGGGAAGCGACCGATACTGCGGCGGAATGGGTATCGGCCAGGCCCGCGAGGCTTGTGGCCGCCAGGAGGCCGGCGTTGCCGAACCAGTCGTCCAGCGCCGCCGACGCGACGAGGATGGCGGACAGGAGTGCCGCGAACAGCAGCGCCGACCGCACGCTGAAGGCACGGCCGGGCGAGTCCCGATGCTCGACCTTGTGGCGGAGCGCGAGCGCCGTGAACACGCCGCCATAGAGGATCGCAGCGCCTCCGCCGCAGGCGATCGGCACGGAAAGCGCCATCAGGGTGTCGGTGTCGGTGGCACCGATGAGGAGGGCGAGCTGGACGAAGGTAGCGACGGTCGACAGAACCGCGCCTGCTACCGCGGCGCCCAGGAGATCGCGGTCCTTGGCGGCGCGGGCGCCCATCGCACCGATGGTGGCGACGCTCGACACGAACCCCGAGGCGAGGCCCGCCAACGGCAAGCCGAAGCGGGCACCGACAATGCGCACGGCGATGTAGCCCACGGCACTTACCGCCATGACCAGGACGACCACGATCCAGATCGTGTGCGGGTTGAGCGCACCGTAGGGACCGATCGCCTTGTCCGGCAGCAGCGGCAGGACGACCAGCGTGGCACCCGCGAAGATCAGCCCGTCGCGGACCTCTTCCTCGGTCAGGACCGAATTGACGAAGCCATGGATCACGGTGCGCGCCGTCAGCAGGCCAGCCACGATCACGCCCAGCGCCGCCGCAAACGTCGGCTCGTGGACGGCAAGGCCCCCCAGCAGCACCGTGGCCACCAGGGCGACCTCGGTCGTGAGGCCGGGGTCACGTTCGAGGGTACGCCAGTAGGCCAGTGCCGCGAGCGCGAACACCCCCACCGTCACGACCGCGAGCAAGAGGTCGCCACCGGCAATGACGGCGACGGCGCCGCAGAGCGAGGTGAGGGTGAAGGTGCGAATGCCGGCCGCCGCGCGGCCCGGCCCGGTTCCCTTGCGGCGCTCGCGGTCGATGCCGATCAGCAGGCCGATGCCGAGCGCGACGGCGAGATTGAGGACGAGAGGGCTGACAGGCAGCATGACGGTATTCTAACCCCACGATGACCGGTGAGCTTCATTGAACAGTAGCCGCGACGCCACGTCGAATGTCCGCGTTGACTGAACCGGCGTAGGGTTGCGTCTTTGGAACGTCGAGTGCGTGTATGAAGCTGAAAGTGAAGAAGTCGGCCCTGCATGGTCGGGGCTTGTTCGCGTTGGAGAAGATCCCCTGGGGTGCCAGGATCATCGAGTACAAGGGCGAAGTGATCTCCGATGCCACCGCCGAAGAGCGGATCGCCGGCGGTGCCGATTGTATCTTCGAGGGGCGTCCGGGCGAGAACATCGACGGCACTGTGAACGGCAACGAGGCCCGCTATGTCAATCATGCCCGCCGCAGGCCCAACTGCTTCGTCCTTCGGGAGGAAGGCAAGATCTGGATCGTTGCGGGAATCGAAGGAATCGAGAAAGGCGAGGAACTGACGTTCGACTACGGCTCCGGCTACTATCCCCGTTGAGCGCGGCGCGAGGCCGAGCGCTGTTTGGCTACTTCTTCTTCTTCTTCTTCTTCAGCGCCTTCAGGATCTTCCCCGAGTCGGTGACGAAGCCGAAGCATTTTTTCACGTTCCAGATCGTGGCTTCGGTGCAGAAGCCGGGCGAGGTCGTGCCGCAGCAGTCCTCGACCAGCACGCAGCCATAGCCCAGGAAGTTGGCGTCGGTCAGGCTGTGCAGCACGCACTGGTCGGTGTTGACGCCGGAGAACAGCGCGGTCCGGATGCCGAGGTTGCGCAGGATCGAATCGAGCGGCGTGTCCCAGAAGCCGCTGATGCGATGCTTGTCGACCTTGATGTCCTCCGGCTTCGGCTCGAGTTCGTCGACCACAGCGGCGCCCCAGGAATCCTTCTGCAGAACGGGCGCACCGCTGGTCGGCGGCGGTTCGCCGAGGCCGATGCCGGTGCCGGTCGGCTTGTAGAGATGAATCTGGTTGGGTGGCATGTTGGCGAGATCCGGCCGGTTGCCCCAGTTGACCCAGATGATGGGCACACCTGCCTGGCGCAGGACGGGCAGGAGCTTTTGCAGCGGCTTGATCGGCTTGCGGTCGGGCGTGTAGTCGACGCCGAGATGGTCGACCCAGCCGTTCTTGGCGCAGAAGTCGTTCTGCATGTCGATCACGATCATCGCGCTGCGCTTGAGATCGATGGTGATGTTCTGTGGCGCGGCCGAGATTGCGACGGGAACCGGCCGGGCGGGTGCTGCCGCCATGTCGACGTGCCGGGCATTGGCCCCCCAGACATGGCCGGCGCGCGGCGCGCCCAATGAATGCAATTTGTTTGTCATCGATCTTCCCCGCTGGGTCTTCTGATTGTCACGCAGTGAAGCAAGTTCCCTGCCAGTTTCCGGGCAGTTGGCACGGCGATTGCCTGCGCCTTGACCTGAGGGACGACGCCAACAATCGGGGGAGCACTATCATGAACAAATTCGATCGCCGCGTATTCTTGACCGGAACCGCCGGCGCCGCCGGTCTGGTGATGCTGGGCGGTCTCGCCGTGCCGGCCCGCGCCGCCGGTCCTTTGACAGTCGGTGTGCTGATCCCGGGCTCGAAATCCGACAAGGGCTGGATGGAATCGGGCTATGACGGCCTGCAGGCGGCCGAGAAGAAGCTCGGCGCCAAGATCACCGTCAAATATATCGAGAACGTGAAGTTCGGCGACATGGAGCAGGTGCTCGTGGCGCTTGCAGGCAAGAACGAGCTGGTGATCGGCGTCGGCGGCCAGACCCAGGCCTCGGTCTTCAAGGTGGCGCCGCGCTTCCCCAAGGTGAAGTTCGCCATCATCGGCGGCAATGCCGATCCCAAGAAGCCCGACAATGTCTCGGGCTACGATGTCCGCCAGGCCGAGATCGGCTTCGTGGCCGGCGCCGCGGCCGCGATGCTGTCCAAGAACGGCGCGGTGTCCTACGTCGGCGGCCTGGAAATTCCGGCGATCAAGAACACCGGCAAGGAATTCGGCAACGGCGCGCGCTACGTCAATCCGAAGATCAAGTACATCGAGAATTACACCGGCGACTTCGACGACGTCGCCAAGGCCAAGGAAGCCACGCTCGCGGCCATCTCCCAAGGCGCCGACGTGCACTACCACATCCTCAACCTCGGCCTGCGCGGCATGGAGCAGGCGGCGCGCGAGAAGGGCACGCACGTGATCGGCAGCTACACCGACCGCTGCGGCACCGATCCGCTCTACGTCGCCTAGTCGCTCACCGGCGTCGGTTTCCAGGTCGAGTACGCCCTCGAGCAGGCAGCGGCCGGCACCTGGAAGCCGGAGTTCAAGCCGTTCGGCCTGGCGATGGGACCGAAATCCTCCGACATGATCATCTGCAAGGGCACGCCCGAGCAAAAGGCCAAGCTCGAGGAGATCAAGAAGGATCTCCTGTCGGGC
>CAMDOT010000046.1 GCA_945903635.1 Rhizobium sp. Q54 | reverse complement strand
TCCCACGAAGGGGTGTTTCATTCGCGCAGGCCCACGCAGCCACGCATCGAGAAACCCCGGCGCGTTGGACAGCAGGTAGAGGGGCACGCCAGCGGCGCTCAGGCGCTCGACAAGAGCCGCCATAGGTTCGAAGGCGTGGTCGAGCATTTCATCGAAACGCTCGTAGTAGGCCGATATCAGGGCTTCCTTGCCGGGATGGCGCGCCTGCAGCTCGCGCGTGGCGGTGGCCGGGTCGCCGTCATAATCCTGCCGGGTGTGCCATTCGCGGGTGGTGACGTTGGCCAGGAAGTCCTCCATCTCGGCGGCTTCCGGGATGAGCTTCCGGTAGAGGTGCCGCGGATTGTAGTCGATCAGCACGCCGCCCATGTCGAAGACCACAACTGAGGGACGGGTGGGGGTACTTTTCGGGGGCAATCGGCGGCCTTTCCAGGGTCTATTTTCGACGACAATTTTACCAATTAAATCAAATAGTTAAAGACCGCTCCAGAACGCGTTTTTTGTTGGTGTTTTAGAGCTTGTTTGGTAGGGTGCCGGCTTGTTCCGCCGGGCCCTCTGGCAGGGCCAAAATAACGAGTAAAAACCAGGTCTCCGTGAGCGACGAAACGACCCTTCCGCCGCCTCCGCCCTCCGACGCGCCTCCGCCGCCGCAGCCTTCGCACGATATCGAGCCCATCACGATCGAAGAGGAGATGCGTCGCTCCTACCTCGACTACGCGATGAGCGTGATCGTGGCGCGCGCGCTGCCCGATGCCCGCGACGGACTGAAGCCGGTGCAGCGCCGCATCCTGCACGCGATGAAGGAAAGCGGCTTCGACTCGACGCATGCTTTCCGCAAGTCGGCGCGCATCGTCGGCGAAGTGATGGGCAAGTACCATCCGCACGGCGACCACTCGATCTACGACGCCCTCGTGCGCATGGCGCAGGACTTCTCGATGCGCCTGCCGCTGATCGCGGGGCAGGGCAATTTCGGCTCGATGGACGCCGACCCGCCGGCGGCGATGCGCTACACCGAGGCGCGGCTGGCCCGTGTCGCCGAGACGTTGCTGTCGGACATCGGCAAGGACACCGTCGACTTCCAGCCGAACTACGATGAGACCACGCTGGAGCCCACGGTCCTGCCGGCGGCGTTTCCGAATCTGCTGGCCAACGGCGCGGGCGGCATTGCCGTCGGCATGGCGACCAACATTCCGCCGCACAATCTCGGCGAGCTGCTCGATGCCTGCTGTGCGCTGATCGACAATCCGGAACTCACGATCGCCCAGCTCATGGAATACGTGCCGGGTCCGGATTTCCCGACCGGTGCCACCATCCTCGGCCGCAACGGCATCCGTGCCGCCTATGAGCTCGGCCGCGGCTCGGTGATCATGCGGGCCAAGACGCGGATCGAGGAGGGACGTGGCGGTCGCGAGTCGATCATCATCTCGGAGATCCCGTACCAGGAGAACAAGGCGCGCCTGCACGAGCGCATCGCCGAGGTGGTGCGCGACAAGCGGGTAGAGGGCATCTCCGAGGTCCGCGACGAGAGCGATCGCGACGGCGTGCGCATGGTGATCGAGCTGAAGCGCGACGCCATGGCCGATGTCGTGTTGAACCAGCTCTACCGCTTCACGCCTCTGCAGACTTCGTTCGGCGTCAATTCGCTGGCATTGGACGGCGGCCGGCCGAAGCTGATGAACCTCAAGGAGCTGCTCGAGGCGTTCATCCGCTTCCGCGCCGAGGTCATCACGCGGCGCACCAAGTTCGAGCTCAACCACGCACGTGACCGCGCCCATGTGCTGGTCGGCCTCGCCATCGCCGTCGCCAACATCGACGAGGTGATCGCGCTGATCCGCCGGTCGCCCGACCCGGTGGTCGCGCGCGAGCGGTTGATGGCCAAGGAATGGCCGGCCGCCGACGTGGCGTCGCTGATCCTGCTGATCGCCGAACCGGGCCGTGAGGTGGCCGCCGACGGCACCTACAAGCTGTCCGAGGCCCAGGCCCGCGCCATCCTCGAACTGCGCCTGCAGCGCCTGACCGGCCTGGAGCGCGACAAGATCGCCGAGGAGCTGGGCGAGGTTGCGAAGCTGATCGAGGGCTATCTCGAACTGCTGGCCGACCGCTCCAAGCTCTTCGCGCTGATGCGCAAGGAGTTGCTCGAGATCAAGGAGCTGTTCGCGACGCCCAGGCGCACCGAGATCCTCGACAACGAGTTCGAGCACGACATCGAGGACCTGATCCCGCGCGAGGACATGGCGGTCACCGTCACGCACGGCGGCTACGTCAAGCGCGTGCCAGTGTCGGCCTATCGCGCCCAGCGCCGCGGCGGCAAGGGCCGTTCGGGCATGGCCACGCGCGAGGACGATTTCGTCTCCAATCTCTTCATCGCCAACACCCACACGCCGGTGCTGTTCTTCTCCAGCCGCGGCATCGTCTACAAGCTCAAGGTCTGGAGATTGCCGGTCGGCACGCCGCAGGCGCGCGGCAAGGCCTTCGTCAATCTGTTGCCCCTGGGCGAAGGCGAGACGATCAGCGCCGTGATGCCGATGCCGGAGGACGAGGCGAGCTGGTCGACCCTGCACGTCATGTTCGCCACGGCGCGGGGCGGCGCGCGGCGCAACGAGCTCAGCGATTTCGTCAGCGTCAACCAGAGCGGCAAGATCGCCATGAAGTTCGAGGGCGAGGATGCCGGCGACCGGTTGATCGGAGTGAGCGTCTGCAGCGAGGACCAGGACGTTCTGCTGGCGACGCGACAGGGACGGTCGATGCGTTTCCCGGTTGCCGCGGTGCGCGTATTCCAGAGCCGCGCCTCGACCGGCGTGCGCGGCATAGCACTTGCCGAGGGCGACGAGGTGATCTCGATGTCGCTGTTCGACAGCGGCAAGGGTATCCCGACGGAGGACCGCGACGCCTATCTCCGTCAGTCGCGGGCGCAGCGCCAGGCCGAGAACGCTGCGGAGAATGCCGCCGAGAGCGCGGAGGATGAAGCTGCACCCGCAGAGGAAGCGGCGGCCCCCGCGACGACGCTGTCGCCGGAACGTTTCGCGGAACTGCAGGGCAAGGAGGAATTCGTCCTCACCGTTGCCTCGTCGGGCTTTGGCAAGCGCACGTCGGCCTATGAATATCGGGTGACCGGACGCGGCGGCAAGGGCGTGGAGCTGATGAACCTGGCCAAGGGCGGCGAGATCGTGGCGGCCTTCCCGGTACTCGACAGCGACCAGATCATGCTGGTGACCGATGGCGGCACCCTGATCCGCTGCCCGGTCGACGGAATTCGTATTGCGGGACGAGCCACCCGCGGCGTGCGTATTGTCAACGTCAGTGAAGGCGAGCGCGTCGTGTCGGCGGTTCGCATCGGCGAGGACGATGCCGGCGCGAGCAATGGCAACGGTGAGAGCCATTCCGAAACAAACGGTGGATAAGGAACGCCTGTGTCGCTAAGACTCCGCCGCCGCATCTGGCACATAAGGGGGAGAAATGGCCTCAGAACGCACCGGGGTCTATCCGGGCACGTTCGATCCCATTACCAGCGGGCACATGGAAGTCATGCGCCGCTCGTTGCGGCTCGTCGACAAGCTGGTGATCGGATGTGCGATCAACATCGGCAAGGGGCCGTTGTTCTCTCTCGAGGAGCGGATGGAGATAATCCGCGAGGATATTGCGGACTTCCCGCCGGCAGATCGGGAACGGATCGTGGTCGTGCCGTTCGACTGTCTGCTGATTCATTTCGCGCTCGAAATGGGCGCTTCAGTGATCATCCGCGGATTGCGGGCGGTTTCGGATTTCGAGTACGAAATCCAGATGGCCAACATGAATGCCCGCATGGAGCCCAACATCGAGACCATCTTCCTGATGGCGTCCGACCGGCATCAGTTCATCGCCTCATCCCTGGTGAAGGATATTGCGCGATTGGGCGGAGATACGTCGCAATTCGTCTCCAAGAGGGTATTCGCACGACTAAAGGCGAAGTTCGCCAAGTCGTCCTGACCCGGGACCAGGCACTGCCCCCAGAGGTCGCGTTGACCGTGGGGCTGGCGCACCTTATACGGGCGCCGCGCGGGGTTTCGGCCTGTCGCGTGACGCCGGAGCGAGCCCGTAGCTCAGCGGTAGAGCATCTGACTTTTAATCAGAGGGTCGTGGGATCGTACCCCACCGGGCTCACCACTGGATTCGAGAAGGAGAGACGCGGCTCATGCCGTCGGTGAAAGTCGTCAACGGCAAGCAGATCGTGGTCGAGAATCTCGGCCCGCTTCAGCGCGCCTCCCGTTTCATGACGCGACCCTTCGTGCAGATGATCCAGCATCAGGATCTGATCATGGCGATCCTGCGGCGCGAGATCCGCGAGCGGTTCAAGGGGTCGATCGCCGGCTGGATCTGGGCGGTGGTTGCGCCGCTTCTTGCCATCACCGTCTATTCCTTCGCCTTTTCCACGAACCTGAAATTGCCGGGCGCCGAGAGCGGCGGAACGCTCGTTACCTACTCGCTGTTCATCTTCAGCGGCATCATCGTCTTCAATTTCTGGTCCGAAATGGCGTTTCGCGCGCCGATGCTGCTGCACGAGTATACCCACTTCATCAAGCAGACGATCTTTCCCAGCGACATGCTGGCGGTGATATCGACCCTGCGCGCGACCGCCTACACGCTGATCTCGATCGGCGTCATGCTGATCTTCCAGCTCGCGATCACCCGCAGCCTGCCGTGGACGGTGCTGCTGATGCCGCTGATCCTGATCCCCTTCATGGCGTTCCTGATCGGCATGGCGTGGTTCCTGTGCGCGATCGGTGCCTTCACCCGCGACGCCGGCTACTTCATGATCAACGTCGTGCCGTTATTCATGTTCGCCACGCCGATCTTCTACCAGCACAGTTCACTGCCGCCGCCGCTCGATTTCTGGATCTACGCCAATGCGCTGACAGGCTACGTCGAGGTCATGCGCGACATCGTGTTGCTCGGCAAGGTGCCGAACCTCCTTGTCTATGGCTGGACCCTGCTCACGTCGGTCGTCACTTTCTATTTCGGCTATTGGTTCTTCGACAGGTACCGGAATGTCATCGTCGACGTCATCTGAGATCGTCGTCGAGGCCAAGCACCTCGGCAAGGCTTACCAGCTTTACGCCCACCGCAACGACTGGCTGAAGCAGGTCCTGTTCGGGTGGTGGAAGGCGTACTTCAAGCCCTTCTGGGTGCTTCGCGACATCGACATCAGCGTCAAGCGCGGCGAGAGCATCGGCGTGCTGGGGCGCAACGGCTGCGGCAAGTCCACGTTGCTGCAGGTCATCTGCGGCATGACCCTGCCCAGCCATGGCGAACTCCGGGTGTCGGGCCGGATCGCGCCGGTTCTGGCGTTGGGATCGACTTTCGACCAGGAGCTGACGGGCCGCGAGAACGTCCTGATCGGCGGTGCCGTGCTCGGCCTCAGGCGGGCAGAGGTCCTGCGGAAGTTCGACTCGATCGCGGAGTTCGCGGGTATCGGCGACTACATGGATCAGCCGGTGAAGCATTATTCCATGGGCATGCGCACGCGCCTGGCCTTCTCGATCTGCGCCCATGTCGAGGCGGAAATCCTGGTCGTCGACGAGGCCCTATCGGTCGGCGACGCCGCCTTCCAGCGCAAGTGCCTCGATTGGATCGATAATTTCCGCAAGACCGGCACGCTCCTCTTCGTGTCGCATTCGATGGCCGAGGTGCGCCGCCTGTGCACGCGCGCCATCTGGATCGAGGACGGCCGGATCCGCGAACAGGGCGATCCCAACGAGGTCATCCGGTCGTATCATCGCGCGCTGCTGGTGGAAAAAGACGACGTGAATCGCTTCTCGGCAGGCGAGAAGAGATGACGGATGGATGTCGGTGCCCCCGTCTGGTTCGGGCTCGGCTGGTGGTCGCTGAGTTCGGCCGTGCACTGGGCGAGTGCGGCGCTCGCGCGTCAGCCTAGACGGATGACGGCCGCGCGGCATCGGCCTGCCGATTTCAGCATCGTGGCGCCAATGAACGGCGCCGGCGACGCGTCGCCGGCCTACGTCGCGGCACTCGCCGAACTTGCCCGGACAGGCGTCGAGGTCCTGATCTGTGTGGCCCATGCCGACGACGGTGCCGTGGCCCCGACGCGGGCCCTGTGGCCAGAGGCGCCGATCCTCGTCGGCAACGACGACACCTTCAATCCCAAGATGAACAATGTGCGCAAGGGGCTCGAGGCGGCCAGCCGGGAGATCGTGGGCTTGTGCGACGCTGGTATCGTGTTCGGGGTCGACGAGCTTTGCCGCGCCGCGGCGCCGCTGTCCGACACGATGGGCCTTGTACTAGCGCTCAAGGCCGCTGACGCGCCGGGTAACTTCGCCGCTGAAATGGAGCGGGCGTACATCGACGGGCATCAGGCGAGGTTCCTGTTTGCGGCCGACCGCCTGGGTCTGGCCGTCGCTTCGGGAGGCGTGACCCTGCTGTCGCGAGACACCCTGCAACGGATCGGCAACTGGCGCGGTTTCAATCGATGGATCGCCGACGATTATTCCGTCGTTCGCTCGGTGCGCGAGCTGGGCCTCGGCACATGCCTGGGCGAGGTGATGCTGCGGCTGCCGTTGGGGGCCAGGGACTGGACGACGGTGTGGCGCCGGCAGGTCCGCTGGGCGCGCACCCGATTGCGCCTGCCGGTGTGGCCGCTGGTGCTGTGGGAGCCGGTGATCGGTTGGGCAGCCTCGGGTGCCGCGGGTGCCGCCGCACTCGCCTGCGCGGGAGCACGGCCGGGTGTCGTCATTGTCGGCCTGTTCGTCCATACCGCGGCGTGGCTGGCGGGCGAGAAATGGTTCATGGCGGGCCGTGGCCTCGAATTTGGATGGCGGGCGGCGGTGGCGGCGCTGGCGCGTGAGGCCCTGGCGCCGGCGTTGATGGTAAGTGCGCTGGCCAGTCGCGCGATCTATTGGCGCGGCGCCGACCTCGGGGGAGACTGGAGTTCCCGTGGGGATGGTTCGGTAGGGAAATCCGTATGAAAAGAGCACCTGCGGAGACCGAGATCGCCACGATCATGCTGCCGGAGCGAGTCGATTCGGTAACCTCGGCGTCCGTCGAGGCGCTGATGGTTGGCGCATTGCGTCCGGCCGGCCGGGTTATCGTCGATGGAAGCGCAGTTACCTATATGAGCGCTGCCGGCGTGCGCGCCCTGGCAATCGCACTCCACAAGGCGGCCGAGCGGTCGACGCGGATCGTATTTTGTTCTTTTAGCGGGCCGGCGGCAGATTGCCTGCTGGTTAGTGGGTTTTCGCAGCTGTTCGATGTGGCCGATTCGACGGAACAGGCTCTCGCCAGGCTGGCCTCGAAGCGCGCAGGCGGATCTGGGTCTGAGGACCGCTTGCACCCGCATGGCGCCACGGGCTAATTACATGGCGGGCTGAGGCTTGATTATGGGAAGGGACGAGGCGCGGCACGTCGTGGTGCGACCGTTCCGGACGGAGATCGGAATTTGACAATTTGGAGCTGGCTGCGCGCTGTCGCGCGACCTACCGCCATTGTCCTCGGCTTGGGTATCGGTGTTGCCGCGTGCACAGCCTTGCCTGGCGATGGTCCGTGGATGGGCGGTGCCCAGGGAACTGCTACCGAGGCCTTGCCGTTCGACGTGATCGACCTCACGCCGACCACCATTGCCGCCTACCGCCAGCCAGAGAGCGTCGACCGTCCGTCGACCACGAGCGCGTTGTCGGCCGGCGGCAAGATCTCTGTGGCGCCGGGGGATGCGATCAAGGTTCGTATCTTCGAGCCCTATGAAGGCAGCATATTCCCGACGATTCAAAAGCCGGGCGCTGATTTCGGCGTCCAGCGCGTCACCGACGCAGGCACGATCAACATTCCGTTCGTGGGGACCGTCCAGGTCGCCGGCCTCGACCTCAGCCAGATCGAGCGTCGCATCGCCCAGCAATTGAACGGAAAAGCCCAGGATCCCCAGGTCATCGTCGAGTTCGTGGCCGATCGCACCCACACCGTGATGGTCTCGGGCGATGTCAAGACTCCGGGGCGCGTCTCGATTCTCGAGGGTGTGAGATCCGTCGTCGATGCCATCAACCGGGTTGGCGGTCCGGTCAGCACTGGCGGCGGGGGACAGAGCGGCGCGGTTGGCGGGCAGACGCAGGTCGAGGTCGTGGTGCGGCGTCACGGTGACGTGATCCTGACGGCGCAGTATTCGGAGCTTCTGGCCGGCGCCGATATTGCGGTCCAGAAGGGCGACGAGATCGTCGTCCGGCCCAATTCCCGGGTTTTCACGGTGCTGGGCGCGGTCATGAAGTCGGGCAACGTCGAGATGACCAAGCACAATCTGTCGCTTCTGGAGGCTCTGGGCCAGGTCGGCGGGTTGAATGATATCCGCGCCAACAAAACCGGCGTTTATGTCTTCAGAATGGGTGATTTGAAGGCCAATTTGGCGGCCCGCGCGCGTGTTTTCCGCCTGGATCTGATGCAGCCGGTGTCGATTTTCGTCGCGCAGCAGTTCGGGATGCAGGCGCGCGACGTAATCTATGTCACGAATGCGCCACTGTACGAATATGACAAGGTTCTGACATCGATTTACCGTACTTTCTCGATTGTTAGTGTCGTCCGGAGCACCGGCACGTCGTCGGTTGCGCTGCCGTCATTCTGATCGGCATGTCGAGCGACACGACACGATATCTGGTATAATTGGCAATGGCGCGCGCAAGAAAGTTCACATGGGGTGCGGCGGGGGTGGCAGCGCTCGTCATCGCTGCCATCCTGGCGATGTGGATGACCCCCACACGGCAGACCAGCAGCGCCCAGGATGGTGCACGTCCACTCGGGCCGCTGATTTCGCGCGGCTACACGGATGCGCCAGCGGGAACGGTGGTGATTGCCGGCGATCCGGGGGGTGGCGCGGTTCTCCTTGAACTCCGCATCACCGACGGCCAGAAGGTCAAGAAAGACGACATCCTTGCCGTTCTGTCGAATTATCCCAAGGCCGACGTTGCCGTCCGCTCGACCGAAGCGGAGTTGAGCAAGGCCAAGCAGCAGCGGGAGGCGATGATCGGCGGCTACCGCACGGCCGAGATCGCCATGCAGGAAGTCGTCGTAAAATCGGAAACCGAGTCGAACAAGCTCAAAGCGCTTCAAATGCAGCGCTCGGGCCTGCCGCCCGACCAGAAGCAGCTCGAACTGAGCATCTCCCAGCAGAACCTCGAGCGCGAACAGGCCAAGCTCCGGGTCCAGAAGGAGACGCTGGAGTCGGACCTCGGGCAGATCGAAACGGAAATCAGCATCATCAAGTCCAAGCTCGACAACGCGCGGACCACGCGTGAGCAGGCGCTTGTCCGCTCACCCCTCGACGGGGTGGTGGTGCAGATCTATTCGCGTCAGGGCGAGCGGGTATCCGCCAGCGGCATCGCAAAGATCGTCGACTTGGGGCAGCTGCGGATTCTCGCCGACGTCGACGAATTGCACGTTGGCCGGGTCGTTCCGGGCGGCAAGGTCGAGGTGACGTTCCGCGGCAGTACGACCGTCTACAAGGGAACGATTTCCCGCGTGGCGCCGACGGTGAAGCGCATGCAGCGTGTTGAGCCGGACGGCGGCTCGTCGACCGACGGCCGCGTGGTCCAGGTCGAGATCGAGCTCGACGACCCGTCCAGCATGCCGCGGGTGCTGGGGCGAGAGACGCGCGTTACCTTCCCCTGAGCTGAGATGACACTGGCTCTACCAGCCCTCCCGTCCCCAAAGCGGCGTCGCTGGCGGCCGGATTTTTCGTTCGCCCGCCTGCGCGCGGCGGCCAAGACGGCGACGACGATGCCGCTCGGCGCCCAGCAGCTCAAGCGTCAGCGGACCAGCACCTTGTTGTCGCTGGCTGGTGTCACCGCCAGCCTGCTGGTGATCTTCGCCCAGCTCGGCATCGAGCGCGCGGTCTACGATTCGGCAGTACGCCTCCATCGCACCGTGGCCGCCGATCTCGTCCTTGTGCCGTACGGCTTCAAGTCGCTGCAGCTCCACGCCGAGGTTCCCGTGGCGATGACCGACATCGTGTCGGCCAACCCGTCGGTGGCCGGTACGATGCCGCTGTGGTTCGGTGTCATGTCGATAACCCATCCCGGCATGTCGGGGTCGCGGCGCATTGCCTGGTATGCGATCGACGTGGAACGGCCGGCGATTGACGTGCCGGGCCTGCGCGAAAACCTCTACAAGCTGCGCGAAGCGCGGCGCCTGCTGTACGACCGCGAATCGCGACCCTACTTCGGCGATCTCGGCGAGATCGGGGAGAACAAGGAAGTGCCGGTGCTCGGGCCACCCGACAATCGCGGGTTGCTGCGCCAGCTCTTCGTCGTCGGAACCTTCGCCATCGGCCCCAACGTGCTGAACGACGGCGCCGTCATGATGTCAGAGGGGACCATGTCCGAAGTTTTCGGTGCCTGGTGGTCCGATCGCCCTGCCTTCATCGCCATTCGGCTCGCCCCGGGATCGGACCCGATCGCGGTGCGCCAGGACCTCAATCGCGAGCTGGCCGGCCGCGGCGAAGTCATCACCATCTCCGAATTCGAGGCGCGCGAGAAGAGCTATTGGTCGCGTGAAACCCCGGTCGGCTACATCACGGACCTTGGTTTCGTGATGGGCGTGATGATCGGCATGGTGTTCATCTACTACGCCCAGTACCAGATCATCCGGTTCTACCTGCCGGAGTATGCCATCCTGAAGAGCCTGGGCTACGACTGGTGGTTCTTTCTCTTCATGATCGGCCAGATCGGCGCCGCCATCATCACACCGGCCTTCCTGGTGGCGTTTACGCTCGGGCGCTTCGTCTACGGCGCCACCGAAGCCGCCATGCACCTCGGCATGTCGATGGGATTGCGTGAAATGGCGGTGGCGCTCGCGGCCTGCGTGGTCATGACGGTGGTATCGAGCCTGTTCGCGATCCGGCGACTGTGGAAGGTCGACCCGATCATGCTGTTCGAGTGACCATGACCGGAAATCCCCCCAGCAATCCCCATGGTTTCGGGCCGCCGGTCATCGAGGCGGTGGACGTCCATCATCACTACGGCGAGGGGCCGCAGCGCGTCGACGTGCTGTTCGATATCAACATGCAGGTCCGGGAAGGCGAACTCGTGATCGTCACCGGCCCTTCGGGCTCGGGCAAGACGACCCTTCTTACGATCCTCGGCACGATGCGCAAGCCATCGGAGGGCAAGCTTCGCCTGCTTGGCACCGACCTCGTCGGAGTGAGCGGATCCGAACTCGACGCCCTGCGCAACCGCGTCCGGTTCCTGTTTCAGAAGCGCAATCTCCTGTCGTCGCTTACGGCGCTCCAGAATGTCATCGCCGGCGTCTCGACCACGCCGCTGTCGGATGCCGCTTGGGACGAGCCGCGGGCGCGGCATCTGCTCGGCATGCTGGGGCTCGCCGACAAGGCCGATTCCTGGCCTGACGAGCTGTCGGGCGGCCAGCAGCAGCGTGTCGCCATCGCCCGCGTCATGATCGGATTGCCGGATCTCATCATTGCCGACGAGCCGACCTCCGCGCTCGATCGGGTGGCCGGTCGGCTGGTCGTGGACCAGCTCAAGGATCTCGCCATGCGTGCCAAGTGCGCCGTGGTGTTGTCGACGCATGACGAGCGGATCTTCGACGTGGCATCTCGCCGTCTGCACATTGAGGATGGTCGCTGCTTCGACGTGCCCATCCACTATCACTGAGCGGCAGGGCAGCGTGCTGCTCCTGGCATTCGACATCGTTGTTCTGCTCTGTCTGGCCGCGCAGTTCGCCATCGCGGTCTATTTTCTCTATCTGGTCTACTGGCTGTTCGAGCTTTCGTCTGTATCGGAGAACGCACCGACGCCTGCGGCCGATCTGCCTCGGGTCCTGGTCCAGCTCCCGGTCTACAACGAGCCGCTCGTCGTCGAGCGGGCCCTGGTGGCGGCAGCGGCCCTCGACTGGCCGGCCGATCGCCTGACGATCCAGCTTCTCGACGACAGCACCGACATCACCACCGACATCGCCGTTCATGCGGTTGCGCGGCTTCGTCGTGCCGGCATGGACGTCGTGCATGTCCGGCGCGCCGATCGCAGCGGCTTCAAGGCCGGAGCGCTGGCCGCCGGCATGGTGCTCTGCGATGCCCCCTATGTCGCGGTATTTGATGCTGATTTCGTGCCGCCGCCCAGCTGGCTGCGGCAGGCGATGGCCTCGATGCTGGCCAATCCGCGCGCCGCGTTCGTCCAGACCCGCATCGAATGGGGCAACGGCGAGAGCAATTGGCTGACGCGCGCCCAGCGTCTCATGCAGGACGCCCATTTCGCCGTTGAGCAGGACGTCCGCGCGCGGCGCGGCGTGCCGTTCCAGTTCAATGGAACCGGCGGCATCTGGCGGCGCGCCGCCATCGAGGAGGCCGGCGGCTGGTCGCACGACACGCTGTCGGAGGACCTCGACCTGGTGCTGCGAACGTACCTGAAGGGCTGGACCGGTGTGTTCCTCATGGAACCGCATGTGGTCGGCGAGTTGCCGCAGAAGATCGGCGACTTCGGGGCTCAGCAGAACCGCTGGTCGAAGGGCTTCGTCCAGGTTGCGCGCAAGCTTCTGGGGCCGATCTGGAGTTCGGCCTGGTCGACCGAAGCCAAGCTCACGACGACCGTGGCACTCGGCCAACAGCTCATCTTTCCTCTCCTGGTCGTGGGCGTGGTGGCCCTGGTTCTGTCGATCTTGGGCCATGGCCGGCTGCTCGGCATCTTCCGGTTCGGCCTCTGGTTCTGGCTGGTCACGATGCTAGTGGTGCTGGTCGGCATGACCTGGGGCGCCTATCGGCGACTGCAGCGCGGTGACCTGGTGCGCTACCTCGTCACGGCGGCCAGCGTGCCGGCCCTGATCGTCTATCTCGCCGTGGCCAACGCGGCATCCATCGTCGGTGCGGGCTTCGGCAAGAAGACCGAGTTCAATCGCACCCCCAAGACCGGTACATAAGACCGGTACATAAGACAGGCAGCTCAGCGACCCATGGCTATCCTTGCCGTCCTGGCCCTTCTCTTCGCCGCCATCTTTGCGGTCTGCTGCGTCCTGCTGGGCGCCTTCATCGGCAGCCTGCTCTACATGGTGGTCCTGCATCACCGCCTGAAGGATGCCGGCCTCCGCCGCGAGGAGATGCTGCTGTCGACGCCGTTGCCGGCCGACGCGGATCTGCCGCATGTCGTCGTCCAGATTCCATCCTTCAACGAAGGCAGCGTGGTTCGCCGCGGTGCCGAGTCGGCCGCCGCACTCGACTGGCCGCGCGACAAGCTGCACATCCAGCTTCTCGACGACAGTACCGACGAGACGGCCGACATGGTTCGCACGGTAGCGGCCGAACTCAGGGCCAAGGGCTTCGATGTGGTGGCGCTGCAGCGCACCGATCGCAGCGGCTACAAAGGCGGGGCACTGCACGAGGCGATGCAGAAAACGCCCCATGATTTTTTCGCGATCTTCGATGTCGACTACGTCCCGCCGACCGACTTCCTGCGGGTCTGCATGCGGCCGTTTTTCGCCGAACCGCACACCGCCTTCGTGCAGGCCCGCTTCGACTTCCTCAATCCGTACGAGAATACGCTCACCGAGATGCAGATGGTGACGCTCGACGCCCATCTCGGCATCGAGCAGGCCACGCGCTGCTGGGCGGGACATCCGCTACCCTTCAACGGCACCTGCGGCATCTGGCAACGTGCGGCCATCGACGCAGGTGGCGGCTGGAAGGGCGATACCGTCACCGAGGATCTCGACCTCACCTATCGCGGTTGGGTGAAGGGCTGGCGGGCGCTGTTCCTGACCAGCGTGGGCGTGCCGGGCGAGTTGCCGGCCGATACCAAGACGTGGCTGCGCCAGCAGCAGCGCTGGCAGGACGGCTTCCGTCACGTCTCGTTCCGGATGGTTCCCGAGATCCTGAAAAGCCGCGACATCACGCCATCGGCCAAGGTGGCGGCACTGCTGCATCTCTGCATGGCGCTAAATCAGCCGGTGCTGCTGGTCGGCGTCGTGTCCGGCCTGCTGGCGGCGCTGCTGGCGCCGAAGCTCATCCCGCTACTGCTGATGTTGTTCGTCATCACCGTCGTCTGGGTACTGATCTGCGCAACGACCTTCCTGCGGGCGGGTCACAATTTCATCCGGGGCGGCGAGATCCCGCCGTTGGCGTTCGGCCTCGTGCTGCTGCGTTTCGCCGGTGGTCAGGTCGCGACGGTCGTCCGGTCGCTGGGTGTGCACATCGGGAAGGCTTTCAGCAAACCCAAGCCGGTCGTCTTCGACCGCACGCCCAAGAAGGGCGTTTAGCTCAGCGCGCTTTCGCGCAATAGCGGATGGTGGGCGCAGCGCAGGCCGCCTCCGGTCGAAATCGGGCCGTCGAAAGGCAGCGGGATCACCTCGACCTTGCGCTTGCGCAATTCCTCGATGACGCGCTGGTTGTCGGCATCGACGATCATGCGGCCTTCCTCGAGGATCAGCCCGTTGGTCGCGAGCTTGTTGGCTTCTTCCCTGGATACAGCAATGGCGTCCCAGGTCCGAAGCGAGGTCGGCAGGCCGTCGATCAGCTTCTCCGGACACCACACCAGCAGGCCGGGCTTGATCAGGCCCAGCGCACAATCGAGGTGCAGGACGTTCGACCGCAAGGCGACCGGGATCACGCGATAGGCGTCGCCGAGCAGGGCCTGCAGCCAGTCGATGCCGGCCATGTCTGATGCGCAGCCCGACATGCCGACATAGATTTCGTGCCCGTTGAGCAGCGTGTCACCGCCTTCGAGGAAGGGCCCATCGACGCAGCCGGGTGAGCCCAGCGGCACGCTTGACCAGCAGGCACCGTGGGTCTGCACGGCCTTCTGGATGATGGGGCGCAGTCCAAAGCGTTCACGCTGGCGGCACTTCAGGCGGAGCGATGCGTCGATGACGTGGCGGCCAATCACGATCATGCCATCGCGCGCGAAGAGCTGGGCACCCTCGCCGTTGGGCGCCAGGAATGTGCGCTCGGCGCCCTTGAGGCGCTCGGGGCGATGGACCGTTACGCCCTCGCGCGCGACCAGTTCGGCCAATGCATCGACTTGGCGTTCGATACGTTTGGCCCATTCGGCGTCGATGTCGATCAGGCGTCGTCCGGCATGCTGGCGGCTGAAGGCATCGCCGGGCGGGACGAGCCAGCGCTGCGATTCCTCATAGAAGACGACGAAATCCTCGGCCGGCGAGATGCCAATCACGACTTCGCGCAGCTTGCCCCATTCGTGGTGGGCGCCGAACCGCATCGTCAAACGCGGGCGTAGATGTCTTCGTAGCGGGTGATGTCGTCTTCCTCGAGATAGTCGCCGGTCTGCACTTCGACGACTTCGAGCGGTTCGGTCCCCGGGTTGGCAAGCCGATGGATGCCGCCCATCGGGATATAGACCGACTCGTTTTCATGCAGGGTCATGATCTTTCCGTCGAGCGTCACTTCGGCGACGCCCTTGACGACGACCCAGTGCTCGGCCCGCCGCTTATGGCTCTGCAGGCTGAGTTTGCCGTTGGGATTGACGGTCAGGCGCTTGGCGCGGAACCGTTCGCCGCGGTCGATATCCTGGTAGCTGCCCCACGGGCGGTGCATCACGGCATGTTCGGTCGCCGCCCGATGCTTGCCATCCGACATGCGCTGCACGACGTCTTTCAGCCGTGGAAGATTGTCGCGATGACCGACCAGCACGGCGTCATTCATCGACACGACGACCACGTCCTCGACGCCGATCACGGCGGTCAGGGGACCGTCGGATCGGATGTACGAATTGCGCACGTGATCGATCTCGACCGGTCCTTCGGTGACGTTGCCCTCGTTATCGGCCTGGCCGACATCGAGCAGGGCATCCCAGGTGCCGAGGTCGGACCAGCGGAAGCGGGCGGGCACGACCCAGCACTTGTCGGTGCGTTCCATGACCGCATAGTCGATCGACTTGGCCGGTGCCTTGGCAAAAGCCTCGGCGTCGAGGAATACCGTCGAGCCGACCTTCTTGGCCTTGGCCACGGCCTCTTCGGCGGCGGCGGCCATCTCGGGCTCGAAACGGGCCATCTCCGACAGCAGCAGCGCGGGCGGGAACAGGAAGTTGCCGCTGTTCCACAGCAGGCCTTCGGCGATGTAGCGCAGCGCCGTCTGGGCATTGGGCTTCTCGACGAAGGCGGCAACCTTCATCACCGGCCCGATACGCTCGCTGCCGGGGCGGATGTAGCCGTAGTCGGTCTTGGGTTCCGTCGGCGGGATGCCGAAGGTGACGATGCCGCCCTTCTCGACGGCGGCGAGGCCTTCGCGGCAGCCGGCAAGGAATTCTTCGGCGCCAATCACCAGATGGTCCGACGCCAGCGCCAGCACGGCCTTGGCGCCGAGCCCACGCGTGTAGGCGGCGGCGGCGGCCATGGCGGGCCCCGAGTCGCGGCGAGACGGCTCGACCAGTATGTCGATCTCGATGCCGATATCCTTGGCCTGGCCTTCGCACATGAAGCGATAGGCATCGTTGGTTGCGATCACGGGCTTGCCGAACAGGGTGCGATCGGCGACGCGCAGAAGTGTCTGCTGGAAGGTCGACTGCTTGCCGAGCAGGGGAACGAACTGCTTGGGCATGCTCTCGCGCGACAGCGGCCACAGTCGCTTGCCGGAGCCTCCGACCAGGATAACGGGAGTGATGAGCGACATTCAGACGGCTTTCATTGGCTGGGGCAATCAGCGGCTGGCCGAGGAGGCCGCGTGTCGGGCCGCGATATAGCCGAAGGTGAGGGCCGGGCCAATGGTGACACCGGCCCCGGGATAGGTGCCTCCCATGACGCTGGTCATTCGGTTTCAATCATCGCCTGGGTTCACCCGCCATTCGTTCGAGGTTCTCCTCGCGCCGCCGCTTCGCCTCCATTTCGACGGCTTCGGCGAGGGCTGGGATGCGCGAGGCGATCTCGTAGAAATCGCTGGCATACAGCACCAGCAATGTGGTCGGTCGTGCCGTCGCCACGGTGGCGGACCGCGGCTGGCGCTCCAGAAGTGCCATTTCGCCGAAGAAGGCGCCTTCGCCAAGCCTCACGGTGCCGCCGCTCGGCAAGCGGACTTCGCACTCGCCGCTGGAAATGAAGAACATCGAGTCGCCGGGATCGCCACGCCGCATGATGGTGACGTGCGAGGGATAGTAGCGGGTTCGCAACTTGCCCACGATCTCGGACAAGGTGACGACGCCCAGGGCGGCGAAGATCGGCACGCGCGCCACCTGTTCCCAGACCCTGAGATACTCGCGCCGCCGCTCTTCCTGGGAGAAGCCGGTCGCGAGCACGCCGGTCATGATGGCGAGCACGGAAATGCCGCTGATCATCAGGACGGAGCCGACCAGGCGCCCGCCCACCGTGACCGGCACCACGTCGCCGTAGCCCGTCGTGGTCAGCGTCACGACGGCCCACCACAGGGCGGAGGGAAGGCTGCCGAACGCCTCGGGCTGACGTCCGCGCTCGAGCATGTGCGCTGCGGTCGCGGCGATCACGAGGACGATGAAGAACAGGACCAGGACGCCGGCGATCGGCGCGCGTTCGTTCGACACGACGCGGGCCAGGGTCCCGAGCGCGGGGGCGTGCAGGCCGAGCTTGAGGATCCACAGGGCACAGAAGATCGACGCGGCATCGGCGCCCACGATGCGGTAGCCGGCCAGCCACATGAATATCGGCACGGTGGCCAGGAGCCCGACCAGACCCGGCAGCGACATCGCCCACTGCAGGCGGGCCATCGTGGAGGAGGTCTCTCTGTAGCGCCCTTCCTCCGGCGCCACCCACAGCCGCACGAGGTACTCGATGAAGAACAGGTTGGCGACCGCCCAGATCGCGTAGCGCAGGGCGTTTCGCGTATCGGGTGGGAGGCCGTCGATCGACAGCAGGATCACGGCGAATAGGCCAGCACCAAGCACGCAGAGGTGCAGCCGCCGCCACCGGCGTCCCGCGTCGCTGGGATCGGTGAAATGCAGCAGCGCATGAATGCGCGCTCGGAGACTGGAGGCGTGGGCCGTCACAGGGTGACCATAGGCGCGCTGGCCTGCGAATTGCAACGCGGAGGAGGCCGGTCTACGGTCGCGCCCGCATCCGTGGGACAGGAGCTTGGAGCAGCAGTGGTCAGGGATTTGCGTATTGCCGTCGACATTGGCGGGACGTTTACGGATGTGGTGCTGGAAGCAGGCGGGCGACGGCTGACCCGCAAGCTGCTGACAACGCCGCAGCGGCCGGAAGAGGCGGTTCTCGACGGCGTGCGCCTGATTTTGGCTGATTCCGGCCGTGGCTTCGGCGATGTCGAGGTCTTCGTCCACGGCACGACGCTCGCCACCAACGCCGTGATCGAACGCCGTGGCGCACGCACGGCCCTGATCGCCACCGAAGGCTTCCGCGACGTTCTCGATATCGCCAACGAGAGCCGCTACGACCAGTACGACCTCAGCATCGAAAAACCACGCCCGCTGGTGCCGCGCGCGCTGCGCTTCACGGTTCCCGAGCGCATGGATGTGCACGGCAAGGTGCGGTTGGCACTCGATGAGGCCGCCGTGCGCGCCGTCGCGGCCGAGTTAGGCGCCCAGGGCATCGAAAGCGTCGCCGTGGCGTTCATGCACGCCTACGTCAACCCGGACCACGAGCGGCGGACGCGCGAGATCCTGCACGCCGAGCAGCCCGGCCTCAAAGTGACGCTCTCCAGCGAGGTCTGCCCGGAAGTGCGGGAGTATGAGCGCACCTCGACGGCGGTGGCCAACGCCTACGTGCAGCCACTCATGGACTCCTATCTCGAGCGCATGCAGGCAGCCCTTGCCGTCGAGAAGTTCAAGGGCACGATCTATCTCGTGACGTCGGGCGGCGGCCTCACCGCCATCGAGACGGCGCGGCGCTTTCCCGTTCGCCTGATCGAGTCCGGCCCGGCAGGCGGCGCGATTTTTGCTGCACAAGTGGCGGCCCGCGCCGGTGAAAAGCGCGCGCTGAGCTACGACATGGGGGGCACGACGGCCAAGATCTGCCTGATCGACGACTATACGCCGCACACTGCGCGGCTGTTCGAGGTCGACCGCGCGGCCCGCTTCCTGAAAGGCTCGGGCCTGCCGGTGCGCATTCCCGTGATCGAGATGGTCGAGATCGGGGCAGGCGGCGGCTCGATCGCCCGACTCGATGCGTTGAAGCGCGTCACGGTGGGGCCGGAGAGTGCCGGCGCCGAGCCCGGGCCAGCATGTTACGGCCGTGGGGGCCGGCATCCCGCGGTGACCGATGCCAATGTCGTGCTGGGCACGATCGATCCCAAGGATTTTGCCGGCGGCACGATCGCGCTCGATCTTGAAGCGGCCAAGGGCGCGCTCGACCGCGATGTCGCCCAGGGACTCGGGCTGTCGACCGACATGGCGGCCTATGCCATCTACGAGATGGTCTCCGAGAACATGGCGAGCGCCGCCCGGGTCCATGCCGTCGAGCGCGGCGCCGTGGTCAACCAGTACAATCTGATCGCCTTCGGCGGTGGCGCGCCGCTGCATGCCGCGCGCGTCGCCGAGAAGATCGGTGTTCAGCGCGTGATCGTGCCGCCCAACGCCGGTGTGGGCTCGGCGGTGGGTTTTCTGGCGGCACCCGTGTCCTTCGAACTGGTGCGCAGCCGCTACATGCGGCTCGACGCCTTCGACGCCGCCTCCGCCTCGCAGCTCCTGGGCGAAATGAGCGCCGAGGCGACGGCGCTGGTGGCGCCCGGTGCCCGCGGCATGAAGACCTTCGAGCGCCGCGCGGCTTTCATGCGCTACGTTGGCCAAGGCCACGAGATCATGGTCGTGCTGCCACAGCGGCCGCTGGTGGCGAGTGACGCCGAGGGACTGCGCACGGCCTACGAGCGCGACTATGCGTTGCTGTTCGAGCGCCATATTCCCAATGCGGCGATCGAGATCCTGAGCTGGTCCGTCCAGGTCTCGACCGAAACCAACCTGCCGGCGGTGCAGGGTGCAGCACCTGCGGCGCCAATGCCTCAACCGGTCGGCCGCCGCCCTGTGTTCGACGGCCGTAGCGGCCGGACCACCGAGGTGCCGGTCTATCGCCGTGAGCAATTGCCGCCGGGCAGCGCCTTCCCGGGCCCGGCGATCGTGGCCGAAGACGAGACTTCGACCTATATCTCGGCCAGTTTTACCGCGCATATCGATGCCTCCGGCTGTATCGTTATGGACCGCCGGGTCGGGTGAGGCGGGTCGGGTGAGGAGAGGGTCATGAGCCAGTCCAACAGCGTCGGGCTGATCGATCTGCAGATCATGTGGAACCGGCTGATCGCCGTGGTCGAGGAGCAGGCGCAGACGTTGATGCGCACTGCCTTCAGCCCGATCGTGCGCGAGGCGGGCGACCTCTCGGCCGGCATCTTCGACCTCCAGGGTCGCATGCTGGCCCAGGCCATCACCGGAACGCCGGGCCATGTGAACTCGATGGCCGAGTCGGTGAAGCATTTCCTACGCTACTTCCCGGTCGACACGATGAAGCCGGGCGACGCCTACATCACCAACGATCCGTGGATGGGCACCGGCCATCTCAACGACTTCGTCATCACCACGCCCTGCTTCCGCAACGACAAGCTGGTGGCTCTGTTCTCCTGCACCAGCCATCTCATGGACATTGGCGGCATCGGCTTCGGTCCTGATGCCACCGACGTGTTCATGGAGGGCCTCTACATCCCGATGCTGAAGCTGTTCGACCACGGCAAGGTGAACGAGACGCTGATGGCGATGATCTGCGCCAACACGCGCCAGCCGGTCGACACCGAGGGCGATGTCTACTCGCTGGCCGGCTGCAACGACGTCGGCAGCCGTCGACTGATCGAGATGATGGACGAGTTCGGCATCGACACACTGGATCAGCTCGGCGAGCACATCATCGCCCGTTCGCGCGAGGCGGTGCTGGCCGAGATCGCCAAGCTGCCGAAAGGCACCTGGCACAACAGCATGACGGTCGACGGCTACGATGAGCCGGTGACGCTCGCGGCTGCGCTCACCATCTCCGACAGCGGCATCCATGTCGACTACACCGGCACGACGGGCGTCTCCGCCCGCGGCATCAACGTGCCGCACGCCTACACGACCGCCTACACTGTGTTCGGCCTGGGCTGCGTCGTGGCCACCCACATTCCCAACAATGCCGGATCGCTCGAGCCGCTCACCGTATCGGCACCCGAGGGCTGCATCCTGAACGCGCCCAAGCCCAACGCTGTGGCCTCGCGCCACGTCATCGGCCAGATGCTGCCGGATGTGGCTTTCGGCTGCCTGCGCCAGGTCATTCCCGATCGCGTGCCGGCCGAGGGCACGTCGTGCCTGTGGAACATCAACGTGCGCGGCCATGTGGCGGGCGGCGAAGGCGGCAACTACGGCTTCGGCATGACCATCACCTCGAACGGTGGTACGGGTGCACGGCCGGACAAGGATGGCCTCTCGGCCACCGCCTATCCTAGTGGCGTGCGCGGCACACCGGTCGAGATCGCCGAGACCCAGACGCCCCTCATTTTCTGGCGCAAGGAATTCCGACCCGATTCGGGCGGTGCCGGCCGCACCCGCGGCGGCCTCGGCCAGATCATGGAGATCGAAAGCGGCATCGACGAGCCGTTCGACCTGCTTGCGGCCTTCGACCGGATCGACTATCCGGCGCGCGGTCGCGACGGCGGCGGCGATGGTGAGGCGGGCTTCTTGTCGTTGAAGTCGGGCAAGGTCCTCAAGGGCAAGGGCTTCCAGCTCATCCCGCCGGGCGACCGCCTGATGCTGATGACACCGGGCGGTGGCGGCATCGGTGCGCCGGCCGAGCGCGATCGCGCCCAGGTGGCCAACGATCTCGCCGACGAGCTGATCTCGCCGGAGACAGCCGACAAGCTTTATGCGTACAAGCCGCCACAGGCGGCCGAGTAGTCTGGGACGGGGAATCAACGAGCAAATGGGGGCTTCGATGAAACTGGGACGCAGGAAGGCCTTGAAGGCAGGCGTGGGTGCGGGTGCGGCGGCGGTGATCGGTGCGCCTTCGATCGTGGGCGCGCAGGCGCCGATGAAACTCGATCTGGCGACAGTGTGGCCGGACGGCAACTTCCACACCAAGAACGCCAAGCGGTTCGCCGAGGAAGTCGCCAAGGCGACCAATGGCCAGGTGGTGATCACCGTCCATTCCGGCGGGTCGCTGGGCTACAAGGGACCGGAGCAGCTCAACGCCGTGCGCGACGGGCTGGTGCCGATGGCCGATATCCTCAACATCCAGCAGGTCGGCGAGGCGCCGCTGCTCGGCATCGAGGGCGTGCCGTTCCTCGTCGCCAATCCCGAAGAGCTCAAGGTGCTGCAGAAGTACGCGCGGCCCGAGTTCGACAAGATCGCCACCAAATTCAACCAGACGATCCTCTACACCGTGCCGTGGCCGACGCAGTACCTCCATACCAAGACGAAATCCGACACGCTTGATGGCCTGAAGGGCCTCAAGATTCGCGTGCCCGATCGCCAGGCCGGCGACATGGTGAATTCGCTCGGCATGGCCGCGGTTCAGATCCCGTGGGGCGAGACGGTGCCGGCGCTGGCGTCGGGCGCCGTGGTCGGCGTCACCACGTCGTCGGTGTCGGGCGTCGATGGCAAGTTCTGGGAGTTCCTCAAGTACTTCTACAAGACCAACCACGTCTGGAGTTCGCAGATCGTCACCATCAACAACGACACCTGGAAGAAGATCTCGCCCGCCAACCAGAAGATCATCAAGGATCTGGCGGCCAAGCTCGAGCCCGAGTTCTGGAAGGTCTCGGTCGAGGCCGACGCGACCAGCTCCAAGCGCCTGACCGAGGGCGGCATGGAAATGATCATTGTGCCGGAGCCGATGCTGAAGGAAATGCGCGCAAAGACCGTGGGCCTGGAGAAGGCCTTCGTCGACCGCGCCGGCCCGGCCGCCGCCGAGATCATCGCCAAGTACAAGAAGGACCTGGGACGCTCCTGATCGTGTCCGTCGGTTCTTCAGATCGTCCGCCCGATCCGGTCGGTCGCGTCCTCGACGCGATCGAAGAGCTGTCCTTGTGGGGCGGCTGGGCGTCGGCGTTCTGCATTGCGTCCATCCTCGGCCTGATCGTGGCCGAGGTCGCATGCCGTAATCTGTTCAATGTCAGTCTCTATTTCGCCTGGGAATTCAGCGCCTACCTGATGGGTGCTGCGTTCCTGATGGGGGCCGCCTATTCACTGCGTGCCGGCGCGCAGATCCGCGTCAACGTGCTGCTCGAGAACGTGCCCAAGCCGGTGGCGCGATTCTTCGACCTGTTCTCGACGGTTTGCGGCATCGCGATCGCCGCCTATCTCACCTGGGCGTTGGGTGAGATGACGTGGTTTTCCTGGATGCGCGAGTCGCGTTCGCCGGAGAAGAGCGAGATCTTGCGCTGGATCACGCAGTTCCCGCTGGCGCTGGGCTCGCTTCTCTTCACTTTGCAGGCGATTGCGCGCCTCGGCCGTCTGCTGCGCGGCGAGCCGGGCGACGATGCCAGCCTGCGCATCGGTCAGGACATCGAGTAAGCACATGACTGCCATCCTGACCTGGTTGCTGATCCTCATGGTGGGACTGCTTTGCGTCGGCATCTGGATCGGACCGGCGCTGATCGCCACCGCGGTCGTGCTGCTGGAGATGTACACCAACCTGCCGACGCACAAGCTGATCGCCAACTGGGCGTTCAACGTGGCGACCTCGTCGGACATCGTCTCGCTGCCGCTGTTCATCCTGATGGGCGAGCTGCTGTTTCGCACACGGCTGTCGCAGTCGCTGTTCTCGGGCATCGCGCCGTGGATGAGCTTCCTGCCGGGCCGCCTGTTCCACACCACGGTGATCGGCTGCTCGATGTTCGCGGCGATCTCGGGCTCGTCGGCGGCGACGACGCAGGTGGTTGGCCGCATCACCCTGACCGAGCTCCTGAACCGAGGCTACGACAAGGGCCTGGCGGTCGGCAGCCTGGCCGGGGCGGGCACGCTGGGCTTTCTCATCCCGCCCTCGATCCCGATGATCATCTATGCCGTGCTGGCCGAGGAATCGCTCCTGCGCCTGTTCACGGCCGGCTTCCTGCCGGGCTTTGCGCTGGCTGGCTGCTTCATGGGCTACATGGCAATCCGGTCGATCCTGAACCCCAAGCTGGTGCCGAACGACGATCACACCACCTGGACCTGGGGCGACCGCTTCAGGAGCCTGATCGAGCTGGGGCCGGTGGCCTTCCTGATCCTGACCGTGCTCGGCACCATGTACGCCGGCATCGCCAGCCCGTCGGAGGCCTCGGCCATCGGCGTGCTTGGTGCCATCGCAGTGGCGGCCGGCCAGAGAACCTTGAGTTGGAAGGGCATCCGCGACGCGCTGCTGGGGTCCGTCCAGACCACCTGCATGATCGGCATGATCGTGATCGGCGCCTTCATGGTCGGCACCGTGTTGGCCAACCTCCGTGTCCCGCAGTTCGTTTCGGCCGCCATCACCTCGTGGCAGCTCTCGCCCTTCGTGCTGATCATGTTCCTGATGTTCTTCTACATCCTGCTCGGCACGGTGCTGGAAGGCTTCTCCATGATCGTGCTGACCCTGCCGATCGTGCTGCCGGTCGTGCTCGCCGCCGGCTTCGACAAGCTGTGGTTCGGTATCTTCCTCATCCTCACCATCGAGATGGCCCAGATCAGTCCGCCGGTCGCCTTCAATCTGTTCGTAATCCAGAACATCACCGGCGATTCCCAGACCTATGTCGCCTGGAAGGTGATCCCGTTCTTCCTGATCATGATGATCTTCACCGCGGTCCTGACGATCTTCCCCAGCCTGGTGACCTGGCCGGTCGATTTCATCCTGTCGAGATAGACCGGCCTCTGACAAACTGCGGAAAGTGGAAGTCAATCGGGGGACGGCATGGAACCGCGCCAGGTCAAGACGGCGGCTGATGCCCGCAAGATCGTCAAGGAACGGGGCCTGACCCACGTCAAAGTGGGTGTCCACGACATCGACGGCATCCTGCGCGGCAAGTACATCCATATCGACAAGTTCCATTCGGCGCTGGAAGGCGGCTTCGGCTTCTGCGACGTCGTGCTGGGCTGGGATTCCAACGACCAGCTCTACGACAACGGCACCTACACCGGCTGGCACAGCGGCTATCCCGACGCCAATGTCCGCATCCTGCCCGACACCTGCCGCGAGATCGCGACCGAGCCTGGCAACCTGATGTTCCTCTGCGAGTTCGTGGCCAGGGCGGAGGAGATCTGTCCGCGTGGCACGCTGCGCCGCGTACTGGCTCGTGCAGCCAAGCTTGGCTTCGAGGTCAAGGTCGGCTTCGAGTACGAATTCTTCGTCTTCGTCGAGACGCCCGAGTCGATCCGCGAGAAGGGTTTTAAGAACCTGAAGCCGATCTCGCCGGGTTTCTTCGGCTATTCGGTGCTGCGCAATTCAGTCCTGTCGGACTGGTACCAGGACCTGCTCGCCATGTGCGAGACCATGGACATGGGCATCGAGGGCCTCCACACCGAGACCGGCGCCGGCGTCCTCGAAGCAGCACTGCGCGTCGACGACGCGCTGGCCGCCACCGACAAGGCCGCACTGTTCAAGCTCTTTACCAAGGTGTTGGCGCAGCGTCGCGGCTGGCTCGCTACCTTCATGGCCAAGTGGTCGAAGGACTGGCCGGGCTGCGGTGGTCACATGCACATGTCGCTGTGGAAGGGTGGCAAGCCGGTCTTCTTCGACGAGAAGGCACCGCATCGCATGAGCACGACGATGCGCCATTTCGTCGGCGGCCAGCGGACGTTGATGCCCGAGACGCTGGCCATGGTGGCCGCGAACGTGAACTCCTACCGGCGACTCATTCCGGGCTTCTGGGCGCCGACGGATGCGACCTGGGGCGTGGAGAACCGCACCACGGCGCTGCGGGTCATTCCGGGTTCGGCCAAGTCGACCCGCGTCGAGTACCGGGTCGCCGCCGCCGATGCCAATCCCTATCTGGCGCTTGCCGCAGCCATCGGCGCGGGCCTGTGGGGCATCGAGAACAAGATCGAGCCGGGCGAGCCGATCAAGGGCAATTCCTACGCGGTAAAACATCCGGTGAAGTCGCAACTGCCGCGCACACTGATGGAAGCGGCCGGGCGGCTAAAAGCTTCCAAGCCGGCGCGCGATCTGTTCGGCGATGCCTTCGTCGATCATTATTCTGCAACGCGTGAATGGGAGGAACGGGAGTTCCGCAAGGCCATCACGGACTGGGAACTCGAACGCTACATGGAAATCATCTGATGGCCGCGTCTTCTCCGCTCGTCGGCAACTGGAACTACCCGACCTCGATCCGTTTCGGTGCCGGCCGCATTCGCGAGTTGCCCGAGGCCTGCAAGGCGGTCGGACTCAAGCGGCCGCTGCTGGTCACCGATCCGGGTCTCGCGAAGCTGCCGATGATCGCCGATGCGATGATCGCGTTGCGCAAGGCGGGCTTTGAAGTGGCGCTCTTCAGCGAGGTCAAGCCCAATCCGGTTGCCGCCAATGTCGAGGCGGGCATCCGCGTGCTGCGCGCCGGCAAGCATGACGGCGTGATCGCCTGGGGTGGTGGCAGCGGCATCGACGCTGCCAAGGCGATCGCCTTCATGGCGGGCCAGACGCGGCCGATGTGGGATTTCGAGGATATCGGCGACTGGTGGACGCGTGCCAATCCGGCCGGCATCTATCCGTCGATTGCCGTGCCGACCACGGCCGGCACCGGCTCGGAGACCGGGCGCGCGTCGGTGATCACCGATGAGAAGACGCACACCAAGAAGGTGATCTTTCATCCCAAGATGATGCCGGCAATCGTAATCGCCGATCCCGAGCTCACTGTCGGCCTGCCGGCGAAGCTCACGGCCGGCACCGGTATGGACGCCTTCATCCATTGCTTCGAAGCCTATTGTGCCCCGGGCTATCACCCCTATGCCGAAGGTATTGCCGTTGAAGGCATGCGGCTGGTGAAGGAGAACCTGGCGCGCGTGGTGAAGGATGGCCGCGACATCGAGGCGCGCGGCCACATGCTGGCGGCGTCTCAGATGGGCTCGACCGCTTTCCAGAAAGGGCTGGGCGCCATCCATTCTCTGTCGCATCCGGTTGGCGCGGTGCTCGACACACATCATGGCCTCACCAATGCCGTTGCCATGCCCTATGTGGTCCAGTTCAACCGGTCGGCGATCGAGGAGAAGGTCGTGCGGCTGGCGCGCTGGCTCAACCTGCGGGCCCCGACCTTCGACGGCTTCATGCAGTGGACCCTCGACCTCCGCCGCGAGGTCGGCATTCCGCATACGCTGGCCGAACTTGGCGTGAAGGTCGAGCATCTCGACAAGTTCGCCGAGATGGCCGCGGTCGATCCGACGGCGAGCGGCAATCCGGTCAAGGCGGGAGTTCCCGAGATGCGCAAGATGTACGATGCGGCCGTGAGCGGTCGGCTCTGACATGGCACCGAATTTCCCGACGCAAGCCCGCGTCGTCATCATCGGTGGCGGTATCATGGGCTGTTCGACGGCCTATCACCTGGCCAAGCTCGGCTGGAAGGACGTGGTACTGCTGGAGCAGGGCCGCCTGAGCGGCGGCACGACCTGGCACGCTGCCGGGCTCGTCGGCCAGCTTCGCAGCTACCAGAACCTGACGCGTCTGATCCGCTACAGCACCGATCTCTACGCCAGGCTCGAGGCCGAGACCGGGCTCGCCACTGGCTGGAAGCAGTGCGGCTCGCTCTCGGTGGCGCGCACCGAGGAGCGCATGGTGCTGTTGCGCCGCTCGGTGGCCATGGCCAATGCACAGGGCGTCGACTGCGAGCCGCTGACGCCGAAGGAAGCGGGCGACAAATATCCCATCATGCGAACCGACGATCTGGTGGGAGCGGTTTGGCTGCCGGGCGACGGCAAGGCCAATCCCACCGACATCACCCAGGCGCTGGCCAAGGGCGCGCGCAACGGTGGTGTCCGTATCTTCGAGAAGACCCGCGTGACATCCATCGACACCAAGGATGGACGCGTCACCGGCGTGCAGACGACCGAAGGCCCGATCACCGCCGAGATCGTGGTCAACTGTGGCGGCCAGTGGGCGCGACAGGTCGGCCGCATGGTCGGCGTCACGGTGCCGCTCTATTCCTGCGAGCACATGTATATCGTCACCGAGAAGATGGAGAACGTGCCGCGCGATCTGCCCGTGATGCGCGATCCCGACGGCTACATCTACTTCAAGGAGGAGGTCGGTGGCCTCTTGATGGGCGGTTTCGAGCCCGACGCCAAGCCGTGGAACAAGGACGTCATTCCCGACGACTTCGAATTCGGCATGCTGCCCGACGACTGGGACCAGTTCCAGATCCTGATGGACAATGCCCTGATCCGCGTCCCGGCCTTGGAGAAGACCGGCATCAAGACTTTTATGAACGGCCCCGAGAGCTTTACGCCAGACCTCAACTACATTCTGGGCGAGGCCCCGAACCTAAAAGGCTTCTTCGTCGGCGCCGGCTTTAACTCGATGGGTATCGCCAGTTCGGGCGGCGCCGGGATGGCATTGGCCGAATGGATCGCGGCCGGCGAGCCGACGATGGATCTTTGGCCGGTCGACATCCGCCGCTTCGCGAGTTTCCATGGCAACGACTCCTGGCTGCGGGCGCGCGTCGCCGAGACCTTGGGCCTGCACTACAAGATGCCGTGGCCGCAGCGAGAGCAGGAGAGCGGCCGGCCGTTCCGCCGTTCGCCGCTCTATGACCGGCTCAAGGCGCGGGGCGCCTGGTTTGGCAACAAGATGGGCTGGGAGCGGCCGAACTGGTTCGCCGGCATCGGCAAGTCGCCGGACATGCAATATGGCTGGGGCCGCGGCGCCTGGTTCGACGCCGTCGCCGCCGAGCATCGCGCGACACGCGAAGGCGTCACGGTCGTCGACGAGACCTCGTTCGGCAAGTTCCTGATGCAGGGCCGCGACGCCGAGAAGGTGCTGCAGCACCTCTCCGCCAACGACAT
The DNA here is from genome assembly GCA_945903635.1 of Rhizobium sp. Q54. Classification (GTDB taxonomy): domain Bacteria; phylum Pseudomonadota; class Alphaproteobacteria; order Reyranellales; family Reyranellaceae; genus Reyranella. The sequence continues at coordinate 3,481 of CAMDOT010000046.1, read as the reverse complement.
CGCCGTCCCGGTGGGTCGCACCGTCTATACCGGGCTACTGAACAATCGCGGCACGTTCGAGAGCGATCTCACCATCGCGCGCCTGGGGCGCGACAAATTCATGATCGTGACCGGGTCGGCCCAGCCGACGCGCGACGCCGACTGGATTGGCCGCCACATGCCCGAGGGCGCTCACGCCATCCTGACCGACGTGACGGCGGCGTGGACGGTGCTCTCGGTGATGGGGCCGCTCAGCCGTTCGCTGCTGCGATCAGTGAGTCGCGCCGACTTTTCCAACGAGGCTTTTCCCTTCGCCACCATCCGCGAGATCGGTGTCGGCCACGCCACCGTGCTCGCCTCGCGGCGCACCTACATGGGCGAACTCGGCTGGGAACTCTACGTGCCGGTCGAATTCGCCGCCACGGCGTTCGATACCCTGCACGAGGCGGGCGTCGAATTCGGCCTGCGCGACGCCGGTTACTATGCAGTCGAAACCATGCGCCTCGAGAAGGGCTATCGCGCCTGGGGCCGCGAGCTGACGCCCGACGACAATCCCTTCCAGGCCGGCCTCGGCTGGGCCGTGAAACTCGACAAGCCCGGCGGCTTCATCGGCCAGAAGGCGCTGCTCGAGGCCAAGGCCAAGCCGCTGGCACGACGTCTGGTATCGGTGGTGCTCGCCGACGGTGAGCCGCTCCTGTGGGGTGGCGAGGCGCTGCTGCGCGACGGTAAACCGGTCGGCGATCTCACGTCGGCGGGTTACGGCCATACGATCGGCGCGTCGGTCGGCATGGGCTACGTGAAGCGCGCGGACGGCGCGGGCATTGATGCTGCCTGGCTCGATGCCGGCCGCTTCGAGGTCGATCTCGCCGGCACGCGCCTTGCGGCAAAGGTGTCGCTGCGATGCCCCTTCGATCCCGCGGGGGCACGCATCAAGCTATAAAGGGAGCGGCATGCGTTTCGATGCAGATATTTTGTCGATTGGATGACCCGTGGGTGGAAGGTCAATGGATGAATTCGACGATGCCATCAAACTGACCGAGGAAGCGTCCTTGGCCAGAAGTCTGCCGGCGACTCTGAGGCTCTCGTCGACGTTGGGGGATGACGATTGGTCGGATTGGCTTCGGTTGGAGCTGATAGGGTATTTCGAGGAGAATCCCTCGATGACGGAGCGGGTCGATGTGCCGTCCTACAGGGCTGTCCCAGGGACGTGGCAGGACGACGACGGGCGGCCTCTTGCGATAGCCGACTCCAAAATGTTGTTCTTCAACAAAGTCCATCTTCGATTCGGTGTCGCTGAACTCGAGACCTTCGTCGGCAGCGGTCCGACGACGACCAGCATACGTTTGCCCGAACAGGCCGGGATAGTCAGCAGCGTGCTCGGGGTCGACGTCAGCACCTTCAGTTTTGAGCGTGAGTCCGTTCAGCAAGTTCTGGCGAAAATCCGAAAGAAGGCCCTGGAGCAGCTCCGGCGACGGAAGCCGGCGCTTTCTGCGGCTGATGTCCATGTGAGATTTCAGAAGCAGGACGACACCTTCTTGCACAGGCCCAGCCTGTGGGGCATGGGCGTTGAGCCGAGGGCGTTGTGGAAAAAGCTGCGCAGACGCGCGCTGGGTCGTTAACAGCGATCAGACGGAAGGTGCCGGTTGGCCCGTCGCCTCGGTCTGCACGGCTTTTAGGCGCGATTCGGCCAGTTCGCCGGCGGCTTCGAGGATGGGATAGGCCACCGTTGTCAGGTGGCCGTTGATGCGCTTGAGGTCGCGGATGACGTCCATGTGGATCGAGCTGGTCTCGATCGACTCAGGGCGACCCTCGCGCAGGCGGGCGTAGTGGCTGTCGGCAGCGCGGGCCTCGGCCTCGCGCATGGCGGTCTTCTCGGCGACCAGGCGGCGGGCGAGCGTGATGTCGCGCGTGGTGAAAACGTTCAACGCCAGCCTGAGGTTTTCCAGTACCTGGGAATGGATGGCGCGCAGCTCGCCCATGCCTTCGGGCGAGAAGGTGTAGCGGTTCCTGATCTTCTTGGCCGCAAGTTCCATCAGGTTCTTGTCGATGATGTCACCGACATGCTCGAGGTTGGTGGTGAACGTCAGGATCTCGACGTAGCGCTTGCCGTCCTCCTCGCCGAGTTCATTGCGCGAGGTCTGGATGAGATAGAGCTTGATCGCCTCGTAGAGCCGGTCGACGGAATCGTCGGCCGCCTCGATCGCCTTCACGGCCTTGGCGTCGTTGCGGTCGAAGACGGTGATGGTGTCGCGCAGCATGTCGGCCACGCGATCGCCGAGGTTCAGCGTCTCGCGCAAGGCGCAGCCCAGCGCCTCGGCCGGACTGTCGAGCACGTTGGCATCGAGATGGCGCGGCTTGCTCGGATCGTCGGGCACCGGTCGGTCGGGCAGCAGGCGACGGCACATCCAGGCGACGACATCGACGAGAGGCAGGAAGACGATCGCTGCCGCGATATTGAAGAAGGTGTGGAAATTCACCGGCATGCGCGTCAGCGAGCTGTCGATCAGCGACAGCCATTCGACCGCGAGTCCAAGGAAGGGCAGGAGGACGATGCCTGTGATCGCCCGGGTCAGCAGGTTGGCGAGCGGCACGCGCCGCGCCGCCACGTCGGAACCGGACTGCGCCATGTAGGGGGCCAGCGCGCCGCCGATATTGGCGCCGATCACCAGGGCGAGCGCCAGCTTGGGTTCGATCAGGCCGCTGCCGGCAAACGACATCACCAGCAGCACCGTCGACAGGCTCGAATGCACGAACCAGGTCGCCAGGGTGCCGACGACGACGGCGATGACATATTCGTCCTGCAGTCCCTGCAGCAGCGCCCTGAAGGCGGGCGCGGTGCGCAGGGGCAAGGTGGCGAGCGCCAGCAGCTTGAGCGACAGCAGCATCAGGCCGAGCCCGATCGCCACCCGGCCGAGATGGTGCGGCTTGTCGGAGTCGCTCGACAGGAAGGTGATGACGCCGACGCCGATCAGCAGCGGCGAGACCCAGCCGAGATCGAAGGACAGGACTTGGGCCGCGATGGTGGTGCCGACATCGGCACCCAGCATGATGGCGAAAGCGATCGACAGAGGGATCAGGCCGCGGCCGGCAAAGGAAGACACCAGCAGCGACGTGGCGGTGCTCGACTGCAGCAGGCCGGTGATCGCGAGGCCGCCGATGAAGGCCGTGAACCGGTTGCGCGAGCAGGCGGCGATGGCACGGCGCAGCGTCGCGCCAAAGGCGCGCGTCAGGCCGGTGCGGACCATGCGCACGCCCCACAGCAGCAGGCAGACGCTGCCCAGGACGTTCAGGATTGTCTCGACGCCATGCATGATTGGTGAATCCTACGCCTCACTTTGCGTTGGTTAAAGTTTTTTGGCTCTTCCGGGAATCGAGTGGGTGATTTTGGGGGATCATAGGGCGGGCAGCATGCAGGTGAGGACCTTGAGACGGAGATATTCTTCGTCACGCAATCCGTAGGCTCGTCGCTGCAGGACGCGGATCTTGTTGTTGAGTCCCTCGA